>JAGLCY010000187.1 GCA_023270185.1 Candidatus Krumholzibacteriia bacterium | reverse complement strand
ACCACAAAGAAAGCTTCAGCCGGGCCGGTCTCCTCGGACGATTCCTGATGCCCTCGGTCGAGCTCCCCGCGGTCACCGTCGTGGGAGGTGGTTTGGCTGGTTGCGAGGCCGCCCTCCAACTGGCCCGCTTCGGCATTCGGGTTCGACTCATTGAAATGCGACCTGAAGTCCGGACTCCGGCCCACCGCGGGGACGGACTCGCGGAAATCGTCTGCAGCAATTCACTCAAAAGCACGGCGCCCGCGACTGGCTCGGGTTTATTGAAGGATGAACTCGACCTTTTCGGCTGCCGTCTGCTTGAGTGCGCCCGGGAAACCTCCGTTCCTGCCGGCGCCGCGCTGGCTGTGGACCGGGATGATTTCTCCGCCAGGGTTGCGGACCGCATTGCCGACGAGCCGATGATCGAGATTTCACGAGAGGAAGTCTCGGAACTTCCTCTTCGTGACGGGGAACATTGGCTGGTGGCCACCGGCCCCTTGACCAGTCCCGCTCTGGTGGAGGAACTCGGAAGAATCACCGGGCAGCCGGCTCTCCACTTCTTCGACGCCATCGCGCCCACCGTTACCTTGGACTCCCTTGATCTCGACAACCTTTACCGGGCAGCCCGTTATGACAGGGGGGAGGCCGACTATCTCAACTCCGCTCTCGACCGGACATCCTATGAATCCTTCTACACTGCCCTGATGGAGGCGGAAAAGGCCGATGTCCATGCTTTCGACCGCAATGAGTTGTTTGAAGGATGTCAGCCTTTGGAGGAAATCGCGGCATCGGGACCGAAGTCCCTGGCCTTCGGCCCGCTGCGTCCGGTTGGGCTGCATGATCCGGTCACCGGGGAACGCGCTCACGCCGTTATCCAATTGCGTCAGGAAAACCGGGAAGGGACCCTGTACGGTCTGGTCGGATTCCAGACCCGTTTGAAATACGGGGAACAAAAACGGGTTTTCCGGATGATTCCCGGTCTCGCCAATGCCGAATTCGTTCGTTACGGGCAAATGCACCGCAACTTCTACCTCGACACACCCCGTTGCAGTTCCTGGGATTTTTCCTTGAAGGACCGGCCCGATGTGTGGATCGCGGGCCAGATCACAGGAGTGGAGGGATACGTCGAATCCATGACTTCCGGCCTGGTCACCGCTTGGCGCCTGGCCGCCAGAATTCATGATATCGAACTGCCCGGCCTACCCCTGGAATCCATGACCGGCGCTCTTTTAAGGAATTTCCTTTTCGACAAAACCACTGAAAAGCTGACCCCCATGAATGTGAATTTCGGCTTGGTTCCCGATCTCGTAACACCCACCAGGGGAAAAAGAGAGCGTAAAATCGCCAAGTCCGAGCGCGCTGTCGCTGCCCTTGCGGAGTGGCTTTGCCGGGAACCCGTGCTCCGTCTCCTTGCCGCAACTCCTGGGTGATGATACATTTCCCTCGATTGGAATTCAGCCCCTTTACACGGACGTGGAGATGGTCATGGCGGACAATCCTCTCCAACCCTATCTCGAATATCTTGCTCTGGAACGGGGTATGAGCCCGCGCACCGTTGAGGCCTACGGCCGGGACGTCACGGGTTTTCTGGCCACGGCCGTCGAATTCGGGGTCCTTGGTGATCCACCCGACCGGACACAGTGGAGCAAACTGGATGGACATCGGAGTATCATTCGGGGGCATCTGGCGGTGCTGCGTCGCGAAGATCGGCGTCTGACCACCCTGGACCGCCACCTGGCGGGTATCCGCTCTTTTTATCGGTATCTGCAGACCACAGGACTTGTCACCTCCGTGCCTGCGAATCTGACTGCCGGCAGAGGTGGACGGGAGAAACGCCTGCCCCGGGATCTGAACATCGAAATGACCACCCTGCTCATGGAATTGCCCGATGTGACCACTGAGCGCGGCAGGCGGGATCGGGCCCTTCTGGAAATGATCTACGGTCTGGGGCTGCGGCTGGCCGAAGTGGTGGGTCTGTCCCTGGGAGACATAGATCTGGACGTCGGACGGGTGAAGGTTCTGGGCAAGGGAAACCGCGAGCGTATTCTGCCTTTGGCCGGCTGTGCGGAAGAGGCCCTGAGAGATTACCTTGAACAGAGGCTTGAACCTGATGTCTGGCAATATCTTGTCGATGGAGTGATCCGCGGTGAGAACTGTGGAGGGCCTGTCTTCATAGGACGGCCGGGGAGACGAATCGCGCATCGTACGGTGCAAAGCCGCGTGGAAAAATACGCGACGGAACTGGCGGGGTTGGCGGGGGTTTCTCCCCACACACTGCGTCATTCCTTCGCCACCCATCTTCTGGACGGCGGCGCGGGTATCAGGGTGGTGCAGGAGCTGCTGGGACACCGCAATCTCTCGACCACCCAGATCTACACTCACCTGGACCGGGGGAAGCTGCGGGAGGGATTCACCGCGGCCCATCCCAGGGCTAAAAAGAAGAACAAACAGGGGCGTTGAGCCTCGGGGAGCAACAATGATTGTGAGATCGACGACAGTCCTGGCCGTTCTGCGCGATGGACAGGGAGCCATCGGAAGCGACGGTCAAGTGACCCTTGGCAACACTGCCGTCAAACACGGGGCAGTCAAGGTGCGGAAACTTTTCGGAGGCAAGGTTCTGGTGGGTTTCGCCGGAGGGGCTGCTGACGCCTTTTCCCTTTTTGAAAAATTCGAGGGCCATCTGGAGCGATACCGTGGGCATCTGAAACGAGCCACTGTCGAGCTGGCCCGTGAGTGGCGGAGCGACAAGATCCTGCGAAAACTCGAGGCCATGATGGTGGTGATGGACAAGGGTGATATCTTCGTGGTTTCCGGCAACGGCGACATCATCGAAAGCGACGATAATCTGACGGCCATCGGTTCCGGCGGACCCTACGCCCTGGCTGCCGGGCGGGCCCTGATGCAGAACACGGACCTTTGTTCGGCGGACATCTGCCGCAAATCCCTCCTGCTCGCGGGTGAGATCTGCATCTATACCAACACCAACATTACCCTGCTCGAGTTGGAACCCGAATCAGGCCCTGAAGGAAGTGACGACGTTGAAGATCAAACAGATTGAAAGCAAACCCATGTGGACCTGTCCGGAAATCGTCGAGCTCCTGGACCGGTACATAATCGGCCAGGGTGATGCCAAGAAAGCCGTGGCCATCGCCCTTCGCAACCGGTGGCGGCGCATGCAACTGCCGGATGATATGCGGCGCGAAGTCGTGCCCAACAATATCATCCTCATCGGGCCCACCGGAGTGGGCAAGACCGAGATCGCCCGACGTCTGTCCCAGATCGCCGACTTGCCCTTCCTCAAGGTCGAAGCCACCAAATTCACCGAAAAGGGCTATGTGGGCCGGGATGTCGACTCCATGGTGCGTGACCTGGTGGAAAATGCCATCGCCCTGGTCAGGCGTGGGTCCGAGGCGCGGTTTGCCCAGGAAATCGATCAGGCTGTCGAAGACAATCTCCTGGATATCCTTTTTCCTTCCCTGGAGGGCATGGATAACGAACCCGACAGGACCGCCCGTTGGGAAAGGAGTCGAGAGAAAATTCGCAAACAGCTCAACGAAGGGGTGCTGGACGACAAGGAAGTCGCGGTCACCAGCGAGCAGTCCAAGGTGCCCATCGCCAATATCTTCACTTCAGCTGGCGAGGAATTCGACGCTTCCTTCGGGGAGAGCCTCAAGAACCTTTTCCCCAAGCAAAAGACCGAGAAGAAGGTTTCCGTGGCCAAGGCCAGAATCCTTCTGCGTGAACAGGAGGCGGACAAGAGGCTGGACATGGACCAGATCGTCGCCGAAGCGATAGAGCTGGTTGAAAACGGCGGCATCATCTTCCTGGATGAGATCGACAAGATCGCCGGCAGCCGCGGACACGGCGGCGGTCCCGACGTGTCGCGCGAAGGCGTTCAACGGGATCTTTTGCCCATCGTCGAGGGCTCCGCGGTCAGCACCAAATACGGTCCCGTCAAGACCGACCACGTTCTCTTTCTGGCCGCCGGCGCTTTTCACATGAGCAAACCGAGTGACCTTATCCCCGAACTGCAGGGTCGTTTCCCCATCCGTGTCGAGTTGAACAGCCTGACGGAAGAAGACTTCGTCAAGATCCTGCGCGATACCGAAGGGTCACTGATTCGCCAGTACACCGCCATGCTGGCGGTCGACAACTGCACGGTCGATTTCACGCCTGACGCACTGGAAGAACTGGCCCGGCTTGCCGCCGAGTTGAACAAACGGATGGAAAACATCGGCGCCCGGCGTTTGCAGACGATCATGGCCCAGCTTCTGGATGATATGCTGTACGATGTACCGGCCAAGCAATTGGGTCCGGTCACAGTGGACCGCGCTTTCGTCAGTGAACGATTGACCGACATCATCCATGATGAGGATCTGTCCCGTTACATTCTGTGACCGACGACTAAACTGGTGGACTCATGGACCGGATGCGCTATTTTCACCGGGCGCGATAAAACGTTTTCCCGCACACTCCCCGGAGGTAAATGCCTTGGCTGACAAGAAGGATTTCCTGGCCATCGATGACTACAGCACCGAAGACCTAAGGGCCATTTTGACCCTGGCCCGGGAACAGAAACCCCTCGTTCACGAGCATCGTCTGCCGCACACACATCCCAACCGCATTCTGGCCTGTGTTTTCGCCAAACCCAGTCTCCGGACCCGCGTCAGCTTCGAGGTGGGCTTCCGGCAGCTCGGCGGCGAGACCCTGTTCATCACCGACAAGGAAATCGGAATGGGCACGCGGGAATCCGTTCACGACGTGGCCAAGGTCATGAGCCGGTTCACGGACGGCATCATGATCCGCTGGTTCGACCACCAGGAAGTGTTGGATCTGGCAAAATATTCCTCCGTTCCGGTCATCAACGGCCTGACCGATCTTAACCATCCCTGCCAGGTCATGGCTGACATCATGACCGTGGAGGAACATCTGGGAACCATCGACGGCAAGACGGTGGTCATGATCGGTGACGGCAACAACCTGGCCAACAGCTGGTTGAACGCCTCCATCCGGTTCCCCTTCAATTTTATCCTGGCCTGCCCCGAAGGATACCTTCCCGACGAGGGAATCATGCGCAAAGCCGAGGCGGCGGGCGCGTCCTTCATGATCACCCATGATGCCCGTGAGGCGGTCGAAGGCGCCCATGTCATCTACAGTGACGCTTTCTACAGCATGGGTCAGGAGGAGGAGGCCGTGAAGAGGCGTAAGGATTTCGCGCCCTTCCAGATCACCAGCAATCTTCTCGGGTCCGCCCACGAGGACCACATCGTCCTGCATTGCCTACCCGCCCACCGCGGTGAAGAAATAACCGACGAGGTCATGGACGGGCCCCATTCGGTGGTCTTCGACGAAGCGGAAAACAGAATGCACGCCCAGCGCGCCATCATGGCGACACTCATCGGATAGGAGTCCTCCATCAGTCGTCGGACCGGCATGCGATCAGCGGAAAATGGTTCCCGACAGGCTATCAAGCTGGCATGTTTGGTCAGTCTGGTCCTGGCGGCTTCCTGCGCTGTTGTGGAACCGCCTCCGGGCGGCCCTGTCGACACGACCCCGCCGACCCTGGCACTCATGTCCCCCGATTCCGGAGCGGTCGGGGTCGGGGAACTGAAAACCATCCGTTTGACCTTTTCCGAAAAGATGGACCGCACCTCGGCGGTGTCCTGGTTGTTCTTTTTCCCCGATCAGCGGATTCGCCAGACCAAATGGCGCGGAGCCACCGAAGCCGAGGTCATTCTCGAGTATCCCCTGACACCGGATACCGTCATCGTCGTGGAGGTGGCCTCCGGTATGCGGGACGCCCACAAGGTCAAGGGCCGTCAGAGCCGGCGGTTTCCCATTTCCACCGGTGATTCCATCCCTTCAGGCACTATTGGCGGCGTCCTTATCATGGCTGACTCGGCGGTGACCAACGGCGTGGTGGAACTCTACGACGTGCCACCGGACACCATCGAATATTTTCAACAGCCGCTGCTCCGGCGAACCACCACGGATAAGACGGGGGCCTTCAGGTTCGACTGGCTGCCAACCCCCGGCGGTCCCTGGCTGCTCCGTGCCTACACCGATCCCGACAATAATCTGCGTCCCGGTGACAAGGACGCTCAGAGGCTATTGCCCGACACCTTGTCTTTGACGGCGGACACCTCCTCGGTTTCAACCGGGGTTACCACCCTTTACGCCTGGAACACTCCCGGACGGATTCTGGTCGGACCCTTCGAGACCCCTTTGCACGGGGAAAAGGTCATGGCCTGGACCATGGCCATGGCTGAAGAAGACACTGGCTGGGTCCCCGCACCCGAGGATGGTTCCACCAATCCCATCTTCGATCTCGATCCGATGGATGGGGGCGTGATCGGCGAGGTCAAGCCAGGACGGAACCGCATCGTCTTTTTCGTGGATGTGGATGGGGATTCCACCTTCAGCGGTGTACCTGACACTCTCCTGGTTTTTGTTCCTGATTCCCTGCGGGCATCGGTTGCCGATACCGTCGAGATCCAGAACTGGTTCCTGGAACCCTGGTTGATGGTCGAAGGTGTGGAAGTCCTTCCGGGGATGGACACGGATTTCGAAGTACCCGCCCTCGCGCATTCCATCACCCCCTGGACACCGCCGGAACCTGAACCTGCCGTTCCAGACAGTCTCGATGAAGACGGAACAGCTTCCGCCGACTCCGTGTTCGTGCCCGAGGAGGATAAATGAGCCGCCTGGTTCCCTTCTTTAAAATGCACGGCGCCGGCAATGATTTCATCATGATGGATCACCGCGATCTGAATGGTTTGGTCCCGGGTTCCGACAGCATCGCCGCCCTATGCGACAGACGCACCGGAGTGGGTGCTGACGGCCTTATCATCATAGGGCCCGGATCGTCGCCCGGTTCATCCTTTCGCATGATTTATTACAACGCCGATGGCGGTGAAGCCGAGATGTGCGGTAACGGTGCCCGATGCAGCGTGAGTTTCGCCCATCACCTCGGCCTGGTTCGGAATAGTTGCACGTTCGACACACAGGCAGGCCTCCTTGACGGGACCCGGCACGGGCCCGAAGACATCGAGGTCAGGTTGACTCCCTGGCGTGATCTCGAACTCGAAATCGATGTGGGAAAGACCCTGTGGCCCGCGCATCATTCCTGCGACACGGGAGTTCCCCATCTCGTTATTCCGGTGGACGACATCGAATCGGTCCCGGTCACCGAATGGGGTTCGCGCCTCCGGCATCACGGTAAATTCTCACCGGCGGGAACAAATGTGAATTGGGTGACCCGCGTGGAAAATTCAGAACGCTTCCAGATGCGCACCTACGAACGAGGCGTGGAAGCCGAGACACTGGCTTGCGGCACTGGCGCCTCGGCCGTGGCGGTGGTACTGTGCCGGTTGGGTTTGGCGGACAGTCCGGTCACTCTGCAAACCCGTGGCGGCGATCTGTTGATCGTGAGCATTGACATGGAGAACGATGAGCTCCGCCTGCGGGGTCCCGCGGTGACCAGTTATCACGGAGAGGTCTTGATCGATGAGTAACAAAACCTGGGAAATGCCCGATGGGATCTACACAGCACTTGTGACTCCTTTTGTCGGCGCCAAACTCGACCAGAAAGCCTGGCGGGTCCTTGTTCAGCGGCAAATCGACGCCGGTGTGGCGGGTATCGTGCCGGCCGGTTGCACCGGTGAGGCAGCCACCCTCAGCTTGAAGGATCGGGAATGGATGGTCCGCGCGGCGGTGGAAATGTGCTCCGGGAAGTGCGCGGTGGTGGCCGGCTCGGGATCCAACTCCACGGAACTGACGATGGAATTGACCAGACAAGTCAAGGAATGGGGGGCCGACGCGGCCATGCTCATCTCCCCCTACTACAACAAACCGCAGCAACACGGATTGCTCGCCCACTATCGAACGGTGGCCCGGGGGGTCGACATCCCCATCGTTTTGTACAACGTCCCCGGGCGCACGGCCGTGAATATCCTGCCCGAAACCGCCGCCGAACTGGGGGCGGAACCGAATATCGTGGCGCTGAAGGAAGCCAGCGGCAACCTGCCCCAGATCGAGGAAGCCATCGGCCGTTGTGATCTGAAGGTTTTTTCCGGGGACGACGGCCTGAATTTCCAGATCTTCGGACTGGGCGGCCGCGGAGCCATCAGTGTGGTCAGTAACCTTTTGCCCGGGGCCATGGTGCGATTCTGGAAAGCCTGGGCCAAGGGGGACATCAATCAGGCCTGGCCCATGAGCCGCGCCTTCGATCCCATCACATCCGCCTGTTTCGTCGAAAGCAATCCCGTGCCGGTCAAGGAGCTGCTCTCCATGGCGGGACTGTGCCGCCGTGATCTGCGATTGCCGCTCATGCCCGTCACCGAACACAGCCTGACCTTCCTGGTCCAGTTCTACGAGGGAACCCTGAAGGAATTGATGGCCCGTGACCAGGAGGGCGAGGCGTGATCCCGGTTTCGGTTCACGGCGCGCAGGGTAGGATGGGTGTCCTGATCACCGAACTGGTGGCCGGGGCGGATGACATGCAACTGGCGGGGTTGGTCACTGAACCCGGGGGGAGCGCAACGCGCGGCTCATTCCATCCTGATCTTGCCCTTATCGGTCAGGACGAAATGTCCGGCGCACTGCCATCCGGCGGAGTGATCATCGATTTTTCCCTGGCCGGCGCGCTGGACGGGTTGCTGGATCAGGCCCGAACGCTCAAGGCGCCTCTTGTCATCGGGACGACTGGATTTTCCAGGGCCCAGCATGAAAAGCTCGAGGATTACGCGCGCGAATTCCCCGTCGTCCATGCATCCAATTTCAGCGTGGGAATCCCCGCTCTGCAGATGCTTCTGCAGCTATTGGCCCGCACTTTGCCCCAGGGCTTCGACGCAGAACAGGTTGAGACCCATCACGTCACCAAGCTGGACAAACCCAGCGGGACCGCCAGGACCCTGTCCGAAGCGTACTCGGATATACGGGGCGGGAAACCGGCGCCCACGCATTCCCAGCGCCTGGGGGGAGTCATAGGGGAACACACCTGGACCTTCAGTGACCAGGAGGAAACCCTCGTCCTGACCCATCGGGCCCATTCGCGACAGGCATTCCTGCGCGGAATCCTGCCGGCGGTACGGTTCGTGGCGGGACGCGAAACCGGATCGTCAGGAATTTATGGGTTGGTTGATGTTCTAAAGGGAATGGCCGGCCCGCGTTGAGCGAACCGGCCTCAAGATTTCTGAAGATGATGCCGGGCGCTATTTAGCGGCGGCGGCGGCCATACGGCTCTTCAGCCTGGCAGCGCGCTTCTTGGGCATGAGCCCTTTGCGAGCCTGGGTATCGATCAGGCTGTACATTGCCGTCAGGGACGCGGTTTTCTCCTCGGCGGGAGTCTGCTCGATCCCGGCGCGGTAGACCTTGATTTTGGCGCGCATCATCGTCCGGTTCTGACGGTTACGCTCATTCTGCTTCTGGCTGGTGAGCAACCGCTTCTTGCAACTTTTGTTATGGGGCACTTTCAAACCTCCGTTAAAGACATTCAGGCGGGGCAATTTAACAGGACAAGCCAGGCATGTCAAGGGAACCGAAGTCCACAAAAGAGCTACAGGCCAAGCTTCAACTGCTGCCTGACGCCCCCGGAGTCTATCTTCACAAGAACAACCAGGGCAAAGTCATCTATGTGGGCAAGGCCAGCCACCTGAACCAGCGGGTGCGGTCTTATTTCCACACAGGAAGCGACAAGGATGCGAAAACCCATGCTCTGGTGCGCAGAATCAGGGATTTTGACTACATCGTCACTGACACCCCCACGGATGCCCTGGTTCTTGAAAACCAGCTGATCAAGGAATATCGGCCTCTGTACAATGTCCGTTTGAAGGATGATAAACAGTACCCCTATATCAGGGTTTCCCTGAACGAGCCGTATCCCCGAATTTCCGTTGTCCGCAGAATCACCAAGGATGGCGCCCGCTACTACGGACCTTTCACCGACGTGGGCGCCATGCGGGAAACGTTGAAATTTGCCGCCGGGGCCTTCCAGGTGCGCACCTGCCATCTCGATCTTCCCGGCCAGACCGTCGAGAGGGCCTGCCTGGACTGGCAAATCGGCCGCTGCAGCGCGCCCTGTGTCGGATATGACACCCAGGAAGGTTACCGGAGCAAGGTCCAGAACATGGTCCGGTTCCTGTCCGGTGCCGGGAAAGAGGTTCTGGAAGAGCTTCGGAGCGAGATGGAGGAATGCTCAACACGGCTCAATTTCGAAAAAGCGGCCCAACTTCGAGATCTCATCGCCAAGCTCGACAGGACAACCAGTCGCAGCCGACCGGTTTCGGGAATTCGTGGGGACTGCGATCTGATCGGGATCGCCCGGGACGGGGAAGACGCTTCCGGTGTGGTTATGAGGGTCCGGGGAGGCCATATCCTGACCACCCATCATTTCCTCATGGCGGATAAACTGGACCGGGGTCTCGACGCTTTCATGGCCCAACTCCTGCGGGAGTACTACCCCCGGGCCGGCGACATTCCCGGTGAGATCCTGCTGTCACATCCCGTCGATCATCCCGACTCGTGGCAGGAATGGCTCATGAGCCTTCGGGACGCGAAGGTGACCCTCAAGAATCCCAAGCGGGGAGTAAAAAAGGAAGCGGTGGAACTGGCGCACACCAACGCGGCCTTCAAGCTGCGGGAAGTGAATCTCAAGCGTGCCCTGGCCCAACCGAGCAAGGTGACACCGGGCGATATCCAACTCCAGGAGGCCCTCGACCTGCATTCGGTGCCCGAGACCATCGAATGCTTCGACATCTCCAACTTCCAGGGCAAGGAGACGGTGGCCTCACTTGTCTTCTTCAAGGGAGGTTGGCCCCTGAAAAGCAGGTATCGCCGTTTTCGTATCAAGACCGTCAGGGGAGTGGATGATTTCGCCAGCATGAAGGAAGTCCTGACCAGGTATTACGGCCGCCTGGTCGATAAGGAAATCAAACCCGCGGACCTGGTCGTTGTAGATGGAGGCGCGGGGCAACTCGGTGTGGCCAGGGAAGTCCTTGCCGGATACGGGTTCCATGAAGCCCAACTGATCGGTTTGGCCAAAAGGGAAGAGACCATCCATCGGGAAGGGGGCACCCTGAACCTGGCTCGCGGAAGCGAGGCACTCAAGCTTTTGCAGAGGGTTCGGGACGAAGCCCATCGTTTCGCAATCACCTACCACCGCCTTCTGAGGGATCGGAAAACCACAGCCAGTGAACTGGACCTCATCCCGGGGATTGGTCAAATCAAGAAATTGTCCCTGTTGCATCATTTCGGTTCAGTGGTCCGGATTCGCGCCGCCACCGGAGTTGAACTGGCCGAAGTGCGGGGCGTAAACAAGCACGATGTGGTCGCCATCAGGGAATTTTTCGCCAACCGCCCGGAACCAAAATCATGAGCGACGCGAGTTGGGATCCGGCTTTGGACAATTTCATGGCGCACTGCGGGGCGGAGAAGGGCCTGGCGATGGCCAGTCTCGAGGCCACACGTTTCGATCTGGCCCGGCTTCGTCGCTGGGCCGAAGCGGAAGGAATTTCGGCGCCCATATCCCTCCGCGATAATCATCTTCGTTCATTCCTCATGGAATCAGCAGGAGAGTTGGGGCCTTCCTCGCGCGCCCGGCTTCTGTCCACCTTGCGTTCGTTTTTCAAATTCCTCCTGGCCGAAAATCTGATATCCGTTGACCCCACGACCACGCTCATCGCTCCGCGCCGGGGACGAAAGCTGCCGGCGGTGTTGACACTCAACCAGGTCGAGAGGCTGATCGAGACGGTCGACGGTGCTCGGCCCGCGGACCTTCGTGACCGTTCCATCCTGGAGATCCTTTACGGGTGCGGATGTCGTGTAAGCGAATTGTGCGGTCTGGACGTGACCGACCTGGACCGATCCGAGGCCACGCTCCTGCTCCGGGGCAAGGGACGCAAGCAACGCCTCGTGCCGATCGGCGAACCCGCCCTCGAAGCCGTGGGACTGTACTTGCGGGCTGGCCGTTCCGACCTGACAGGCAAGTCTCCCGATGCTGCCCTGTTCTTGAACCAGCGTGGGGGCAGACTGTCCCGGGTCTCTGTCTGGAACCTCATCAAGAAATCCGGTGCCGCCGCCGGATTGCCCGAAAGCCTGTCACCCCATACCCTGCGCCACACCTACGCCACCCATCTGCTGGAAGGGGGAGCGGACCTGCGGGTCGTGCAGGAATTGTTGGGCCACGCCGACATCGGAACCACGGAGATCTACACCCATATCGACCGTGCCTGGCTGACCGAGGCCTGGTTGGGAGCCCATCCCCGGGCCCGGCGAAAATGACGGGTTTGCGGTCCGGACACGTAAGGAGCGATCTTTGACATGGGCACTTCACGATGGTACTGTTTCCCGATCATTTCCGCGCTAATGGCAGTTCCGGCTTCTGAAAGGCATTCGCAGTGAATCAGGGAACGAGCAGCAATCCCGGGTCAGGGAAAATCATCCTAAGTGGTATGCGCCCCACCGGACGGTTGCATTGGGGCAACTACACGGGTGCCCTGGAAAACTGGAACCGCCTGCAGGGGGATTATTCCTGCCATTTCATGGTGGCCGACTGGCATGTCCTGACCACGGCACTGGACAAGGTTCCTGAAATCAGGGAAAACAGCCGTCAGATGTATCTGGACTGGCTGGGCGCCGGGCTCGACCCCGAAAAGTCCATCCTTTTCATCCAGTCCGAGATCAAGGAGCACGCGGAACTCTATCTGCTGCTGTCCATGATGATCAGCATGGGACGCCTGGAGCGGAACCCCACCTTCAAGGAACAGATCCGCGACTTGAACCTGGGGAACGAGATCAGCTATGGCCACCTGGGTTATCCGGTGCTCCAGGCGGCGGACATCCTCATGTACCAGGCCCACGCGGTGCCGGTGGGCGAGGACCAGTTGCCCCATCTGGAACTCACCCGGGAAATGGCGCGTCGCTTCAACCGAATTTTCGGTGACGTGTTTCCCGAACCGGAACCACTGGTCACCAAATTCGCGCGTTTCCCCGGGACAGACGGCAAGCGCATGAGCAAATCACTCGGCAATACCATCGAGATTTCCGCATCGCCCGAGGAAATCCGCAAGAAGATCAAACCGGCGTTCACGGATCCTGCCCGGTTGCGCAAAACGGATCCCGGCAATCCGGAAATCTGCGCAGTCTACACCTGGTACCAGAAATTCATGCCCGAAGAGGTGGAGGAGACGGCCCGGGAGTGCAGAACCGCCGCCAGGGGCTGCGTGGACTGCAAAATGAAACTCGCCGATGGGGTCATCGAACATTTCGCTCCCCTGCGCGAACGACGGGCGGAATTCGAAAACAATCCCACCCGACTGGATGAGATAATCCGGGCAGGCTGCGAACGCGCCGGCGCGGTCGCAGCACGCACCATGGCCGCGGTCCATGACGCCATGGGTATCGGTTGATCAGGAATGGAACGAGGATTTTTCAATATGGTGGATCACACCGAAAATGAAGTGACAAAGGACGGGGAAGAAACACCTGTACCCGCCGGAAGTGGAGGGGAATCCTCCTCCCCACAGGGTGGTCCGGAAACCTGGAACCTTGATTCCCTGCCCCCCGAGTTGGATTACTTCCGGACCAGCGAAGCCTATCAGGTCGAGCTGACCGGATTTCAGGGCCCCATGGATCTGCTGCTCCATCTGATCGACCGGGAACAGGTGGACATCTACGACATCCCCATAGCCCGGATCACCGATCAGTTCATCCAGCACATTGAGGTTATCAAGACCATCAGCCTGGACGAAGCCGGGGAATTCATCGCCATGGCGGCCACCCTCATGGTCATCAAGATGAAGATGCTCATGCCTTCCCACGGTGACGAGGAAGAAGGGGAAGAGGAGGACCCGCGGGCCGAACTGGTGAGGAAACTCCTCGAATACCGCCGTTTCAAGGAAGCCGCCGAGTCACTGCAGAAACAGGAATCCGAACGACGCACTTACCATACGCGTCAGACCCGCTTCCCTTTCACCGGCGACCTGGATCTCGAACCCAAACTGCGTATCGAGATGTTCGACCTGCTCTCCGCCCTGGCCGGCATCTTCGACCGGATGCAGTCCCGCACCGTTCACGAAGTCGTTCGCGAAGCGTTCACCGTCGAGGAAAAGATGTCCCTCATCGAGGAAAAGGTCGGCTCAGGCGGGACCGTCCGTTTCGAGGAGTTGTTTTCCGGCGACTCCATCAAGATGGAGGTCATCGTCACTTTCATCGCCATCCTGGAAATGGTCAAACGCGGGAGACTGGTTTTCATGCAGACGGAATCCGGGAGCCCCATCTGGATCCAGCATCCCGGGGTTGATGAAGAAGTAGGCGATCAGGTGGAACTCATTACCCTGGACGAGACTCACGCCACCGAAAATCTGCCGGACCGCTCACCGAACGAACGGGAGAATGAATCTTGAAAAGGGAACTCGAAGCCCTGCTTTTCGCCACCGACAGTCCTTTGACTGTTGCACGGTTGAAGAAGATATTTCCCGAGGTTGAAACCACGGAATTCAAGACCGCGGTGGGAGAACTTCAGGAAGAATACGAACAATCCGGCCACGCCTTTACGGTTGTGGAATTCGGCGGTGGTTGGCAAATCGCCACCAAGCCCGAGTTTTCCCCCATCGTCGAGAAGATGCTCAAGACACGTCGCTTCACTCGCCTTTCGAAAGCCGGTCTGGAAGTTCTGGCGATCATCGCCTACCGGCAACCCATCACTCGGTTGGAGATTGACGACATCCGCGGCGTCAACAGCAGTGGCGCCATCAGCACGCTGAGTGAAAGAAATCTCATCGCGGTGGTGGGTCGTTCCCAGGCGGTGGGCAACCCCCTGCTGTACGGCACCACCCGGGAATTCCTGAATCACCTTGGGCTCAAGGGTCTGGGACAACTGCCGGACCTCCCCGATATCGAAGGCGTCATGGACGATCGGGAGGAATTGAAGGAATTCGCGAGCCAGGTCGGCCGGGACCTGACGGATGGTGAACTGGAGGACTACTTCGCCGTTTCGGAGGAGCCAGAAGCGGCTAGTGCTGAAGAAACCCCGGAGGAATCGGCTCCCAAGGAAAACAGTGACGTCTGATTCCGAAATGCGCCTGAACCGCTTTCTCGCCCGTGCCGGGTTCGGTTCCCGTCGGTCCGTGGAGGATATTGTGCGGGAAGGCCGTGTGGCCATCGACGGTCAAAAAGTTGTGGATCTGGGACGCCGCGTCAGTACCGGCACTGAAGAAGTAACGGTCGACGGCAGGCCTGTTTCCCTGCCGGAGGATTTCAGGGTCTACGCTTTCCACAAGCCCCACGGTGTTGTTTCCACCCTGGCCGCCCAGGGCGGACAACCATCACTGCTTCCCTACCGCCAGACTTCAGACATCCCGGACCGATTTATGCCTGTTGGCCGCCTTGACTCGGAGACCACCGGATTGCTCCTTTGGACTGATGACGGTGAACTCAACCAGGCTCTTTGCCGACCCAAGTCCGGCTTGTGGAAGACCTACGAGTTGGAAATCAACGCGGATCTGGCCCCGGAAAAGGTCAGGAGCCTGACCCGGGGAAACATTGAAATCGACGGCCGAGCTTGTTTACCCTGCCGTTTGAAGCTGAATCCCGGCGGAACGACTCGTCAGTGGATCATGGAAATCCATGAAGGACGTCGGCGACAAATCCGCCGCATGTTCCGGGCGGTTGGACTTCGGGTCCTTCGCTTGCACCGTACGGCCGTCGGTCCGATCAAGCTTTTCAATCTGCGTGCCGGGGATTTCCGTCGACTGACCCACAATGAGGTGGAGAGTCTTCGTGAACTGTTGGCCGGTACTGATACAAACCGGAAACGGTCTCGCCGATAGCAACAAAGGGGAGTGACGATGGATTTCAAAAGTCTTTTCCGTCCCGGCATCCTTGCCACCCGACCCTACAGCCCCGGACGGCCCATCGAGGAAGTCCAACGGGAACTCGGCCTGGAAAAAGTCATCAAACTGGCCAGCAATGAAAATCCCGAGGGTCCGCTGCCCGCGGTGCTCGCCGCCATCCAGACGGCGATGAAGGACATCAACAGGTATCCGGACGCGGCCTGCCACGAATTGACAATGAAGTTGGCCGCCCACCTCGGTGTCGATTCCGCTTCCCTGATCTTCGGCAACGGCAGCAACGAGGTCATCGACATTCTCATCCGGGCCCTGGTTTCCCCCGGGGAAAATGTTGTGTTCAGCCATCACAGCTTCATCGTTTATCACTTGACCACCGCGGTGCATTTCGAGTGTGGACGACCTGTGCCCCTGGCGACTGGGGACAAACACGATCTTGAAGGCATGGCCGAGGCGATTGACGAAAAAACCAAACTGGTCATCGTCTGCAACCCCAATAATCCAACAGGCACCTACAACAATCTCGAGGAATTCCGGACTTTCCTGGCTGCCGTTCCGCCAACGGTCATTGTGGCCGTCGATGAAGCCTACTACGAATATGTGTCGGCCAAGGATTATCCCCAGGCCCTGCCCATGCTCAAGGATCACCCCAACCTTGTGCTTCTGAGGACTTTCAGTAAAATCCATTCATTGGCCGGCTTGAGAATCGGCTACGGTGTGGGACATCCGGACCTGATCGCCGAACTGCACAAGACCCGTGAGCCTTTCAACGTCAACATGCTGAGCCAGGCCGCGGCCATGGCCTGCATCGACAACTGGCACGAAGTTGCCGCCCGGGCCGAACGAAACCGTGAACAGCTGGAATGGATGGAAGCGGAATTGGCGGGCCTGGGCCTCGCGGTCGTTCCCAGCCAGACCAATTTCATCCTGGTCCGCACCCCCGGAGACGCCGGGAAAGTTACCGAAGCGCTGCTGCAAAGGGGTGTCATTGTCAGACCCATGCACGCCTTCGGCCTGGGAGAGGGCGCCTTGCGAATCAGCATCGGACTTCCCGCGGAGAATCAAAAGTGCATCGAGGCACTCAAGGAGATCATGTCCTGATGGGAGCGCCGCAACCTGCAAAAACCGCCCCGCTGGCGAGCAGGAAGTCCGGCCAGCCGAACACGGTCGTGTCCATTGGAGACGTCAGGTTCGGAGGCCGCAAGGTTGTTCTCATCGGTGGCCCCTGCGCGGTCGAAGACAACAATCAGATGACCAGGACCGCTGCCCATGTGGCAGCCGCCGGGGGCTCAATGCTCCGGGGTGGAGCCTGGAAACCCCGCACCAGTCCCTACGATTTCCAGGGTCTTGGCGCCGCCGGGCTCGAAATCCTGGCCGAAGCGCGGAAGGCTTCCGGTTTACCTGTCGTGACCGAGGTTCTCGATCCCCGGGACGTGGAACTGGTTGCCGAGGCTGCGGACATGCTTCAAATCGGCAGCCGCAACATACAAAACTTTCCTCTTCTGCGGGAGGCCGGAGCCAGTGGAAAGCCTGTCCTGCTGAAGCGGGGCATGATGACCACCGTCACCGAATGGCTCAGCTCCGCCGAATACGTGTTGGCTTCCGGGGGCTCCGATCTCGTCTTTTGTGAACGGGGCATCCGAACTTTCGAGCCCACTCTACGAAACACCCTGGATATTGGTTCGGTGGTCTTCCTCAAGGAGATCACTCACCTGCCCGTGATTGTTGACCCCACCCACGCGGCCGGGGATGCGCGGTATGTGACCGCCCTGGCTCTGGCCGCGGTCGCCGCCGGGGCTGATGGTCTGCTGGTCGAAACCCACTTTGCCCCCGACCAGGCGTTCAGCGATGGGGCCCAGTCACTCAGCCCCGAACAGTTCGCGGCCCTTGCCGAATCATGCCGCGCCGTCGCCCGTGCCTTGGACAGGGATCTTTAATATGACCGTAGACCTGACCGGCGATTCCCCGCCACTTGACCCGTCCTTGTTGCCGCGCACCGCGGTCATCGCCATCGATGGTCCGGCCGGGTCCGGCAAATCCACCACCGCGCGGGCCCTGGCTGATATTTTCGGGCTGTTGTACATCGACTCCGGGGCCATGTACAGGGCCTTGACCCAGGCCGCCCTGAGCAAAGGGATAGACCCCGGGGACGAAGACGCCTTGGCCGCGATTCTCGTTCCGGCCAACCTGGTGCTGAAACCGTCCAAGGGAGAGGTCAGCGTCTTCTGGAATGGTAAGGATGTCTCCCTGGCTATCCGCACACCGGAAGTCGATGCCACCGTTTCGCGGGTCAGCAGCCACGCCGCCGTGCGCGCGAATATGGTGGAGCGCCAGAAGGTCATGGGACGCCTGGGCGGAGTCGTCATGGAGGGGCGGGACATCGGTACCGTGGTGTTTCCGTTGGCCACGGCCAAAATATTCCTGTCGGCCTCCCTCGATGCCCGTATCGAACGTCGATTTCGTCAATACCAGCAACGCGGACTCGATGTCTCGCGCGAAGAGCTTCGCCAGGATCTCGCCGAACGTGATCGACAGGACAGTGAACGGCAAACCAGCCCTCTGACCATTTCCCCGGATTCAATAGTGATCGACAGCAGCGAACTGAGCCTGGAACAGCAGAATCAGATGTGCGCCCGCGCTTGTCTGGTTAATCCCACACTCGACCTGGAGTTGGATACGGATTTGGAAACGGCGATCAGGGAAATCCCCTGGCACTACCGTCTGGCCTATAGTTTTTTCAATGCTTCCGCGCGGTTTTTCGGTCTGCGTCAAGTGGGAAACGAGGGCGGAGCCCTGCCCCGGGGATGCATCCTGGCGGTTAACCATGTCAGCAACTGGGATCCCCCGCTGATCGGGTCAACCTTCCATCGTTATCCCGTTCACGCCCTTGCCAAAGCGGAATTATTCAAATTTTGGCCTTTGGGGCCCATTTTCCGTTGGATCGACAGCATTCCCATTCAACGGTCCGGTTTCGATGCCGAGGCCTTCCGTGAAGCCGCCGCCCGCCTGGCCGATGGGGCCAATCTTCTCATATTTCCCGAAGGCACCCGCCGTGCCATCGGCCACCCCGGTCCCGTTCGCAATGGATTGGGTATTCTGGTCCAGGCAACAGGCGCGCCTACCTTACCTCTTTTCATTCGTGGCAGTTACGGGCGACAACCCGGAGGATCGCCGAAATCACCCTTGGAAGTCCATTTCGGCCCGGTAATTCGCTGGCACGGTGTTCAGGCCCTGTTGCGGGATCACGACAAGAAGGAAGTCAGCCTCAGGATCGGCAATCTGTGTGAAGCCGCCTTTCGTGAGCTTCAGGCCCGGTCCTTTGCGGCCTATCCCGAAACCGAGTATGAAAAGGAACTTGGGGCCAGGCAATTGAAGAAGTTTGCCCGGCGTCAGGAACAGGTCTTCAGGAACTGATTCCAGACACCGCCGGACCCGCCAGTCCGCCTTGCCATTACTGGACTTGCCGATTATATTCCCGAGTCTGCCAGGGACCAAGTGGTCCCGGCGTATAACTGTCACTAGGAGGCAATCTTTCATGACCGCCAACCCCAATTCCGACTCCGAAGAGGTGCGCGAAGAAACCCAGGAGGCTGCACCTGTCAGCCCTTCGGAAAGCACCCCGGAAAATACTCCCGAACCCGGTAGCAAGGACGACGACGAGGAACGCGCCCCCAGGGCCGCGGCCGCCGAAGTTCTTCCTACCCCCGCCGCGCCGCGTCTCAGCACCGAATATGATCCCGACAGCATCGTCAACTTCGACTACCTCGAAGAAGAAGGTCAGGAATGGGATTTGAACGCTGAAGAGATGCTGAGCCTGATCAACCAGTACGAAGAGACCCTCACGGACATCCAGGAAGGCCAGATCCTCAAGGGGACGGTCATCGAGGTTCGTGACAACGAAGTCCTGCTCAACATCGGCTTCAAGAGTGAAGGCGTGATCAGCAGGGAGGAATTCGGTTCCACGAGTGTCGCGGTCAACGACACTTTCGACGTCTTCCTCGAAAAGCTTGAAAACCTGGACGGGCTGGTCGTGCTCTCCAAGGAGCGGGCCGACTTCCTGAAGGTCTGGGACAAGATCAAGGTGGCGCACGAGGCCGGCGATGTCGTAACCGGCACCGTCGACAGGCGAATCAAGGGTGGATTGGTGGTCAAGCTGTGGGGTGTGGACACGTTCCTGCCCGGCAGCCAGGTTGCCCTGCGCCAGGTTCCTAACCTGGAGGATATGATCGGCGAGGAAATCCAGTGCCGCATCATCAAGAAGAACAAGCGTCGGCGGAACGTAGTTGTCTCCCGGCGGATCGTACTCGAGCAGGAGCGTGAAGAGAAGAAGCGCTCCCTCATCTCCGAGCTCGAAAAGGGCCAGGTGCGCACGGGCGTGGTCAAGAACATCACCGACTTCGGCGCCTTCGTCGACCTCGGCGGAATCGACGGATTGCTGCACATCACCGACCTGAGCTGGGGCCGCGTCTCGCACCCGAGCGAAGTTGTCACCATCGGTCAGGAGATCGAGGTCAAGGTTCTGGACTTCGAGGAGCAGCGAGAGCGCATCAGCCTCGGTCTGAAGCAACTCCAGTCCTATCCCTGGGACAACGTCGACGAGCGTTACCCCGAAGAGGCTGTCGTTCGCGGACGCGTGGTCTCCATCACCAACTACGGCGCCTTCGTGGAGCTGGAACGTGGTGTCGAGGGCCTGATCCACATCAGTGAGATGAGTTGGACGAGGCACATCAAGCATCCGTCCAAGGTCGTTTCGATCGGCGATGAAGTCGACGTGATGGTCCTGAAGATCGACAAGGAAAACGAGAAGATCAGCCTGGGTCTCAAGCAGTGCGAGAGCGATCCCTGGGTCACCCTCATCGAGCGGTACCCGGTTGGTTCGGTCATTGAAGGAAAGGTCCGCAACCTGACCGACTTCGGCGCCTTCGTCGAGGTGGAAGACGGTATCGACGGCCTGGTCCACATCTCGGACATGAGCTGGACCCGGCGCGTGCGCCATCCCAAGGAGATGCTCAAACGCGGTGACAGTGTGCAGGTCCAGATCCTGGACATCGACACCAGCAAGCGTCGCATCAGTCTGGGCATCAAGCAGATGACTGAAAATCCCTGGCCCGTGCTGGCCGAGGAGTACCCCGTGGGTCATACCCTCGAGGGCAACATCAGCCGTATGCTGGACCATGGCGTGATCGTGGAGATGGGCGAGGATCTGGAGGGCTTCGTGCCCATTGGTCACCTCGGCATCCCCAAGCTGGACAAGCCCCAGTACTACTTCAAGGAAGGCG
>JAGLCY010000186.1 GCA_023270185.1 Candidatus Krumholzibacteriia bacterium | reverse complement strand
GGCTGCTTGTTGCGGTCGTGGCGCGAAACCATCATGACTTTTTCGTCGGCCAGATCGCGCGGTCCGAGCTCCATGCGCAGGGGCACACCCTTGCGCTCCCACTCGCCGTATTTCCAGCCGGGACGCATGTTGTCGCGCTTGTCGATATGCACCGCACCGATGATCGGCCGCAGTTCGGCGGCAATTTTCTCGGCGGCCGCGACCACCTCCGCCATCTCTTCGTCGTTTTTCCAGATGGGAATGATGACCGCCTTGATACGAGCGATACGCGGCGGCAGGACCAGACCATCGTCATCGCTGTGGGTCATGATCAGCGCGCCCATGATACGGGTGCTCATGCCCCAGCTAGTGGCCCAGACATGCTCCACCTTGCCTTCACTATCCTGGTATTTCACGTCGAAGGCCTTGGCAAAATTTTGGCCCAGGTCGTGACTGGTACCTGCCTGCAACGCCTTGCGGTCCTGCATCATGGCCTCGATGGAGAAGGTCTCCACGGCGCCGGCAAAACGCTCGTTGGCTGTCTTGGGACCCGTGATGACCGGCATGGCCAGAATGTCCTCGGCAAACCAGCGGTAGACCTCGAGCATCTGCAGGGTCTCTTCGCGGCTCTCCTCGGCTGTGGCGTGGGCGGTGTGGCCTTCCTGCCACAGGAATTCGGTGGTGCGCAGGAACATCCGCGTGCGCATCTCCCAGCGCATGACATTGGCCCACTGGTTGATCAGGATCGGCAGGTCACGGTAGCTCTGGATCCACTTGCGGTACATGTCCCAGATCACCGTCTCGCTGGTGGGCCGGATGATGTACTCCTCCTCCAGCTTGCTGTCGGGATCGGGAATGACCGTGGTCTTGCCGTTGACGACCACCTGTTTCAGGCGGTGATGGGTGACGATGGCGCATTCCTTCGCGAAGCCCTCGACATGCTCGGCTTCCTTCGCCATGAAGCTCTTCGGAATCAGCAGGGGAAAGTAGGCGTTCACGTGGCCAAGTTCCTTGAACTTGTCATCCAGGGTGCGCTGGATGTTTTCCCAGATGGCGTAGCCGTTGGGACGGATCACCATGCAACCGCGGACCGGGCTGTTGTCGGCCAGTTCAGCGGCCTGGATGACGTCCAGATACCAGCGGCTGTAGTCCTCGCTTCGTTTCGTGATCTTGGCCATCGTCTTCCCTTTCCATGACGCGATGGGGAGGGTGGCCCCTCCCGTATTGAACATTCAGGTCCGGCAATAATAAGGCTTTGAGTGGTTCGGGGAAAGTCTCGCGCGGGTCAACCGGACTTGCGGGCCAGCCAGTACCGTTCACGGGGGTCGATCCCGTACCGTTTCAGATCGCCCCGAGGAATATTATCGCCGGCAATGACCTCACTGACGGTCCAGCCGGGCCGCTCGATAAGGCTGCCGAAATCGGGCGCGAACTGCCAGGCGTGGGCGTGGGCGCGATGGGGGTCGATTTCGATCCGCCGGCTGTGGGCCCGGCCCGGCTCGAAGGGTACCTGGATCCAGGCGGCGCCCCCGGGTTTGAGGACCCGCAGGATTTCATCCACGCAGATTTCCAGCTCGGGAATGTGCTCCAGCACGTGGCTGCAGAAAACCCAGTCCACGGCTCCATCCCGCAAAGAGATATTTCGCATATCCATGACCAGATCCGGGGCAAAGCGCTGGTCCGTGGCATCGATATCACTGCGGAAACAGCGGGCGAGCCCCTCGTGTTCCAGCAGGAACCGCAGGGCGGTGGAAAGGGAGAAACCGATCATCACCTTCGGCGTGGGACCGGATGTGGAGGCCAGTTTCTCACGAACACCCAGCACCAGTTGGCGGTGCCTGTCGAAGGAACCGCAGCCCGGACAGATGCAATGGCGAATGACCTCGTCTGCCGAAAGGAAATTACGGAATCGGTGTCCCTGCCAGTCGCAGACCGGACACTCACGGAAACCGCCCCGGGCGGTTTTCTCCCCCAGGGGCAGCAGGGAATTCTCGAGTGCCCCGAAAAATACCTTGATGGCCATCAGGGGATGTTTCCACATGCACGCGGGCGAATGCGGGTTGAAAATGGTGTCGCGGACAAAACCAATGGCGGACAAGGGTTCTACAACTCCCTGGAAAGTGACGAGGCGAGCGCGGCGGACTGTTCGCGGGCGTGATAGCTGGATCGCACCATGGGTCCGGATTCCACCCATTCGATCCCCAACTCGCGGCCGACTACGGCCAGTTCGTCGAATTCGGCGGGTTCGACATAACGCAGTACCGGATGGTGCTTCAGGGACGGCTGCAGATACTGGCCGATGGTCATGATCCGGACCCCGTGATCGGCGGCGTCCTTCATCAGGTCCACCACCTCGTCCCGGGTTTCCCCCACGCCCACCATGATGCCGGTCTTGACCCTGATGTCGGCGTCGAAGGAATCGGCCCATTGCCGACTGCGTTTGAGCACCTGCAAAGAGCGCCGGTAATCGGCCTGGGGTCGCATGTCATTATAGAGTCGGGGCACCGTTTCCAGATTGTGGTTCAGTACCTCGGGGGCCGCCGTCAGCACCGTTTCCAGCGCCACCGGGTCGCCCAGAAAATCGGGAATCAGGACCTCCACGCCGCAGCCCGGGTTCAGACGGCGGATCCGCCGGATGGTGGACGCGAAGTGGGCAGCTCCTCCGTCAGGAAGGTCGTCCCGGTTGACCGAAGTGACCACGGCGAACTTCAGGGCCAGCTCCCGAACCGCCTCGGCGACACGCCGCGGTTCGTCCGGATCGATCGCTGCCACCCGGCCGCCGGGAATGTTGCAGAAGGTGCAGTGCCGGGTGCAGACCTCACCGAGCAGCATGAAAGTGGCGGTCCGGCTGTTGAAACATTCGCCCATATTCGGACAGTTGGCGCTCTCGCACACCGTATTCAGGGACGCCGAACGGAGCAAACGCTTGACGTCGTTGTAGTCCTCGCCGCCCTGCCGTTTCATCCGTAGCCATTTCGGCTTGCGGAGCGGTGGATCAGCGGACGCGAGCCCGGGAATGAGACCGTCGTTTTTCATTCTTTTCCCATGACAGGCGGGTCGTCCAGGGTGAAGACGAGATCGGGTTTGAACTTGCCGCCCTCGAATTTCACGGTGGCCGCCTCGTTGAGATGATCATGTTCGAAAACCAGCGTGAAGCCGTCCTCCACCGCCCGGGTAAGGAACTGCTTCTTCTCCGTCACCGTCAGCAGGGGATTCAGATCGAAACCCATGATCCAGGGAATATGGACCTGGCTGAGGAAGGGGAGCAGATCACCGACAAAAGCCACCACACCCTTTCCTGTATGGAATTCCACCACCTGTTGTCCGGGGGTATGACCGCTGATGGGTGTGACCCTGACACCGGGGATGATCTCGGTCGGGCCGTCAACCAACTCCAGCTTTCCCTTGTCCTTCAAGGCGGAGAAATCATCGGCCCGGAAGCTGGCCCTGTCCCGTTCCGATGGATTGGTCGCCCATTCCCAGTGACGTTCCTGCACCCAATGCCGGGCCTGGGGGAACACGGGCTCAAGGCCGTCGGCCCCCTCGCGGAGAGTTCCACCGGCATGATCGAAGTGCAGATGAGTCAGAACCACGTCGGTTATCGATTCCCGGGTGATACCCGCTTCGGCCAGCTCGGCCAGCAATTGGTTGGGTCGGCGGACGAGACCGTACATCTCGATCTGCCGTTCCGCCCAGCGGTTGCCCATACCGGTGTCCACCAGGATGCGCCGGTCTCCGTTTTCGACCAGCAGGCAGCGCAGGTCCAGGTCGATTCGGTTGTCTTCGTCGGCAGGGTGCTTTTTCTCCCACATCACCTTGGGCACCACGCCGAACATGGAACCGCCGTCAAGTTTGAAACGGCCGTCGTGGAAAGCGCGGAAATTCCAGTCTCCGAGTTTCATGCGCACTCCTGGTTTCTTGTTCACCACCGGTTGATGGTTCCGTACTATGGAGTCGGAAATTGAAATCACGACTCATTAACGGATTAACAATAACCAAGCCCGCAACAGCGGGCAACGAAGGAGATCACTTGAAATTCCCCGCCCCCCTGGTCCGTGGCCGCTTCCTGCGCCGGGAAAAGCGGTTTTTCATCCACGCCCGGCTGGATGACGGCACCGATGTGGTCGCCCACACCAACAACACCGGCAGTATGCGAGGCTGTCTGGCCGAGGGCGCCCGCCTCTGGCTCAGCCCTGCGGCCAATCCCGCACGAAAGCTGAAATGGTCGTTGGAAATCGTGGAAGCGGCTGCAAAGGATAAACAGGGCCGCGACATTCAGGTGTTGGTGGGGATGAACACCATCCTGGCCAACCGTTTGGTGGTCGAGGCCATCAACGACGGTCTGATCCCGGCTTTGGCGGGGTTCGATTCCCTTCGCACCGAAGTGCGCTACGGATCGCGCGGTTCCAGGGTGGACATCCTGTTGACAACCGGCGATCAGAGGGTATGGGTTGAAGTCAAAAACGCATCCCTTGTCGAGAACGGACACGCCCGCTTTCCCGACGCGCCCACGGAACGGGGGCGAAAACACCTGCTGGAACTGGAGGAAATGGTGGCTGCGGGTGATCGGGCCGCTTTGGTGTTCTGCTGCCAACGCGCGGACGCGGTCACGGTGGGCCCCGCTGACGACATCGATCCGGAATATGGTCGGTTATTGAGACGAGTAGCCGCGAAAGGAGTGGAAATCATCGGTTTGAGCGCCTGCGTTCGGCCTCAGGGCATTACCGCGGAACGCCTTGTCGTGGTCGACCTTGCACCGTTTACGATGTGACCGGGCGCCAGGTACGCAGTGGGGTCTATTACGTAGGTTGTGCCGTGGAAAAGATCGACCATCAGAAGATCATGCTGATGAAATAGCTGTTTGGGGCGATCTCGGACAGGGATATTGGATATCATTGCAGAAAAGTGGCCCCCGGGGTGCCTTTCGGGCCTATTCTATTTGTTTTCAATGTATTATGTTTTCAAACTGGCCTTTGCAGTGGTTTTGACAATATCCCAGCGCACCTGAAACCACCGCACAATTCCATCCCCCGCCATTTCTTATCCCCCTGAAAAATGGTATACTGACATACTTGTTTCATCTTTCCTTGGGGGTACCCGCCATGATCACCA
>JAGLCY010000185.1 GCA_023270185.1 Candidatus Krumholzibacteriia bacterium | reverse complement strand
CCTGCCTGGGAATCGGATTTCCGGGACCCGCGCGGGGCCAGGATAACCTTGGGATTTTCTGGGACAACACCTACACCCAGGACTCCACGGTCATTGATACTTATCCGGGGTTTCTGACCGGCTATCTCGTTCTCAAGGATCCCTCGACTCCCTCCGGACTGCTCGGCTGGGAATGTTGCGTTGATGTGGACGGCCCCGGGCAGTTCACATCCTGGGCTCTCGAAGGGAATGCCATGAACGTGGCCAGCCCACCATGCTTCATGGTCGGCATCGGGGACCTGCCCCTGCCCTCCGACCCGGATGTCCTTTTGGCGACCTTCCAGATCATGGTCACCGAACCTTTGCCCGTGATTCTATCGGTCAGGCCCGATTATCATCCCTCGGTGCCCGGTCAGATGTCCTTCATCCCCGCGGATGATCCCAGCGCCCTGCTGCCCATGACGACATTGTCCGGTCAACCGGAAGTGGCCTGGATCAACGGACATATTCCCAATCTCGAAGTCAATCCGGAGACACTTCACTTCGAAGGAACCATCATCGGGACCCAGGTGGTCAAGACCGTTACCGTATCCAACCTCGGCGCCATCCCGGGTTACCTCGACGTTGCCCTGACCGGCGACTGCGGCCCGTATTCCCTTCCCGGGCTCAGTGGTCTGGTGACCGTCCCGGTTGGTGAATCCCGAACCATCCAGGTTGCCTTCGCGCCTGAGACCACTGAATACTTCGAATGCAGTCTGGTCCTGGGCTGGAATCTGGCCGATGTGATGATGATCGGCAACGGCCGGGATCTGAATCTTTCCTGGACGGCCCCCACCGAGGTGGACTTCGGAGCCGTCAGTATTCAATCGTCAGAGACAAGGACGGTGACTATTGTCAACACCGGGGAAGCGTCGTTCGAGATCGAACCTTTCATCCCCCTGACCTGCCCCGAATTCACCATCACCAGCGGCGGATACGCCGGTACAATCGACCCCGGGCGCCAGCGGGTGATTTACGTCAAATTCCAGCCCACGAGCCTGGACACATACTCGTGTTACCTTGATCTGGGCTCAATCGTACCCGCCGTGCAACTGACGGGTACAGGCCGGGAGCCCACCATTTCATGGGATATCTCCCCCGCCGTTCTGGAATTCGGATCCGTGGGCCTCGGTTATTCTCCCCACCTGTACGTATACATTGAAAATACCGGTGACGGGTCCTTCATGGTGACCCCCTCCCTGCCCGATTCCTGTTCCGCCTTCACCCTTTACGCCGGGGCGCCCCCCACTCAGGTGGATCCCGGCGTGACTCACATTGTCCCGGTCCAGTTCACCCCGTCCGCGGTGAGCGAATATGCCTGCTCCCTGGATCTGGGAGACCTGCTTCCTGACGTACCGATAACAGGCGCCGGCCGGGATTTGATTCTCAGCTGGGATGCACCCACCTATCATGATTTCGGTCTGGTGGGCGTGGGGTCGAACCGACGTTTCGATTTCAATGTCACCAATAACGGGGATATTGCCTTCCAGATCGATCCCAGTCTGCCGGACACGGCCCAGAGTTTTCAGTTGCTCGTCGGATCGTCCACCTTGCTGGAACCCGGGCAGACCAGCCCCGTTTCCGTAAATTTCCAGCCTGTCGTGCCCGGGCCTCTTTCCGTTATTCTGGACATGGGCTCAACCGTGCCGCCAATCCAGTTGGAAGGTGAGGGTGATCCCCTTCCCGCCCAGTGGACGGTCTCCCCCGACACCCTGGATTTCCACTGGCTCTACGTTGGGACCCTTCAGGAGAAAACGGTCTCTATTACCAATACCGGCGGTACTTTCCTGGATCTGGACATCAATCTCGACGATCCCGACCTGGGGTATGACATCACCGGCGGAGCAGGGATCTATCAACTGGCTCCAGGCCACGGTCACACAGTGGACGTTCGCTTTCAGCCACTTACCGAGGGCTTTGCCGAGACGAATTTGAATTTGGGTCCCCAGTTCACACCCGTTCCCGTGATGGGGGCCGCGGAAAACTCCGACAGCGTCTGCATCATTCAGCCGGATATCCTGGCCTTCGGCTCCCTGAATGTGGGCACTTCAATGACCAAGACCTTTTCCGTTACCAACATCGGCAACCAGGAACTGAGAATCATTCCGCACAGCAATTCATCGGTGTTCCTTTCCATCAGCCCGGGCCGGATATTGGGCACTGGTCATACCGCCTACTTCTCCATTGTGTTTCAACCCGAGTTTCCCGGCACCTTCACCGCCACCATCGACCTGGGCGACCAGGCCTGCTCGGACGTTTCCCTGAGCGGAACGGCGATAATGCAGGGCGGGGTCGGCCAGAACCTGGTGGGTATTTTCTTCGATCAGGACTACTCCTATATCGATACCCAGACCTCCGGCCCCAACGAGATTGTCACCGGTTATCTGGTCCTGGTGGAACCCTCGGAAACCACCGGCGTGGGAGCCTGGGAACTGGCGGTCGACATCGACGGCGACGCCCAGTGGTTGTCCTGGGATCTCGAGGGAGAGTACATCAACGTCGGCCAGTATAACGAGTTCATCGTGGGCATCGGCGGCAGCCCCCTGCCCTATTCGCCCGCCGTCCTGTTGGCAACCTTCCAACTCCTTGTGGCCGAACCCTACCCGAATGTCGTCTATCTGGAGTTGGGGCCGACCCGGTTCCCGTCACTGCCCGACAATATGGTGTGGGCCCCCTGGCACGATGCCAGCATGCTCATGCCCCTGTACCCCTTCACAGGGGACAGGATCGTAGCGGGAGTCAACTGGGCCATCGTGGGAATCGGCCACCCCGCCCCCCGGGCGACTCTCACCGGCGGTGCGGTCGAGTTGCAATGGACCGTCCCGGAAGAGGCCTATGACGGCTGCCATGTCTACAGGAGGAACGAAGCCGGTGTCGAGATCCGCTTGACTGATCAACCTTTGTCAGGTTATGGATCAACCCTGACCTTCACCGACCGTCCCGAAGGGTATGCGTCAGGAACGGTTCTGTATTACAGTTATACAGTAGTGACCGGCGGCGTGGAGGGCGCCCATAGCCCGGAAACCGAAATCACGCTCAAGAACATACCGGCAGTTGCAACTCGCCTCTTGCCCAACGTGCCTAACCCGTTCAACCCGGTGACCGAGATCCGGTTTGAACTGGCCCGGCCGCAACGGGTTCAGGTTTCTGTCTACGATGTGACTGGACGTCTGGTAAATGTCCTGGCCGACGGTCAGTTGGGTGCCGGACATCACGCCCGCCTCTGGCAGGGCCGGGACTCGGGTGGACGGCAGGTTCCCAGCGGGGCCTATTACGTTCGCCTGGTGGCCGACAACAGGGTGGATCATCACAAGATCATGCTGCTGAAATAGCAGCCGGCGGAGTCATATTGGCGCTGGATCTGAACCGGCCGGGGGAGATGGATGCCCATTTTCGGAAACAATAAATCCCAGGACGATGAAGTTGCCCGTCTTCGACGCGCGGTCGACGAACTTTCGATTCTGAACGACCTCGCGCGTGCCATCGGCATTTCCCATGATTCCGACCAGATTATCAAGACGATCATCAGCCGCTCGGTCAAGGCCGTCGGCGCCGAAGAAGTTTCCATCACGATGGTCGACCAGGAGGAAATGATTCCCACCGGAACGCTGATGTTTGAAAGGAAAGAGGGAGACAACAGCAAACACTATCACCTGAACCGCAATATGCTGGGTTGCATGTGCCATGAAAAACGCGCCCTGCTGATCAACGACCCGGCCGGCGACCCCCTGTTCCGGGGCACTCCGACCACCAAGGGACTCCGCAATTTCCTGTGTGTTCCCCTGATGGTCGGGGCGAATCTCATCGGCGTCCTGAGCGCGTACAACAAGATTGCCGGGGACTTCAATGCCGACGACCAGCGCATTCTGGCCATCATCGGCGCCCAGTCGGCCCAGGTGCTGGAAAAGGCCCGTCTGGATGGTGAAGCCAAGGCAACCGAACGTATGCAGGAAGATATGCGTCTGGCCGAACTCATCCAGGAAGGCCTGTTGCCCAAAGGCGCACCGGACATTTCCGGTTACGACGTCGCCGGGGCCACGCTGGCGGCCGGTCACGTGGGCGGAGACTACTATGACTTCATCCCCCTCAAGGACAACCGTTGGGCCTTTGCCCTCGGCGACGTGTCGGGCAAGGGTGTTCCCGCCGCGCTGCTTATGGCCAATCTGCAGGCCACCCTGCGCGGGCAGGTCCTGATGGGAACGTCCTGCCACCAGTGTCTGACAAACTGCAACCGGCTGATGTACCTCAGCACCACCCACGACCGCTTCGCCACTCTTTTCTACGGGCGGCTGGATGTCCGCAGCAATGTCCTGACATACTGCAATGCCGGCCACGAACGACCGTACCATCTGACCCGCGGCGGAGAAACCCACCGCTTGACCTCCGGAGGTCTCGCGGTCGGTATTCTGGAGGAATTCGAATACGAAGACGACATCGTGATCCTCCAGCCCGGCGACATGGTGGTGATCTTCTCCGACGGCGTGACAGACATGATCAACTCCCGCGATGAAGCCTTCGGGGAAAAGGGGCTGGAAGGCATTCTCAATACCAATCTGGATCTTTCGGCGAAGGAACTCGTGACTCTGATCATTTCCGAGGTGAACAAGCACGCCGGCAGTGAACCTGCCTTCGATGACGTGACCGTGGTGGTCCTCAAGAAGGATTTCTGATATTTCCCGACAACCAGGAAAAAGAGGCGCTCCTCAAAGGAACGCCTCTTTTTTTACCTGTCAGATGCAATCCGTGAACAGACCCTACTTCACTTCCCAGGAATCGGGAGTGTAGATCAGGTCCTTGAGGCTGCCCTCACCCAGTTTGTCCGTCACCTCGCTGATCTGATCATGGACCAGATCGTCAAGAGTCGGAGCCTCCACCTGCCGGAACACCCCGAATGGACGCGGCATGGAAGGATCCTTATCCAGTTGGGACATGAGGAACCCCGGTCCGGGTGATTCAACGGTGGGATCCCAGATCGAGGCCTCGTCCGCGGAGACCACCTGGATTTGGCATCCCTCGGACCGCAGACCCTTTTCCTTTTCCGCGCCGAAAATCATCGGCTGGCCGGCGACCAGGTCCACCGTCTGGTCGTCGCGAACCTTCTTTTCACTCCAGTGCTTGAACGCGCCGTCGTTGAAGATCACGCAGTTCTGCCAAACTTCCACGAATGCCGCTCCATTGTGTTCGGCGGCAGCCTTCAGGACGGCCTTCATGTGCTTGGGCCGAACGTCGAGCGTCCGAGCCGCGAAGGTTGCTCCGGCGCCAAGGGCCAGCTGCAAAGGATTGAAGGGGGCGTCGACCGACCCGAAAGGAGAGGTCTTGGTCTTCTGGCCCTGCGGCGTGGTGGGCGAATACTGGCCCTTGGTCAATCCGTAGATCTCGTTGTTGAACAGGATGATCTTCAGATTCACGTTGCGCCGCAGCGAATGGATCATGTGGTTGCCACCGATGGACAGGCCATCACCGTCACCGGTGATCACCCACGTATCCAGGTCGGGGTTGGCGACCTTCACACCCGTGGCGATGGCGTTGGCCCGGCCGTGAATGCCATGGAATCCATAGGTCCCCATGTAGTAGGGAAACCGGCTGGAACAGCCGATGCCCGACACCATGACCACGTTGTCCTTGTCCCGGCCGAGTTCCGCGAGAATCGACTGGACGCTGCTGATGATCGAGTAGTCACCGCAACCGGGGCACCAGCGCACTTCCTGGTTGGACTTGAAGTCCTTGCCTTTCAACTGTTGGACATCGCTCATGACTTCTCCTCCAGCAATTTTTCAAAATGGGCCTTGAGCTCTCGCGCCTGGAAGGGCTTGCCCTTGACCTTGTTGTACTTCTCGAACCGGAATTCCGGGTACTCGGCCTGCAACACGTAGGCCAACTGCCCCATGTTGAGCTCGGGCACGACGATCCGCTTGAATTTCCGGAAGATATCCGCCAAGCCGTGAGGGAAGGGACGCAGGTGGCGCATGTGCATGTGCGTGGCGGTCACGCCCTCTTTCTGCATCCTCTCCACGGCGGCTCGGGCGGCACCGTAACTGGACCCCCAGGCCACGACCAACAGGTCGCCGGAATCCGGGCCGTTGAGCGGCGGGATGGAGATCGTGTCGGCGACGCCGTTGACCTTTGCCAGACGCAGATCGACCATGACCTGGTGGTTGTCCGGGTCGTGGCTGACGTTGCCTGTCTTGCTGTCCTTTTCCAATCCGCCGATCCGGTGGGCCAGACCCGGCGTTCCGGGCTTCGCCCAGCCGCGGGCCAGCTTGGCGTCCCGATTGTAGGGCGAGAAGCCTTCGGGATCGGTCACGAATTCGACCGGGAAATGTTCCAGCTTGTCCATGTCCGGCAGCTTCCAGGGCTCGGCGCCGTTGGCGATGTAGTTGTCGCTCAGCAGGATCACCGGCGTCATGTATTGCGTGGCGATCCGGCAGGCTTCAACGGCACAATCGAAAGCATCCGCGGGAGTGGCGCAGGACAGCACCGGCAGAGGCGCCTCGCTGTTGCGGCCGAACATGCTCTGCAGCAGGTCGGCCTGCTCCACCTTGGTCGGAAGACCGGTTGAAGGGCCCGCGCGCTGCACGTCGACTATCACCAGCGGCAATTCGGTGATGACCGCCAGGCCGATGGCCTCTGTCTTCAGCGCCAGACCCGGACCACTGGTCGTCGTCATGCCCAACCGGCCGGCGAAGGAAGCGCCGATGGCTGTGCAGACGCCGGCGATCTCATCTTCCATCTGGCAGGTGATCACGTCGTAGTTCTTCATCAGCGACATATACTGCAGGATGTCCGTGGCCGGCGTGATGGGATAGGAACCCAGGAAAACCTTCAGGTTCGCCATCTCCGCGCCGGCAGCCAAGCCGATAGCCAGCGCCTGGTTGCCCATGACGTTCCGGTAAAAGCCCGGCGCCACGTCTTCGACCTTGGGCACTTCATAACGGCCCTGGAACAGACGCAGCAACTCAGCGTAATTATAACCGGCTTTCAGGGCGCGAATGTTGGCGTCCGCAAGTTCCGGTTTCTTGGCGAATTTAACATTGAGCCATTCGAGCGTCGGCTCGATGGGCCGGCTGAACAACCAGTACATCATGCCCAGGGTGTAAAAGTTCTTACAGCGAAGAACGTCCTTCTTGCCCAGGGAGGTTCCCTCCAGAGCTTCGATGGTACGCTGGTTGATGTCCTCTTCGATGACCCGGAAACCGGACAGGGTGCCGTCGGTCAGCGGGTTGACATCCAGTTCGGCTTTTTGCAGATCCTTCTCGGTGAAGGCACCGGTGTTGACCAGGATGATCCCGCCGGGCTGCAGATCCTTGTAGTTGGTGATCAGGGCCGCCGGATTCATGGCCACCAGAACGCTCGGGGCGTCGCCGGGGGTGTAGATGTCTCGGGAACTGAAATGGATCTGGTAACCCGAAACCCCGGCCCGCGTACCCGCCGGGGCGCGGATCTCGGAGGGATAATCGGGAAAGGTAGCCAGATCGTTCCCCACCTTGGCGGTGGTTTCGGTAAACTGCGTACCAGTCAACTGCATCCCGTCGCCGGAGTCGCCGGCGAAGCGGATGGTGACATCGTCTTGTCTGGTGAGTTCGGAAGACATGACGTTCGGGTCGCCTCCTCGTCCTCGTTCCCACCGCTTCGAAACCATCCCGAAGCACGTGGGTGAGGGACTCGAGTAAATGGCCAATGCCGACCACAAAACAAGGCCGGACGGAGTGGCTCGGGGACGGAAAATCACCCACGGACCACGGTACTTAACTGTAACTCGGAAATGTATACTCGTGAATTCCCAAACGCCAGCAAATGCGGGATGTTAAATTCAAATAATGATGTCAAATATCCCCTGGAATCCTAGGATTCCAATCCATCCAGTTCTTCCCACCGCTCATAGGTCAGGCTCAAATCCCCAGTCACCGCCTCCAACTCATCCCTGGCCCTGGCGACACGGTCCCCCGCTTCCTGATACAAGGCCGGATCAGCCATCAGGGCATGAAGCTCGGCCTGCCTGGTTTCCAGCTCCTCGATCCTCGCGGGCAGGGCTTCGAGTTCCTTGCCTTCTTTCCAGGTCAAGCGGCGAACCTTGGCCTCGGATTGGTTGACCGGAGAAGATCCGGTTTCGCCCTTTCTCTTATGCGACTTCAACTTACCTGATTCCGGCTTGACGCTTTGGGAAGTCCTGGCCCAGTCGGAATAGCCGCCCACGGTTTCGGTGATGCGACCCTGGCCCTCCAGGACCAGGGTGCTGGTGGTCACGTTGTCCAGGAATTCCCGATCGTGACTGACCAGCAGCAGCGTCCCGTCGAAGTCCGCCACCAGTTCCTCCAGCAGCTCGACCGTCTCGAGGTCCAGATCGTTCGTGGGCTCGTCCAGGACCAGCAGGTTCGCCGGCCGGGTGAAAAGCCGGGCCAACAGCAACCGGTTGCGCTCTCCCCCCGAAAGGTGGGAAATGGGCGCCCTTACCCGGTCCGGGGTGAATAGAAAATTCTTGAGGTAGGTCATCGCGTGGACGGACCGACCGTTGAAGTGGACCCGGTCATTCCCATCGGTAACGTTCTCCAGAACGGTCCCTGACTCGTCCAACTGGTCACGTTGCTGGTCGAAATAGGCCACCTGCAGATTGGAACCCGGTTCCACTGTTCCGGACGCGGGCATGAGATCCCCCAGCAACAACCGCAGCAACGTGGTCTTGCCCGAGCCGTTGGGACCGAGGATTCCGATCCGGTCGCCCCGCTGAATCAACGCGGAAAAATCCCGAACCATCAGCTTGTCGCCCCAGGAATAGGCCAGGTCGCGAATTCGAACAACCAGCTTTCCCGAGCGGGCCGAATCCTGCAAGGACATACGGACGCTGCCCACCTTTTCCCGCCGATCCTGACGTTCCCCGCGCAGGCGCTGAAGTTCTTTCACGCGACCCTCGTTGCGGGTGCGCCGGTCACGGACTCCCTGACGGATCCAAATCTCCTCTTCGGCCAACTTCCGGTCGAACTCGGCGTTTTGCTCCTGTTCCACGCGCAGGGCCTCTTCACGACGCCGAAGGAATGTCTCATAATCGCAGGTCCAGTCCCGCAACCTGCCCCGGTCCATCTCGACAATCCTTTGGGCGAGGTTCCGCAGGAATGCCCGGTCATGGGTCACGAATATGAGAGTGCCTGAAAAACGACGGAGATCATCCTCCAGCCTCTTGATCGCATCGATGTCCAGGTGATTGGTGGGTTCATCCAGCAACAGGATGTCGGGCTGGATAACCATGGCGCGGGCCAGCAGCACCCGCCGCTTGTTGCCAGTGGACAGGGTGGTGAAATCGGCAGTGGGATCCAGGGCGGCTCGGGTGATCGACTGGTCGACCACGTGGCTGTGCTCCCAATCCGGGGTCGGGATTCCCGCGGCGGCAAAGCCCCCGCCCACGACCTCATGAATCGTCCCTGAAATATCCTGGGGAAGTTCCTGGGTCAACCTTCCCACCCTCAGGCCGGACTGGCGGATGATTTCGCCGCTATCGGGCTTCATCGCGCCGGCCAACAACCGCAACAAGGTCGATTTGCCCTCCCCGTTGCGGCCAAGCAGGCATATGCGCTCCCCCTTCTCGACACGCAGGTCAGCGCTGTCCAGAATCGGGGGACCGCCCAAAGCAAGGGTAACGTTTTTCAGGTCGATGAGAGCCATGGTCCGGCTAATGAAGGTGATAGACCGCCCGGGCGCAAGAGGCGGCCGATAGCGCCAACCCGCCGGGACGAAAAAGGACCCGGGCAAACCCGGGTCCATGAAACAGGTTGACTCGGCGTACGGTCAAGATCCCGAGTCGGGCTGCGGCAACTCGAGCTTCACCGTGTAGGCCCCGCGCATGTCTCCCGCCGAGAATCCCAGCGCATGGTCCTCGGGATAGAGATCGGCCAGGATTTCAGCGATATGCGGAATCGGGTCGTCGCCATGGCACTCCAAACACAGGGATCCCGTTCTGATGGCCCTCAGGTAACGGAAGGTGCGCCCGCCTTCGGCATTGATGACTGTGGCCCACATTTCCATGTCCTGGAAATTTTCACCCGCGGTGATTCGAGCCGCAAAGGTTTCCAGACCCGCATTTTCCCAGCCATCCGGCGCATTGGACGGATTGCGGAACTTCTGGCTGGTCCGGCCAACTTCAAGACCATCTTCCTCACAGATTTGTTTGGCGATGGCCTCGGCTTCATCGTGGCAAACGTTCAACGCGACCACCGGGCCATCCTTGCCCATAGCGCTCATCAGGGCCGACTTGAGAGCGCCTTCCAGCTTTTTCGTCGCCGCCCGGCAAACTTCCAGGTTCTGTTCGGTTTCGGCGACGGTGCTGGTCGCGGGCATCATTTCCGCCGGCTTTTCGGTCTTGTCCGAGGTTACATTTTTCCCGGAGTCATCATTGCTCTGGTCGCCTCCGGAACACGCCGCCATCCCGGAAACAACCATGGCCAAAAGGATCAGGATCAAGCTGGTTTTCATCTCGCGCCTCCTAATTTCACCTCGAAATGATCGGACGGGCCCAAGCCTATTCGTGGCTGTGTTTCAAATCATAGTGTTTGCCCATCTGGTCCAGCGCCGCGCGCAGGGCTCCCACCACTTCGGGATCACTTTTCTGCTTGGCCTTCATGGCCGCGTTCATCACCCGGTGGTGGTCTTCCAGTTTGAGCAGGAAGGTCGCGTGACCTTCGTCATCCGCGGCCACCGGTTTGACCTTCTGGGTCAGGAAATATTCGGACACCGTGGTGATGATGTTCGAAGCGTGGGCTTCCTTGGTCATTATCCAACGGGTTAACTGATTGGCGCTCTGCGCGTCGGTCTTGCCGGCCAGGTCCTGCATCTGGACCATGGCCTTTTCGATGGTCGCGGCGTCCTCGTACATATGGGCGATGCGGGCCGCGTCATCATATATGCCGCACGGGACCTGGCAGTGGGCGAAAACGATGTTCGGTAGAAGGGCGATCGCCAAAAGGGTGGCGATGACCATGGGAATTTTCCTGGACATGTATCGGGGCATGAAGCTCTCCTTGGTTCGAATAATCGGGCCATGGGGCCATTCAATATGGCTGTGGATAAAGCGCTAATTGACAAGGGGATGGTACCGCCACCCGCCCGGACCGTCAAGTTTGCTTAGGTTGTGCCGTGGAAATGAAAAGCGGGCCCGCCTGGATCGACGGGCCCGCGGAGAAAAATCGGGTCAGATCTTGTACCCGGTAAAGACCCAGAACTTGTTGGTGTCGGTAGCGAAATCGTCGGCGCTGTAGAAAGCACCCTTCACACCGAAGGTCTGCTTCCAGGATGTCTTGTAGGTCAGCAAGGCGTCGATCTCATTGCCGTACTTCGCGCCGCCGTCATTGGCATCGAAGAGATGATAGGCAAGCAGCCACTTCAAAGATCCAAACTTGCCGTTCGCCTGGAAATAGAGGTCCTGAAGTCCCGTTCCGGGGGTGTTCAGGAACTTGTCGGCCCAACCGTTGAACTTGTGTCCTGTGGCCAATGGGGTGATGAACCGCCCCTTGTTTACGGCCACGTCCGCATTGGCGTCTCCACCGAGAACCTCGTAACCAACCTTGAAGGTCACCGGCTTCAGGGCTATACCCGCCATCAGGAAATAATACTGGGCATCCAGATTGGTGTTGGGATTATCCGCATAGTCGCTCTGCATGGCGTATTCAAGTTCGTAAAGCAGACCCAGGTTCTCGCCTAATTCCAGTTTGCCCTTGAATTCGGCACCCAGGGTAGAGGTGGACGCACCGTAGTTTTCCATCCAGGTAAAGTCCAGCAGGTACCCGTAAAGCCCCAAATTACCAATCTTGCCAAACTTCAGGTCGACATTTATCAGATGACTGGCCATGTCTTTCGAGCCACCGACAACCGTCTGAACCCTGTTCAGGTACCGGTAGGAAAGGTCCGCGAAACTCAGGGAGGAATTGGTGAAGGTGAACGCGTCGAAGTTCTGGTGGTTCTGGCGCCAGCCGACGTTGCCGACAAAACGAGCGTCACCTATGATGATTTCCTCGCGCCCGATTTGCGCCTTGTTGGCGGAATTCTTCCATTGGAAGTAGGCCTGGTTAATCGCCGTCTGCGCGGG
>JAGLCY010000184.1 GCA_023270185.1 Candidatus Krumholzibacteriia bacterium | reverse complement strand
GCCATGGACCGATAACCGACGGTGGTCCGCAGGGTCGAAGCGTGGGCGTTCTTGTCGATAACATCCTGATCCACTTCCTCGTAGCGATAGAGGAAACTGAGCAAAGGCGTACCCTTGCTGATGGCCTCACCAATGGACTCGGCCTGGGGCTCATCTTCGGCCATGACGGGCAGGGCCAGGACCAGCAGCAGGACAGTCAGAACACAACCAATCAGTGGACGGTTCATCGCGTTCTCCTTCCAGAGAGGTTCTCCATAATCCCCTAGATTTGCTCGAACGGCAGAATACTGGACCAAGTTGTCTTTAATAAAAAGCCTTATTTTGGTTTTTATTTAACAACCCGGATCGCTCATGGCACACGCTCCCCCAACTGAACCGTTGCCATCAAAGGGAAAAGGCCTACATTTATACTATGATTATCCGGAACGGCATCGCTGCCCTGGCATTCTGGGCCCTGCTTTTGGCTCCCTTCCTGTGCGGATTGGGTGTCCTGGCGCATTCCTGTATCTGTGAGGATTCCACCGAGTGCCGCCACGAATTGGACTGTTTCGCTGATCCCTGCCGGATTCTGGCCCTCCGCGCGACCGACCAGGACAGCCAACCGGATTATTCGCCTGACCAGGTCGAGCATTTCAACCCTCCAGCTTTGGTTGATGATTTTGTTGCCCGGGTTGAAACGCGGCCTGACCTTATATCTGATCCGACCGGTGATTTGCCGAATATGATTGTTTTCGACTCGGTTCTGCCTCTCCTCTGCTGATTACTCCTCTTTTTCCTGATTATTCCTAGTCGTGAGACTGGTCACCCCACGGGTTGATCATCTCATCCATGTGTTTCTACCGAGGTTGTCTGATGAAAAAGAATCGGATAGGTCAAAGCCTGCTGGGGTTTGGCGGATTCCTGGCCCTGATGATCTTCATGCCGGGGAGCTCAACGATGGAAGTTTTCGCCCGGGAGGCGGACACTCCCCCGGATCTGGAAGGAAGGGAACTTATTCTCGAAGCGGCCATCGACCTGGCCCTTCAGTTCAACCCTGGCCTGAAGGTTTTCTCCGCCGCTGAAAATGAAGCCCTGGCCCGGGCGGAGCAGGCCGGCCGGGGATTAAATCCCGAGCTGGGCCTGGAAGTGGAAAACTTCATCGGTTCCGGTGATTACAGCGGGTTTTCGTCGGCGGAATACACTCTCTTTCTCACCCAGACCTTCCAGTTGGGAGGCAAACTTTCCAAGCAACGGGAAGCTGCCGGTTGGAACGCCGAAACGGTCCAGTTGGAAGCCCGTCTGCAGGCCCTTGACCTCCAAGCTCAAGTAACCCGCGTTTTCGTTGAAATCCTCACGGCCCAGCAGGAAGTCTCCCTGGCCAGGGAATTGGTCCGGCTGGCCGAACAGGATCTGGAATTCGTCGAGCGGCGCGTGAAAAAGGGATCCACGTCACCGGTGGAAATAAGCAGGGCACAGGTGGCTCTATACTCGGCCCGAATGGTCCATGACTCATCCCGGCAGGCCCTGAAGATTAAAAAAATCCAGCTGTCCACCTTGTGGAACACCACCACCCCCACCTTCGGAATCGCCTCGGGCTCGCTCGAATCCGTCCAGCCGGTTCCGGAATGGGAAGAATTGATCCACCGGCTGGATCAAAGCCCCCGTCTGAAGCGGATGGAGTTGGAGGCCGGCAGGCGGCGAGCCGAGCTGGCCGTGCTCCGGTCCCAGGGAAAGATCGATCTGACCGCGTCCGCCGGTATCCGGCACTTTGGCAACGGCGGCGACAACGCTGCCGTGGCGGCCATTACCATCCCCTTGCCCGTTCACAATCGAAACCAGGACGGCATTCGGGCCGGGCAATACGGCCTGGACCAGGTTGACGCTCTGCGCCAAACACAGTTGGTGACGCTGCGTGAGGATCTGGCCGAACAGCATGAACAGATGACCACGGCCTATATCCAGGTGACCACCATCCGTGATGAAATCCTTCCCGCGTCGGAACAGGCGCTGACCCAGACCAATGTCGCCTACCGAAAAGGTCTCTTCACCCTGACCGACGTCATTTCCGTGCGCCGAACCTGGTTCGAATTGAGCAGTCGATATTTCACGGCCCTGGCCACCTACCAGTCCGCCGCTGTGGAAATGGCCCGGATTCTCGGCGAACAGGAGCCCAATAAACTCAACCCATTGGAGAAGGACTGACATGATTCTCTTGAATGAAAATCCCAGAAGGAAACTGATGGTTTCCGTGCTGGCCCTGCTCCTGTGGACATTGAACGGACCCGTCCCGCCGGTTTCGGCCCGGGATGAACA
>JAGLCY010000183.1 GCA_023270185.1 Candidatus Krumholzibacteriia bacterium | reverse complement strand
CACGGGGATGATCTCATCATCCTCAGCACGGACGAAATGCGGGAATTCAACATCCAGGTGGCCGAGGCCGGACCCGGTGAAATCGTGCTGACGCGCAGCCTGCCCGGCGAGGTCAAGGTCAATGGAAACCGTATTGCCCACATCGTGCCCCGATACAGCGGTATCGTCACCGAGGTTCGTGTCCAAGTGGGAGACACCGTAAAAGAGGAACAGGTCCTGGCAATGATCGAAGGGGACGAAAGCCTTGCTCCCTACGAAATGATCACCTTCATCGCCGGAACCATTATTGAAAAACACATGACCCTCGGTGAACCGGTATCCCGGGAGAATGAAGGTTTCGTGGTGGCCGACCTGAACACCGTCTGGATCGACATCACCGTCTACCTGCGGGATCTGGATTTGATCAAGGTGGGTAACGAAGCCACGGTCCGGGCCGGCGCCAAGGACGGGACCGTATCCGGGAAAATCAGCTATGTCACACCGGTGGTCGATGAGCACACCAGGACGGCGACAGCCAGGATGGTCGTCGACAACCCCGACGGCTACTGGCGGCCGGGCATGTTCGTCATGGCTGAGATCAGGACCGGCCAGTTCGCGGCCGAGGTCGTGGTCCCCTCCTCCGCCGTACATACCCTGGATGGCCATCCGGTGGTTTTCGTGGAGGAACACGGGGGTTTCGAACCCCGACCGGTCGACGTCGGACGCAAGAACAGCGATCGCATGGAAATCGTATCGGGACTGGAACCTGGTGAGCGTTATGTGACCGTCGGCGGCTTCACCCTGAAGGCCGAACTGGGCAAGGATTCACTTGGCGACGGCCACGCGCACTAGGAGGTCATGTCATGTTGGACAGGATTATTGAATTCAACTTGAAAAACCGCCTGGTGACCCTGGTGGCGGCCTTGATCATGATGGGCGCCGGTTTCTATTCCTATACCAAATTGCCGGTGGACGCTTTCCCCGACGTATCGCCCAACCTGGTCCAGGTCTTCACGGTGACCAGCGGTTTGGCCCCCGAGGAAATCGAGAAGTACGTGACCTACCCCGTGGAAGCGGCCATGACCGGCCTGCCCGGGGTGGACAAGGTCAGATCCGTTTCCAACTTCGGCCTGTCGGTGGTGAACATCTACTTCGAGGACGGGATGGACATCTACTTCGCCCGCCAGCTGGTCGGGGAAAGATTGCAGGAGGCCAGAGAGCAGATTCCCGCGGGTTTCGGTAATCCGGAAATGGGACCCATCTCCACAGGCATGGGGCTGGTTCTTTTCTACTACCTGGATGACACAACCGGCCGGTACTCCCTCGAAGAGCTGCGTTCGATCCAGGACTGGTTGATCAAATTCAACCTGCAGACGGTGCCCGGTGTCACCGAAGTTTTGGGCATCGGCGGGTACGAAAAACAATTCCATGTCGAAGTGCACCCGGAGCAGTTGCTGCGCTATGAGGTGACACTGGGCGAGGTCATCGAACGGGTCAGGGCCAACAACCTGAATGTGGGCGCCCAGTTCATCGAAAAGAACTCCGAGGAATTCGTGGTCCGGTCGATCGGTCTGGCCCGGAACATGGACGACCTGCGGGACATCGTCATCATGACCGAAAGCGGGCGTCCGATCTACCTGGGCGACCTGGCGGAAATAAAGATCGGCGGAGCCATCCGGCGGGGCCTGCAGTCGCGTAACGGAACCGGCGAAGTCGTGGCCGGCCAGGTGATCAAGCTCTTCGGATCCAACAGTTCCGAGGTCATCGCGCGGGTCGAGGAAAAGCTCGATGAGATCAACGGCATCCTGCCCGAAGGCCTGAACATCGTTCCCTACTACGAGCAGAAAACCCTCGTCCAGGCGGCGGTCAAAACGGTGACCGACGCTTTGTTGCAGGGCGTGTTGCTGGTGGCTCTGGTGCTGCTGGTGTTCATGGGCGGGATCCGGCCCAGTATCGTGGTGGCGCTTTCCCTTCCGTTTTCCGTGCTGTTCGCGTTCCTGATGATGGGACGCATGGGCATGACCGCGAATTTGATGTCCCTCGGCGGGCTGGCCATCGCCATCGGCATGATGGTGGACGGGACCATCGTCATGATCGAAAACGTGGACCGGCACTTGCGAAAAAGCGATCCGGACAAACCCAAGTTCCAGGTCATCTCCACCGCCTGCCGGGAAGTGGCCCGGCCCATCCTGTTCGCCATCGGCATCATCATCCTGGTGTTTGTCCCCCTGTTCACCCTTCAGGGAGTGGAAGGCAAGACCTTCCGGCCCCTGGCCTACACGGTGGCCCTGGCCATGTTGGGCTCACTGATCTTCGCCATCGGCATCGCCCCCATGCTGAGCAGCTTTTTCATGAAGCGGCCCAAGGACTCATCCAGCGGCCAGGGCGAAGCCCGGATGGTTCGCTGGCTCCTGGCGCCCTACCGGCCGGTGGTGCGGTTCTTCGTGAACAATCGCTGGGCCGCGGTGGTCATCGCCGTCGGCCTGCTCGCAGTTGGCGCGGTGATCACGCCCCGGTTGGGCTCGGAATTCACTCCCAGGCTGCAGGAAGGAACCATCGTCGTTCGGTGCACCATGGTTCCGTCCATCGCGTTGACTGAAAGTGAAA
>JAGLCY010000182.1 GCA_023270185.1 Candidatus Krumholzibacteriia bacterium | reverse complement strand
GGCAGGAGATCCTCCACCGTTTTGAAGATGTTGTTGACCGTGTAATCGGACACGATCCAGACCGTGGATTCCCCGCGGACCTTCATCCAGACACCTGCCTGGAGATCGCCCTCGGCTTCCCGCGTGTTGCCGAATTCGAGAGTGGATTCCGAGCCGTCCTGACGAACAATGGTCCCGGTGCGGGACGGCTCAGCCAGGCCGTAGGCGGCGAAGTCACCTGCGGGATCGTCCACGTCGGTGGCCCGGATGCTGACCAGCGATCCCAACACACCATCGGCCTTCGTTTTGGCCAGGGTCTTGGACTCGGGCGCGGTCAGTTTCCACTCCCAGGTGGTGCGGTCCACTCCGGGAGGTGGGACTTCGGCGCCTGTGGTGTCGGCGACGACCGCATCACCGGCCACCGGTTTATCCTCGGCGAATTCCTTGGCCATCTCGATGATCCGGCCACCGTCGTTCAGGATGATCCGATCCACATCCAGGCGGTCTTCCTGGACAGCCTGGAGTTCAAGGAAATGACCGTTGCTGGGTACTGCGGGTCCGTCATAGATGCCCAGTTGTGAGAGCAGGTTGACCCGGCTCAGATACACGGCATCCGACCCGGGCCTCCGGATGAAGTTCCCGGGAAAACGTTCCGGTTTGCCGCCGATGTCCACGGCCAGGGCCAGATTGCCTTCCTTGTCGTAGGCCCGGATCTTCACCGCGCTGTCATCGGCCAGGCCGTAGTCGGCCAGGACCGAGGCTTCATCGGATCGGAACTCGCCGCTGAGATCACTCACGTTGCGCAACAGCGAATCAATACGCTGAGTGCTGGCGGGTGTATCCCACGCGCTGGCCACCATCCATCCTGTCGGGGTGGACAGAAGCACCACGGCTTCTTCATCCGTTCCCATTCCCAGGGTGATGCGGTCCAACTGGTCGGCCGTGAAGGCGCCCTCGACGACTTTCACGGTGGAGGACCCGCTGGTACTTTTCCTGTGGCCCGCCTTCTGGACCAGGCTGATTCCGAGCAGCACCACCAGGACGGCGGCCAGGATCAGGATGTTTCGGTTCTTGAACATCGTCATCATCCTCCTTTAGCCGACCGAGTGGGTCGAATGTGTGATGGCTTCGCGATATCGCGAGGCTCTCTTGCGGCGCATGGCCGCGCGCGTGATTCCGAAGACGGCAATGATAATGGGAACCAAAAGAACAGCGACAAACCGCCAGACCATCTTCTGGTTGGCTTCCACCGGTTTGATCACGCGCTGGGTCAGGGTCTTGCTGCGGATGTCCAGCAGTTCCCTGGACCCGGCCAGAAAATCCACGGCGTTGAGTAGCAGCAGGGCGTTCTGTCCGGCGGCCAGGATGTTGTCGTCGAACATCTTGGCGTTGCCGATGAGGAACAGTTTGCCCGGCTGCGGTTCCACTGGCGGAGGTGTGGCCTGCATCTGGGAAAGCGGATCATCCGCGGCGGCGGGATCTGCGGTCTGTGGCCAGGCGGGGATTTCCTCACCCTCGAAGGTGTCCGGGAAGATGCCATCAACCAGAACGGCCAGCGGCTGGGCCCCGGTCATGGTTTTGCCTTCTGGGCTGAGCATGGCCCCGGTCACGGGGCCGTCGGACCATGGTTCGGTCCAGACATTGTCGCTGCTTTCAATCAGATCAGTGGCTTTCAAATCATGGGACGCGAGTTGGTCCGCATCGCTGAGGACAGGTGTTCCCCAAAGGTAGAAGATCGCGCCGATGCGATTGACCAGGGGAGAATCCTGATCCATCTGGGCTTCGGTAACCCGGATCTGGATCGGCAGGCGAACCGGTTCCTGGGTCTGCATGCGCAGGCCGCCCAGGTTCACTTCACGAGGCAGATTGATGACCTCGCTGGCGGTGTCCATGAAATGATCCTCGGAAACGGTCAGACCGAATTCCGCCAGCATGGATTCCAAGCCTGTTTCGACTCCCTGGCCCGCGATGGTCCAGCCACCACTCGGAGCGGGGCTGTAGCCGTATTCGTGCGCCTGCATTCCCATGATCACCGGCACACCCCGCCTCAGGGTGCGGTTGATCTCGTAGACTTGTCGCGGGTTAAGCTGGCTGATGGCCATCACGACCAGGGCGTCCGCGTCTTCCGGGACGGGGGAGGCCTCGGTCAACTCGATGGGCACGGCCTCGTAGTGGCCCTGACTCATCAGCTGGGAGAGCTGGGCGTACTGCTCGGTCGGTTCGGGCGGCTGCATGCCCTGTTGCAGGTACATCATGGCAAGCTGCTGGTCGACCGGCTTTTTGGGGCCGAACAAAGCGATTTTCGGCGCTTTTTCCCGGGTCAGACGGTAGACCGGGCCGATGATGTCCTGTTCGAGGGTGAACAGGCTCTGCGGCAGAACCTGGGGCAGCACCTCTTCGGGTTTGTCCTTGTAGGCGATGGTGATGGCGCTCCAGATCAACTTGATGCCCATCTCGTCTTTTTCGATGGACTGGACCTGGAAAGGCCGGATCCCCTTGTCAGCAAGGGTTTTCTGCATGTCCTCGTCGTTCTGGGGATTGAAGACCTGGAACTCGAGCATGCCGTCGGCCACCTGTTCGAAGTTACGCATCTGTTCGGTGATGTCCCGTTCGAGATTGCGCATCTGGGTCGTCATCTTGTCAGCAGGCGTGATGTACAGCTTCACCTGCACCGGTACCTGGAGGTCCTTGAGGATCCTGGCAGCGGCGGGAGACATGGTGAACAGCTTGTTGCTGGTCATGTCGATTCGGGCGCCGGGCAGGTTATCCATCACCGAGACCAGGAAAAAGGCGATGGCGGTCAGCAGCACGACCGACACGGCGAAAGTGATGCGGAAGTTTCTTCGTTTGCTGTTCATTAGTACTTCCTCCCTTTCAGCCAGAGCGTGTTAAGGGAGAGGAACACGGCGGTCAGACCCAGGAAGTAGGCCAGATCACCGAGGGTGATCACGCCCCGCAACATCATCTGGAAATGGTCTGATAGGCCCATATAGTGCTGGAGGAAGGAACCGAAACCGGGAAGCCAACCGTCGATGGTCGCGGCCACGCCGGGCACGCCGACGATGAAGATCAGGAAACAGGCCATGATCCCCAGGATCACGGCGGAGATCTGGTCGCGCATCAGCCCGCTGGTGAAGGTCCCCACCGCGAGGTAGAGCCCGCCAAGCAGGGCCGCGCCGATGTATCCGCTCCATATCGCGCCCATGTCCGGGTTGCCCAGGGCCGAAACCATGATCGGCAGGGGCAGGGTGCCCGCCAGCGCGACCAGGTAGAAGGCCAGGGCGGCCAGGTACTTGCCCATCATCACTTCGCGGGCGCGGATCGGCAGGGTCATCAGCAGTTCAAAGGTGCCGGACCGTTTGTCTTCGGCCCACAGGCGCATGCTCACCGCGGGAATGAAGAAGATCAGGAAAAACGGGAGGTTCCCGAAAAACGACCGCAGGTCCGCGGCGCCGTTCAGGAAAAATCCGGTCATGAACAGCCCCGAATTCAGCACCAGGAAAGCGATGATGAAGATGTAGGCGATGGGACTATTGAAATAGGAGGCGAATTCGCGTCTGAAGATAGTCAGTGTGCTTTGCATTTACGCCACCCCCTTCAGGTCGCCGGATCGGCGGGTCAGGGAGATGAAGGTGTCCTCGAGGCTGAAGGTGGCCTCGTGCAACTGGGTCAGATCCCAGGAGCGGTCTCGCGCCAGCCTGTCCACGGCTCCCACCAGGTCCGATTCGAAAGGACCACGCACTTCGAAGCGGCAGCCATCGGCGACGGGCAGGGAGTGGACCTCGGTCACTTCGGACAATTCCCTCAGGGCGGCCTCGACGGTGTCCGCGTCTTGGCGAATGCCGACGAACACGCGGTTGGTGCCCATGGCGTCGCGTGACAGGTCGGCGATGTTTCCGTCGGCGATGATTCGGCCCTCGTTGATGATCACCACGCGGTCGGTCACGGGACTGACCTCCTGGAGAATGTGGGTCGAGAAGATGATGGTCTTCTCGCCGGCCAGTCTCCTGATCAGTTCGCGGATGCCGAGAATCTGCAGGGGATCAAGGCCGCTGGTGGGCTCGTCGAGGATCAGGATCTCGGGATCGTGGATGAGCGCCTGGGCCAGCCCCGTCCGCTGCTTGAAGCCCTTGGAGAGTTCGCTGATGTTTTTCTTGTACTCCGTTCGCAGGCCGCATTCCTCGATGCACCAGTCGAGCCGGGAGCGCAGCTGGCCGGCCGACAGGCCGCGGGCCTGGCCGACGAAGGTCAGGTACTCGTGGACGTTCATGTCCAGGTACAGGGGAACATTTTCCGGCAGGTAGCCGATACGCCGCCGCACATCGAGCGGTTGCTCCAGGACATCGATCCCATCCACCTTGACCTGGCCCTGATCGGCGGCCAGAAAGGTGGTGATGATCTTCATGGTCGTGCTCTTGCCGGCGCCGTTCGGGCCCAGGAAGCCGAGGATTTCTCCCCGGTCCAGGCTGAACGAGACATCGTCGAGCGCGCGCATGGTCCCGAAGCTCTTGGAAATACCACGAACTTCGATCATTGCGAAGACTCCTCAGGGGTTGGCATTGATTCGGATTAATACATGCAAATTGGCGCCAAATATAAGCGCAACTCCCGGGAAACTGCAATACGCGAGTAAGGTTCCAAAAAAAATGGAGATTTGTGCTTGCGGTTTGGATTCCTTATCGTAAATTTGCGATTAACGATAAAGGAGACGGTCATGGCGGAAAGAAAAACAGTGGAATTCAGCGAGGACCTGGTTGTCCTGGCGGACATGGCCAAGGCGTTGGGTCATCCGGGCCGGTTGGAGATCCTGCGGATCCTCGCCGGGCGGGCCTGCATCTGCGGTGACATTGTGGATCGCATGCCCCTGTCCCAATCGACCGTTTCCCAGCATCTGAAAGAACTGAAAAACGTGGGACTGATCCGAGGCGAGATCGAAGGGCCGCGGATCTGCTACTGCCTTGATATGGATGCGGTGGTCAACGCTCAGAAGGGTTTCGTCCGGCTGTTCGAGGGCATTGCCCTGTGTAACAGTGGAGGAGAGATAAATGAAAAGTGCGGATGAACTCAAAAACATCGTCAAGACCAAGTACGGAGAGATTGCCAGGCAGGTCGGCACCTGCTGCGGTCCGAACGCTTGCGGCGATACCCTTGGCGGGACGAGTTTCGCCGAGAATTACCAGGGTCTGGATGGATATTTCCCCGAGGCGGATCTGGGACTCGGCTGTGGTATCCCGACCGAATACGCCGGCATCGAGACGGGCCAGACAGTGATCGATCTGGGCAGCGGCGCGGGCAACGATGTCTTCGTGGTCCG
>JAGLCY010000181.1 GCA_023270185.1 Candidatus Krumholzibacteriia bacterium | reverse complement strand
TACACCTGCGTGTTTTTGAGTGCTGACGGAGATGAGTGGACCCGATTGAAAACTGATTATGGTTTGATGGTAGAGCCAATCATTGTGGCAAAAACCCCAGAAATGATGGGATTGAAGATGATGGCTCCGGACGAGGAAGAAACACCCGTCCAGGATACACCAAAGGTGACGGGGCTGAAGGCACCATTCCCCAATCCCTGCAACCCGATTACAACTATTGAATTTTCTTTGGCAAAGCCTCAAATCGCCTCCTTGAAGGTATTTGATATTCGGGGTCGGTTGGTTCGGACTTTGGTTCATGGAGAGCACGCAGCGGGCCGATATGTGGTGGAATGGAGGGGTCGCGACAATAGAGGGGCCGGTGTTGCCAGCGGAGTGTATTTCGTCAAAATGGAAACTGATACCGGTCAATGGTCTCACCGGTTGGTATTATTGAAGTAGTATTGGCCGATACCCCTTGAAAGGTCTGACGTGATGGGCTCTTCAATAATTCAGAGACTCTGGTGGTTGGGCGCCTGCCTTTTGGTAAGCGCCTTTCTTCAGCCCGCGTATGCTGGCACTTGGCGAGTGGAGCAGGACGGCTCAGGGGATTTTTCCGATATCCAGGATGCCGTAGACGTGGCCGCCACTGGCGACACGATCCTGATTGGGCCCGGGAACTACAATCAACTGCATGAGATCCAAATACCTGCCTGGGGAGTACCTACTAAAGTAGTGGTTTCTGTGGATGTCGAGGGTCTAGTTTTTATTGGGGCAGGAAGAGACCAAGTCATAGTAGGCCCAGATGAATTCGATCCAACCGACATGAGTATGATGGCGGGCCCAATGGGATTTTTTGGAGGTTATTTGGCCCAAGCGTGGTCCGTGGAAGGCATTACAATTCACAATATGTATTTTGGAATATATACCTATGGGCGATTGGCATTAATAAGTTGTCGATCCCAAGATCTTTATGGTACTGGAATTATTACTTTTGCCTCCCAGGGATTGATATCAGATAATTGCATTTTCCAAAATAACAGGGATGGGGGAATTGGTGGCATCGGGCCAGCAACGGGTTTTTCAATTGTTAATAGTGAATTCCGAAATAGCCAATTATATTTTCAAAATTGCCAAGACATCTCTATTTCCCAATGTTCCCATTTTGGTGATTATAGCCAAGCAGGGATGAGTGGAATTTCTTTTGATTATTCGAGCGGTACAATTAGGTCCTGTACAGGTGAAGGATTTGGTGGTAGTGCTTTGGGGGCCATGGGTCATTCCAATATGCAGGTGTTGGATTGTAACTTCCAGTCTTTTGGGGGGGGGGTGGTGGCTACTGAAGAAAGTGTGGTTGTGGTTGAGAATTCGATTATTTCTGGGGGCCAATTCTCCACGTTTTCACTTTATTCCGGTGCCCAAGTAACAGTAAATGGGAGCCATATAATAAGAACAAACGGAAATTATGTTAAGTGCCAACACTTCACTGGTGCGCCGATGGCTTTGGACTTCGCCCATAACTTTTGGGGTACTTCGGACCTCGATACCATTGCAGCCTATATTTGGGACGGGAATGATGACCCAGGTCTATCGGTGATTATTGATTACGATCCCATCTCGGAAGTTCCCTTGCCGGTTGAGGGCCAGGAAAAAAGCTTCGGTGGTCTGAAGGCCATGTTCCGTTGAAATTCTTAGTAAGAATTCACAAAGAGCGTCCTCCCCTTTTAGAGATAGCCAACCCCAGTTTTTTTGTAGGTGACTCCACAGGCGGTTAACGGGTTGACCATACGCTTTTTCGAGCTTACTGCAGTGGCTCAGGAAGTTTTTCGGTTGGTTCTGCATACGCGGGGCAGGAACAGGAGGATAAACGAATCGGCCAGTTGGGGATGTGGTAGGAGGTACCGCCGTTTTCAGGCGGCACATCAATATACCGTTTTGAGCGGTCCACAATCTTTCAAGCCTTCGGCTTTGTCGGCGGTACCTGACTCAGCTCAACCCATTAATTTATCGATCTCCCCGAAGATCTCGTCCTCTTCCGGGAAACGGTCCAGAGCCTTCTTGGAAAAGACCAGCTTCTGATCGATTTCCACCTCGAAAACCCCACCGCCCGAGGCGATGAGCTTCGCTTCCACCTGATATTTATCCCTGATGGCGGCCGCCAGACCGGAGGCGCGTGGTTCGTAGTTTCAAACCTGGCAGTATTCGATGGTGATCTTCATGAAGATCCTCCTTGATATCCTATCAGAACTGGATCAGCGGCTTGGGCCAGGCGGCGAGCGTATCCTCGAAGGATTCCGGGGAGAATTCGTCGATGTGCACGACCGCATCCTCACCGCCGCCCAGGATGACGTCGGCGATCCTGTCCTGGATGCCGTTCGTGCGGTCTTCCAGGAGGTTGCGGGTAATATACCATGTTTCGAAGATTCGGCGACCGATCACGCTGTGCAGGGTCAGTCCGTTGACGATCACGCGGTCGAAAGCCTGGATGTGGAAGTTGCCCTGTTTCAGGCCGAACAGGATCACGTCGCCGCCTCGTCGGGCCGACTGGATGGCGTTGTTGACGCTGGAATTGAAGCCCGCCATTTCCATGGCAACGTCGGGTCCGATGCCGCCGAAGGCGTCCCGCACATCCTGGACCAGTTCCTTGTCGGCGCTCCATGCATGGGGGGCAGAGCGGGACAGGTCCACGGGGATCACGTCGTCGGCCCCGAGTTCCAGGGCCATTTTCACGTTGTTGGGATTGGGCTCGATACCGATGACCCGCGTGGCTCCGAGTGCCCGGGCCACCATGATCACGAACAGTCCGATGGTGCCGCAGCCGAATACGGCCACTGTCTTGCCGCGCAGATCGGCGGTCGTGCAGGCATGCACCGCGTTGCCGAAAGGTTCCTGGAGGGCCGCGACCTTCATTTTGATTTTGCGGGGATTGGTGGGCCACAAAACGTTTGCCGGCAACTTGATGTATTCGGCGAAGCAGCCGTCGCGGCCGATGCCGATGATCACGTCCTGGCTGCAGATATGGGTCTGGCCGATGCGGCACTGGTAACAGGTGCCGCAGATGATGTGGCTTTCGGTGGAGACGATGTCCTTGGGAGTGTAGCCGAACCGGGCACGGGCCCGGGATCCGACCTTCACGATTTCACCCACCATCTCGTGGCCGATGATGCGGGTGGAATTTCGTTCCCGCTTGAGGCTGTCGAAGATCATGCCCTTGAAGGCGGTCCGATTCCAGATACCACGGTCACTGCCGCAGAACCCCGCGTAGATGACCTTGACCAGGACGTTTTCCGCATCGCCGGGATCGCTGCTCTCGTCCAGGACAGGTACGGGCATATCTCTCTTGATGAATCCCCTGGATTTGTCCCAGACCATGCTGGACTTGTCGAACACTAGGCTTTTCATCATTTCAGTAGCCAATTCGCCACCTCCGCCTGACCCGGTTTACCCTCCGGCCGCCCGGATCAGTTGACCCGGTCGCCGCCGTCGGATTTTCTGTCCCAATATCCCTCATCCCAGTCTTCGTCCGTTTTTTCATGTTTGTTCTGGTTTTCTTCCTCGGCCAGCAGCTCATCCAGGGAAACGATTTCCGGTACTATGGGTTCCTCGAAGGAGGGTATGGACGAGGCCGTTTCCTCGGGGCCGCCCATATCGGCCAGAAAGCGATCGAGCCCGCCGGCGGCAGGCATTTTCCGGTCGGGGGTCCCTTCCGACTCGTCCATCTCATCATTTGACGAGGGACTACGGAGGTCCACCTGGTCGGGAATAGTGGAGCTGTCGGGAATGGTGGAGCCCGGTTTCAGCCCCATGGAATTTTCAGTCAGACCGTATCGCTGGACCAACTCGTCCGCCAGGTTGAAATACGCGCGGCTGCCGGCTGAACGTCGGTCATAGATTACCGCGGGTTTGCCACGCAGGGCCATCTCACTCAGACGAGTTGTGCGGGGTACGGAGGTTTCGAAAAGGACATCCCCGAAATCTTCACTCGCCCGCGTTGCCACATGGCGGCCCATGCGCGTGCGCGTGCTGGCCATGGTCAGGAAGATACCCTCCAGGGCCAGGGGGCGGTCCGTTTCAGAGTCAGTAAAAGTACCGCTGAATGGCTTGGGGGCCAAGGCGTGACTCGGGTAGATCCGTTCACGAAAGGTGTCCACGAATTCCAGGAGACTGTCGACGGAATCCCGGCAGAGTTCTTCGGCCTGCAGCGGCACCAGATAACTGTCCGAGGCCATGAGGGCGGTCTTTGAGGAGGCGCTCAGGCCGGGTGGGCAATCGATGAGAATGGTGTCGTAGAGGTGGCGGGCCCTGTCGATTTCCCTGATGAAAGTGTCGGGGCCCCCTTCCATGGCCTGAAGATAGGATTCTTCCTCCTCCAGGGTGAGAATACGGGGTGAAATGAAGAACAGGTCCTGCAGGGCCGATGGATGGACCATGTCCGTCAGGGGCTGGTTGTCGGTGAAGATCCCGCTCAGACAGGTGGTCAATTCATGGGGTTGAACGCCCAGGGTCCGACAGACCCCGCACTGGGGGTCCGTGCCGACGATCAAAACCGTATGTCCCGACAAAGCCAGGGCCGCGCCGAGATTCACCGCGGAGGTGGTTTTTCCGACGCCACCCTTGCGGCTGACGAAGCTGATGACGCGTCCGTCGACAGTGCCCCATGGTGTGCGGCGCCGGGGATGGAAATCGGGATGGGTGATATTGGAGGTGGGGGAATTTTTCCCCGAATTATCTATGTCAGACATGAAGAAACTCCTTGAAGATGGGGCAAGTCCGAGAACCGGGAAGCTAACTCACCAGGCACCGGAAAAGCAACCCCAACATTGCCCGGGACCATGGAAAAACAGGCGTCCCCGGAAGGGAAACGCCTGTCGATTGAAGGGATGGGATTTCAGCGGCACATCCCAAGCAGTTTCTCCACGAAGGCCTCGGCTCCGTCGAACACCTCACCGATGTTGCCGGCGAGCATGTAGGCGGGCGTGGTAACCATGTTGTTGCCTTCGTCCACCACCGTTTCAGAAGCGGTGCAATCGATGTGGTGGGCGCCCATCAGAATGATCTTGGCGGCCGTGGTCGGGTCGTTGCCTATGGTCAGCGACGGTTTCAGATCGGCTCCGAAAACCCTGGCCAGGATCACCGGGGCTATGCACATGGCTCCGATGGCCTTGCCTTGGTCGTGGGCCTTGCGCAGAAAGGATTCGACCTCGGAATTGACGGTGCAGTTTTCCCCGTCGACGGCGAAGGTGCAAAGGTTCTTGGCGGCGCCGAAGCCTCCGGGCAGCAACACCGCGTCCAAGGCGGCCATATCGATTTCGGCCAGGGGCCGGATTTCGCCCCGGGCCAACCGGGCGCTTTCCACCAGAATGTCCCGGGAATCTCCTTCGGCCGGTTCGCCGGCCAGGTGGTTCATCACATGCAACTGGGGGCCGGGCGGCGCGCAGATCACGGCTTCGGCACCGGCGCGGTGCAGTGCCAGCAGGGCGGCACAGGCCTCGTGGATCTCCGATCCGTCGAAGACTCCGCACCCGCTCAAAATGACAGCTACCTTCTTCATTTTGGATCTCCGATCGACAGGGATGAGGGACAACGACATGCATCCCTGCTTGTACCGGGTGGAGCAGGGGATGTCAACCCTCCGGACACGGTTCAGCTGAAATTGATTCGAAACTTTCACAAACTCGAAGATAATTTTGTTTCCGGGTTTTCAGGGGCTAGTTTTGAAAAATCCGGCGATCAGGGGTACCACCACATAAGGCCGGAATCATCATTTTCATGTGCAGGAGATACGGGCATGACAGAGAAGATGGCAGTCGGTGGCATCACTAAAATCGACAACCTCGTTCTCGTCCGGATCATGGGCGCGGAAAAGGGCTACGGGCTGGTGGGCCGGGCTCTTTCGGGGCTCGGACTCAAGGGTATCAATATCAACTGCGTCACTTCCTTCTTCGACCGGGACGGGCTGAACAACATCGGCTTCGCCATCAAGGAGGACGATCTGGATCAGACCCTCGGCATTCTCCAGTCTCTCCAGGATGAGCTCCAGGCCCGCGCCATCGAATATCAGCGCCACTGCAGCTCTATTTCCATCTACGGTCCCCATTTCAGCGAGCGGCCCGCCATTGCCGGCACGGTTTTCCAGGCCACCGGTGAGTCGGGTGTGGAAATCCACATGATCGCCACATCGTTTTCGACTGTTTCCTTCCTGACCAACGAGAAGGATGCGGATGCCGCGGTGGCCAAGTTGCAGGAAAGTTTCCTGGTTCCCTGACCCACCTGATCAGTAGTTGAATCCGCTGCCCCCGATGAATTCCCTCAACAGCGAAGTGGGCGGAACCTGGCTGGCGTCGATGGGCAGCAGCAGGGACAGCAGTTCGATCAGGGTGCGGGCCAGGCCGTAGTGCGGATCATCGGATTCCACCGCCGCCAATCTGGGTTCGGCCCACAGCTTCAGTACGGCCAGCTCATAGGTTAATCCGGAATTGAAAAACAGATCCGCGTTGCTCTGGTGGGGGAAGATGTGCCTGTCCTCGCCCAGCCGGACCTTGGGCCAGCGGGCGAGGGTCTCGCTGGCGGTGTAGCCGCGGAACTGGGCGTCCCGCACGATGCGCCGGAACAGCCGGCTATGCGTGGTCTTGATATAACTGATGTTGTTGATGTTCAGATGGCACAGGGCCGACACGTAGATCTGTAGCTTGTCCGCCGCCGGGATGGCCGGAGTAAGTTGTGGGTTCAGGGCGTGAATTCCTTCCACCAGAAGGGGTTGCCCACGCTGGATGCGGGTGGGTGTGTCCCCGGTTTCGGCTTTGCCGGTGCGGAAGTTGAAGCGGGGAAGGAACACGTCTTCGCCGGCCATCAGGGCCTTGAGATGATCATTGAACAGATCGATGTTCAGGGCATTCAGGGATTCGAAATCGTAGTCCCCGTCCTGGTCCCGGGGAGTCTTTTCCCTATCGACGAAATAGTTGTCCAGAGACACGGCCATGGGCTGCAGTCCCAGGACGCGGAGCTGCACCATCAGCCTCTTGGCGCTGCTGGTCTTGCCGGAACTTGAAGGTCCCGCCAGCAGGACCAGGCGACCTTCTTCGGGCAGGTCGGCCACACGCTGGGCGGCTTCCACGAAGAACTTGTCGTGACGGGCTTCGGAGATCTGGATCAGATCGCTCGTGCGTCCGTTGACGATGAACTCGTTGAGGCTGCCGGTGTCCTGCATCCCGATCTTTTCCGCCCATGTGGTGTATTCCCGCAGGGTGTTCAGCAGTTTTGGCTGTGGGACGTAATCGGGGACCCGATCCGGTTCACCCTTGAGGTTTGTCAGCAGTACGAACCCCGGGTTTTCGGGCTCCAGGCGAAAGGCGCGCACGTATCCCGTGGAGGGAAGCTGGCGGCCGAAATACAGCAACTGCGAACCTTCCATACTGTAGAAAACGAGGGAATCGCGGCGCAGGTATTTGGCGGTCCTCAGGCTGCGCAGGTCACCCCGGCGTTGGTAGATTTTCTGCAGGGCCCGCAGCCCGAACCGCTGGGGAGTCAGGGGAAGGTTCCTCTCCACCAGCTGTTTCATACGGGATTCCAGGGTCGTGATTTCAAGGTCGGTCATGGGCTCGGGCCGGTCCAACTCGCAGTACATGCCCTGCCCGCAACTGAAATGGGCGTGGAGTGTATGTCCGGGAAAGAGGTCCTCGGCGGCGGCGAGGGCCAGGAACTGAACGGTGCGCTGAATGGTGGTCTGGGCTTCCTTGGAATTCAGCCGGATGAAGCGGATTCTCTCTTCACCGAACAGCGGTTCGGCCAGGCTGGTGCGGCGGCCGTTGATCGAGGCGATGACGATTGGGTCGTCCTCATCGGGATCGAGGCTGTCCCTTTGATCCAGGAGTTGCAGCACGGTGATGCCGGGGGTGATGCCGATTTTCAGTCCATCGACCTCGACAAATATGTTTTCGGGCGTCATGGCTTCCTCCGGAGTGCGGCGTGTGGACTATTCGGACTTTTCGCCTGCTTTGCTTTTACTGCCGGCGTCCGAGGCGGGTTTGTCCTTGCCGCTGTTGCTGGTCTTAATTCGGGAGTCGGTGACATAAAAGCCCGACCCCTTGAAATGGATACCCAAGCCGCCGGAGATAAGGCGCGTAACCTTGCCCCGACATTCGGGGCAGCGCTGCCTTCTGGGGGCGGACATGGGTTTGAACTCTTCGAAGATGATCCCGCATCGGGTGCATTCATATTCATAGGTCGGCATCAATGTTTTCCTTTACCGTGGTTCGGGTTGTCCCGGGAATCGAAAAATATGGGCGCAAACGGTCCTTGATGCCAGTTTCCGGGTTTGCCCTGGTTGAAGAGAGCCGGGAATTGGGGTACAATAACACTTCCTGTATATTTATTTCGCCCAATATGTCCATATTTGAAAGGTGGCGCAATCCATGGGAAAATCCCTTGGGGTTCGACTTGTTTGTCTAGTGGCGGGTTTCACGATCCTGGCCCTGATGACGATCCCCGCCGTGGCACAAGCCGGCGCGGTGACACCATTGGCCCCTCTTCCCCAGGGATCGCCCTGGACCATCCAGTACGAAACCCGTGAGCTTCTGGTCAACGAGGCCGAGACCAAGGCCCGCCTGCTGTCCAAAAAGGCCCGCCTGGACGCGGCCGGGATGATGAACGCCACGCCCAACATGGCCCTGTATGATGTCCATTTCTATGATCTGGTCATGGATCTGAATCCCATCAGCCAGATGCTGAACGGCAAGGTGTCGGTGACCTTCGAGGTTACCGGAGCCGAAATGTCCACCCTGGATCTGAACCTGAACAACAACATGACGGCTTGGCGGGTGAAAGTCGGTGGCCAGATTGTTTCGGCCGGTCATGCCGGCGACATTCTTACCACGACCCTGGATCGCACCTACCTGTTGGGCGAGCAGGTTACCGTGGAGATCGAATACTTCGGGAATCCCCAGGGAGATTATTTCGGATGGTCCCTCTACGGTGGCCATCACTTGATCTGGACACTGAGTGAACCCTACGGGGCGAGGGACTGGTGGCCTTGCAAGGACCTCAATACCGACAAGGCCGATTCGGTGGACATCACCGTGACGGTGCCCGACAACCTGGTCGTGGCCGGCAACGGGTTGCTCGCCGCGGTAACCACCCCCGAGCCCGGCAAGAAGACCTTCGCCTGGCGGGAGCGGTATCCCATCGCCACTTATCTCGTGTCCCTGACCATCCATCCCTACACGGTTTTTCACGATGAATACCATTCGGCTCAGGGCGACACGATGCCGCTGGATTATTTCGTGGTGGCCGACAAGGTCACTGAAGCCACCAACGGTTACGCCATCACCAAGGACATGATTTTCGCCTTCGCGGCGGCCTATGGCGAGTATCCTTTCCTGAACGAAAAATACGGCCACGTCCATTTTCCCTGGGGTGGGGGTATGGAACATCAGACCCTGACCAGCCTTCATTATGATGCCTACGGTCCATGGATCATCTCCCATGAACTGGCCCACCAGTGGTTCGGCGACCTGGTGACCTGCGCCGACTTCGGGCACATCTGGCTGAACGAGGGTTTCGCCACCTGGTCGGAGGCTTACTGGCGGGAGGTGGCCGAAGGCGTCCAGGCCTACCACGACGAGATGGCCGCCGCCCGTTTCATGGGGCCCGGCACCATCTTCGTGGAGGATCCCTCCGATTTCTGGAACATCTTCGACTACGATCTGGTCTACCAAAAGGCATCCTGGGTTCCCCACATGCTGCGCCACATGCTGGGCGATGATGATTTCTTTCTCGCCATACGACAATACCTTGACACATATGGCCATGGCAGCGCCACGACCGAGCAGTTCCAGACCGTGTTCGAGGATGTTTCGGGCCTGGACCTGACGGCGTTTTTTCAGCAGTGGATCTACAGCGATTATTTCCCCGTCTACGATTTTTCCTGGAATTCCCATCCATTGGACGTTGGCCATCAGGTCTCGATCCGTGTAGAGCAGGTCCAGACCCTGGGCGGACTTTTTTCCATGCCCCTGGACGTGGTTGTTGAAACCGCGAGTGGGCCGGTGACCTTCGTGATCGACAACAGCGGAGAGGTCCAGTGGTACAGTTTTCAGGTGGATGATCCGGTATCCGCCGTGGCATTGGACCCGGACAACTGGGTGCTTTGTGAAGTCAATGATATGGGCGTCTCACGGGTTGGAAAAAATGTTCCAGGCATCGCCAGGTTGGTGGGCAACGTGCCCAACCCCTTCAATCCCGTCACGGAAATCAGATTCACGTTGCCGTCGGATCAGGCTGTGCGACTGGCGGTCTTCGATATCTCCGGCCGTCTGGTCAAGACGCTGGTCGACGAAGTGCGACCCGCGGGCGACAATGGGATCAGGTGGGACGGAACCGACAGCTCACACCGAGCGGTGGCTTCGGGCGCCTACTTCGCGCGGTTGACCGGCCAGGGCATCAGTCAGGTCCGCGCCATGGCTCTCATCCGTTGACGGAGCAGGAATCCAGCCCGACAGGGACGTCATGATCCATCTGCTGGCAGCCTCATTGCTGTGGGCTTTTTCCTTCGGCCTCATCAAGGGGCAACTGGCCGGGCTCGACCCGGTGGCCGTGTCCTGCGGTCGTCTGTTGCTGGCGGCCGTGGCGTTTTCACCTCTGGTATTGAAATCCACACTTTCCCGGCGCACGGTGTATTCGGCCATGGGGCTGGGCATGCTCCAGTTCGGTCTGATGTATGTGTTGTACATCGCATCCTACCGTTGGTTGCCTGCCTGGATGGTGGCCCTTTTCACGATCTTCACGCCCTTGTATGTGGTGCTCTTTTCCGATCTGTTGGAACGCAGATTCCGCCCGCGGCATCTGGCTTGTGCTGTCCTGGCAGTGGTCGGAGCCGGCGTGGTGGTGGCCACCGCCATGCCCGCGGAGGCGGATTGGCGGGGCATCGTGCTGCTTCAGGGAGCCAATCTGTGTTTCGCGACGGGTCAGGTTTATTTCGTTCGCCTGAAGCGGCGGGCCGCCGTTGGTGAAGCGGCCCTTTTGGGTTGGATGTACGTGGGCGCCGCCCTGCTGACGCTTGCCGCGGTTCTTGTCGGGATGATCGGTGGCGGTCAACCGCTGGCCGGTTGGACCGGCCGCGCCTGGTGGGTGCTGTTGTACCTGGGCCTGTTGCCGACGGCATTGGGCTTCTATCTATGGAACAAGGGGGCGACCAGGGTGGGTGCCGGCCTTTTGGCCGCTGCCAACAATCTGAAGGTGCCTTTGGCGGTGCTGGTGTCGTGGCTGGTGTTCGGGGAAGATGCTGCCTACGGGCGGGTTGTGCTGGGGCTGGCGGTCATTCTCGGGGCGCTGTTCATGGCCAGGAAGAGATAGGGAATCAGGCGATTCTTGTCAGTTCTTCAGTCATCGGGGTAGAATGAAGGGGAATTTTCCCGTGCCGGGAGTTGTTTGATGAAACTTGAGGTCCTGTTCGAGGACAATCACCTTTTGGCGGTGCATAAACCGGCCGGTCTCCTGGTCCAGGGCGATCACAGCGGCGACGAGACCTTGCTGGATGTGGCCGCCTCGTACCTGAAACACAAGTACGACAAACCCGGCAAGGTGTACCTCGGTTTGGTCCACCGTCTGGATCGCAACGTCTCCGGTGTTGTCCTGCTCGCGACCACCAGCAAGGCCGCCGGCAGGTTGTCGGGTCAATTCCGTGACGGAACCGTCGATAAAATCTATCAGGCCGTGGTGACGGGATGTCCGCCGAATGGTGAGGGCGAACTGAGGAGCTGGTTGGCGGCCAAGGGGGATGCGCGGGGCGTGACCCGGGCCGAACCAGAACCTTTTGCCGAAGCCAGGAAAAGCCTGCTGCGTTACAATGTGGTGGAATCACGGGGCGGGTGGTCGTTGGTTGTCATCAAACCCGTGACCGGCCGACGTCACCAGATCCGGGCCCAGATGGCCCTTGAGGGCCACCCTTTGCTGGGCGACGTCAAGTACGGCTCACAGAGGCGGTTGGCGGATCACCGCATCGCCCTGCATGCACTGAGCCTGACCGTTTCCCATCCGGTGGGCGGGAAATCGTTGATCCTTACCGCGCCTCTGCCTGAAGATTGGCCGTGGCCTGTTGTCGATTAGAAGGAGAGGACATCATGACGACCATCGCGATCCGGCCGGGAAAACATATTCTCCTGACCATCCTTTTGTTGATGGTATCGGTTTCCGCGGCGGCCGCCGACGACCAGGAGAAAACGGAACTCCGCTCGGTCACCTGGCTGGGTTATAACGAAGGGTTGTCCCAAGCGCGGGATTTCGACAAGCCGGTCTTCCTGCATTTCACCGCTCCGTGGTGCAAGTGGTGCCAGAAGATGAAGAATGAAACCTACGCGGATCCCCAGGTGATTCGTTTTATGGATGAAAATTTTGTCGCGGTGATGGTTGATACGGAAAAACTGCCCACCCTGGCCCGCAAGTTCAGGGTGGAGAGTCTGCCGACCCTCTGGTTTCTCGACTCCCGGGGCAATGGCTTGACGAGCATCGAAGGATATGTCGGTCCGGAAAAACTATTGCGGGTGCTTGAATACATCGGTACCAAGGCCTACGAAGAAGTCGACTACAAGACCTGGGTGCGCAAGCACTCTTCCCGCTGAGAGGTTCCATGTTCGATCTCGACGTCACGGTGGTCGGAGGCGGAATCGTGGGCTGTGCCGTGGCCATGGAGGTCTCCAAACTTGGGTTGAGCACCGCCCTGTTGGAGATGGAGTCCGGTTTGGCGCGGGGGACCACCTCCCGCAACAGCGAAGTGTCCCACGGCGGAATGTATTATCCGACAGGATCCCTGAAAGCCCGCTACTGCGTCGAGGGCAGGAGACTTCTAAAGGAATTCTGTGGCCAGGCCGGTGTCGATTATCAGGAGTGCGGCAAGGTGATCGTCGCGGTGGATGACACGGAAATTCTGGAACTGGAACGCCTGCTGGCCCTGGGCCAGGCCAATGGGGTGGAGGATCTGAGGCTCATTGGCGCGGCCGAATTGGCTGCCATGGAACCGGATGTTCGGGCCAAGGCAGGGCTGTTTTCACCCCGGACCGCCATTTTTGATGCGGAGGGCGCGGCACGGGCCTACGCCCGGATGGCCACCGAAAGGGGCGCCCAGGTTCTGAGCGGTTCCCGGGTCACCGGTCTGGAGCGTTTCCAGAACGGATGGGAGGTCACCATCACTCCGACGGGCGACCGCCGCCGGGAAGGCTGGCGGCATACCAGCCGGATCGTCATCAACGCCGCGGGTCTTTGGGCGGACCGGGTGGCTGCCCTGGCGGGAATCGACATCGAAGGGCGGGGCTGGGTCCAGCATCTGACCAAAGGAAACTACTTCGCCGTCAACAATGCCCACGACGGCCGTATCAAGAGCCTTATCTACCCGGTGCCCCCGGCTGAAGGCACGAGTCTGGGTGTTCATGTCTGTCTGGACCTGGCGGGGCAGATGAAACTGGGTCCCGATCTCGAGACCATGATGAACGATCCCCGGGACACCAACACCTCCCTGGTGGATTTCGATCTTGATTACAGGGTTGATCCCCGGCGGCAGGCATCGTTTTATGAGGATGCCAAACGATTTTTGCCTTGGCTCGAATTCGGGGATCTGACCCCTGCCATGTGCGGGTTCCGGCCCAAACTGGCGGTGACCGGTTTCGAGGACTTCGCGATCCGGAGGGAAAGCGACGATTTCGGCGGCTTGATCAATCTTGTCGGCATAGAATCTCCGGGGCTGACCAGCGCGCCTGCCATCGCTGTGGCCGTTGCCGATCTGGTCAGGGAAATGGAACAGTGATGATCGCCACAACACCGGAAGCAGGTTGACGTCGCATGTGGGTCGCCATCGGTCTGTCCCTGGTTTGCGCGATGCTGGTGATGCCGGGCCGTTCGCGCCGGGGCGGTCCCAAAGCTCCCCTGCTGGTCGGAACGGGGAGTCACTGGCGGCGCAACTACAGCCGGAGGAGTTTTCTGCGTCTCGGCGGCGCGGTCGCCGCCGCGGGGGCGTTGGCCTATAGCGGCGCGGACAAGGCAGTCGACGAGTTCCATTCCGGGACCCTCAGGTCGTCCGGAACCGACACCGCGTCGCACCTCGTCAACATCTTCGGTGAGCGATTCTGGTTCGTGAACTGGTTCCTGGTCGCCGCGGTCGACGCCTGGGTCCGTTCGGGTTCCTTCAGCAGTTGGGGGCGAAACAATTTCGAAGCGATGGTTGTCGGCCTGCCCGTCCTGTGGACGTTGCAGCGGGGGCTGGGGGCCAATCGCCCCTCGGACGAAAACCCTGACCCTCGGTGGCGGCCCATGAGTGACGACAATTCGGCATCGGGGCATGCTTTCATCGCGGCGATTCCCTGGCTGAATCTGGCCAGGCGGACAGGAAACCTCAATGCCAGGTGGGCGGCCCGGTTCGGTTCGGTATTGACGGGCTGGTCGCGCATCAATGATCGCAAGCACTACCTTTCCCAGGTGGTTCTTGGTTGGTCCATTGCCTGGAACGCCGTGGAGGCGGTTCACGGGAACGAACTTTCGACCGATACGGATGACATTCCGAAAGGGAAACAATGAACAACCGGTTCTACACTTCGGGTCTTGCCCTTTTCCTTTTTCTCACCCTGAGCGCTGGGATGGTTCTGGGTGCTGACGCCGAACCGGCCTCCTCGCGATGGTCGGTACGTCCCCTGTCCGAGGTGGCGCGACACCTGGCGCCCGAACTGGACCGGGACGCCCTGGCCGGGGAAGATATGGATCGCCGGGAACAGGGTTTGCCCTACCGGTTCGCGATTCCCGAGGAAGTCTCCCTGACGCCGGACGTGGCGGGCACCTGGGAAACCCTGCCGTCGGGCCGGAGTCTCTGGCGGCTGCGGATCAACAGTCCGGACGTTCTTTCCCTGAATCTGGGCTTCACCCGGTTCTGGCTGCCCCCTGAGGCCCGGATGCTGGTCTATCCCGCCGTCGGCGGCGGGCCGGTCCAGGTCTACGACGAGTCGGACATTGCCGCTCACGGGGAACTGTGGACGGCCGTCATATTGAGCGACGATGTGGTGGTTGAACTGGAGGTGGATCCCGCCCTGCGCTGGCAGATCGACCTTGAACTGACCTCCATCGGGCAGGGCTACCGGTTCTTCGGGGAAGATTTTTCGGATAAATCAGGGTACTGCAACGTCGATGTCGTCTGCGAAGAGGGTGATCCCTGGCGTGATGAGATCGCAACGGTCGGGGTTTATTCCCTCGGGGGATCCACTTTCTGTACCGGGTTCATGGTCAACAACACCGCCGAAGACGGGAAGCCCTACTTCATGACCGCGTACCATTGCGACATCCGGGCGCACCTGGCGCCTTCGATCGTGGTGTACTGGAATTTCGAGAGTCCTACGTGCGGACAGCACGGCGGTGGTTCCCTGGCTGATAATCAGAACGGATCGACCTTGAGGGTGGAATACGAAACCTCGGACGTGACCCTTCTGGAACTGGATGATACTCCGGATTCCGCTTTCAAGGTCAAGTACGCCGGGTGGAATCGCGGCAGTGGCGTTCCCACGAGCGCTGTCGCCATCCATCATCCCGGCACCGATGAGAAGAGCATCAGCTTCGAGAACAATTCCCTGACCATTACTTCCTACCAGAACAATGCCAGCCCGGGTGACGGAACCCATCTGCGGGTTGCGGACTGGGACCTCGGGACGACCGAAGGCGGCTCATCCGGATCTCCGCTGTTTGATCAGAACCACTACGTGGTGGGGCAACTTCACGGTGGCGCCGCTGCCTGCAACAACAATCTTCCTGACTGGTACGCGCGGTTTTATACGTCCTGGACGGGCGGCGGGACGAGCGACACGCGGCTGAGCGATTGGCTCGATCCCCAGGGGACGGGCGCGATGACCGTGGAGACAATCGATCCGTTGGGTTCGAGTTTCGAGGTCACGCCGGTTGCCGGGTTCGAGACCTCCGGGATCGTCGGGGGTCCCTTCGAACCCGAAGAGATGGTGTACACATTGACCAATACCGGTGATTCCGTGGCAGAGTTCACGGCCACGGTCCTGGATAACTGGTTGACGGTCGCGCCGGCGAGTGGGTCGATTCCCATCGGGGGAACCGCGGAGGTGACCGTGGGGCTGGGGGCGTCCGCGTCGAATCTGAGCGCGGGCGGATATCAATCCGAACTGCAGATCGTCAATGCCGGTCTCGGGGCCGGCTCCACGACCCGCCCTGTCACATTGAGCGTGTCGACCAACACGGGCGCGAAGCCGAATCCATTCGGTTATGGGGATTTTACGGAAACCAACATCTATTTCACCATGGGTAAGGCGGCTACCGTCCGGGCCAGGATCATCGATATCCTCGGTCGGAGAGTGAAGGACCTGGGCAGTATGCATGCGGTTGCCGGGGCCAACTTTTTTTCCTGGGACGGCAGAGGTCAGGACGGAGCGCTTCAAGCCTCGGGCGCGTATATTTTCATCCTGGATGTCCAGGGCCGGAAAGAAAGAATCAGCATCATGCTGATCCATTGATGGAGGTAATAGGGGAACTGTAAGGAAGGGGACGGTTCACCCGCCGTGATCATGGTCTGAGGGCCGACATGGAAATCACCGATAAGGACAAGTTCTGGATGAACAACAAGCTCTTCCGGTTTTTCCGTTTTTTTTGTTTTGGACCTGAAAATTCTCAAGGCCGTCGAATACAGTAAACGGTCCTGAGAAACCACACCCTGTTTCAGGTCGTCGGTTTACCGGCGGGAGAACCGACGTTCTTGCCGCGGGTCACTTCCTCCATCAGCTTCAGGTGCTTGTCGTACGACAGGGCAGGCCAACTCTCCGCGCTGATGGCGCCCTGTTCCCGTGAAATCAGGCTGACCTTGTGGGCGGTCGCGTCGTCGGGCGCTTCGTACAGATCCATGAAATCGTACCTGCCCAACAGGGCGTAATGCGCGATCCACGTCACCTCGGGGCAGGCCGCGTTGACTCGGTCCAGCCAGTCCTGGCCCTTGCTTTTGCGGTTGTCGGCGTCCCCGATGCAGTCGGGGGCGAGTTTGGTCATCAGCACATACGTAGGCATGACTTCCCTCCTCGGTACGGGTTCCAATACAACTTAATTTACTTTCGCACGGGGGCCATGGACCGGGGTGGAGATATCTCTTGGGTGTTGTAAATTTACAACAAAACACTTGCTTTTTAAAATATATTGATGTAGTATTCATGTATGAAACCAAGAAAAATCTACAACAGAATTCCTGTTTTCAGGAACGAACGCAATCTTTCGAGACAGGACCTCGCCGATCTGGTGGGAGTCAATTACCAGACCATCGGATACCTGGAGCGCGAGGAATACAACCCGAGTCTGGATCTGGCCTTCCGGATCGCGGAAGTTTTCGGACTTCCGGTGGACATGGTGTTTTCAACCAAGCCGATGAAGCCCTTGAGTGAGGTTCTCAGGGATCATTTGGAAAAAGAGGGGGATTAACATGGCAGGTTCCCAATCCCGAACCTTGCGACGAGGATATGTAGCTCTGAACCTGGGAAGTCTGATCATCCTGGAGGGTCTGTATTACGGATGGGTCGCGGGGGGAGTTCACAATCCCGTCGCCGTCGGTTTGATCGTGGTTTGCATGATCACCCTTGTCTTGAGTTTCCTCCACGTCATCTGGGGGACAGGGCTGTGGCGGTTGACTCATACCGGAGTGGAAAATCTCGACGAACGTCAGGTCATGGTCACCCGGGAAGCTTTACGTCACTCATACGGGATTTTTGTTCCCTTCACCCTTCTGGTGATATTCGCCGCCGCCGTGGCGTCTGATTTCGATTTCCACATTTTCGACGTTGTGCTGCCCGCCGGGCTTCTCTACCTTGCCCACATTCTCCCGGCGATCATTCTGGCGTGGAAGGAGAAGGTCGTCTGAGGGGGGACAAACCCGCAAAAAAAATGATCCGGGCAATTCATCGACCGATGGTCGGGAATTGCCCGGATCCTGCTTCCTCAAGTCAGGCTTTGGAGCCTACTTCTTCACCTGCTTCTTCAACCACTTGGTGGTCACGCTCTTCGGCCGTTCGATCGGCGAGCCCATGGCCCGGTTGATGATCATCTGGCTGAGCATGCCCATGGCGCGGGAGACCGAGAACAGCACGGTGTAGTAGGAGAATTCCTTCATTCCGTAGTGGTACAGCAGGGCGCCGCTGCCGGCGTCCACGTTGGGCCACGGGTTCTTGGCCTTGCCGTGTTCCTTCAGCACCTTGGGCACGATGTTATAGACCTTGTCCACCAGCTGCATAACGGGATCCTCGGGGAAGTTGTCCATGCCGAAGGCCCGGAAGGCGGTGAAACGGGGATCGGTCACGCGCAGGACCGCGTGGCCGTAGCCGGGAATGACCTTGCCGCTGTTGAGCGTGTCCCAGGCGTACTGGGTCAGCTGTTCGTCAGTGGGAACGCCCCGGAACTTCTTCTTCAGCTGCAGCACCCAGTTCAGGCATTCCTGGTTGGCCAGACCGTGAAGGGGACCGGCCAGACCGTTCAGGCCCGCGGAAACGCTGTAGTAGGGATCGCTCAGGGCCGAGCCCACCAGGTGACAGGCGTGGGCCGAAACGTTGCCGCCCTCATGGTCGCAATGCAGCACGAGGTAAAGGCGCATGCAGTCGGCGAACTGGCCGCTCTTGTCCTTGAGGCCGAGCATGTGGGCGTAGTTCTCCGCCCAGGTCAGACCCTTCTTGGGGGAGATGCGCTTGCCCTTTTTGAAACGCATCCGGTACAC
>JAGLCY010000180.1 GCA_023270185.1 Candidatus Krumholzibacteriia bacterium | reverse complement strand
ACAGCTCCGACCCGGGTCACGGTACGGCCTGCGCCGGTGTGGCGGCCGGGGACGGCAACAACGGCATCGGCGTGTCCGGTATCGCGGGCAACTGCAGCATAATGCCCCTGAAAGTTGCCAACAGCGCCGGCTCCATGTATTTCTCCAGTATCCAGAACGCTCTTTATCATGCTGCGGACAACGGCGCCGATGTCGTCAGCATGAGTCTCGGGGCAGCCATCAGTTCCGATTCGGCTACCGACGCTGCCATTCTCTATGCTCACAACGCCGGCTGTACGATCCTGGCGGCGACGGGTAACGAGAACAACAGCGTCATCAGCTACCCGGCGATCAATCAGTACGTGATCGGCGTGGGAGCGGCTTCCCCCTGCGGCGATCGTAAGCGATCGGCCAGCAACACCTCATATCTCAACCCCGGCGTGGATCCCGATCCCAACGATTACACCTGTGACGGTGAGCGCTGGTGGGGCTCCAACTACGGCACGACCACCCAGGATGCCGCCGGCGCCGTGGACATCATCGCCCCGACCATCATGCCGACGACCGATATCGGTGGCAGCGGGGGCTATGAATCGGGCGACTACAGCATGTGGTTCAACGGCACCAGCTGCGCCACGCCCTACGCGGCCGGCTGCGCGGCCCTGGTCATTTCCGCCAACCCGACCTACACGCCCGCCCAGGTTCGCGACGCCCTGACCAGCACCGCGACGGACATCGTGAACGTGGAATCGGGTTCGGGCTGGGATCGTTACTCGGGCTACGGCATGGTGAACGTCGATGCTGCCCTCGGCGGCGGAACACCGGTTGCCCCAACGGCCGCCTTCGACGGTGCGCCGACCAGCGGCACGTATCCGTTGAACGTGAATTTCAACGACCTGTCCACGGGCGCCCCGACCAGCTGGAGCTGGACTTTCGGCGATGGCGGCAGCTCGACCCAACAGAACCCCTCGCACACCTACACGTCGGCGGGCACCTACACGGTGAGCCTGACGGCGACCAACGCCCAGGGCAGTGATGCTGACACCAAGACGAACTACATCACCGTCACCTCCCCGGCGCCGCCGACCGCGGCGTTTGTGGGAACCCCCACCAGCGGATCCTATCCCCTGGATGTCGCGTTCACCGATCAGTCCTCTGGCTCGCCGACGAGTTGGAGCTGGACCTTCGGCGACGGCGGCAGCTCGACCCAACAGAACCCCTCGCACACCTACACGGCGGTTGGGACGTACACCGTCACCCTGACGGCGACCAGCGCCTACGGCTCCGACGGGGAGACCAAGACCAATTACATCACCGTCACCGAGCCCGGCGTGACGACCTACTTCACCGCGGAAAACGAAGTGTCGGTCATCGGCACCTTCAGCGGCAGCTATGTCGACACCAAGGTCAGCGACGGGGTGAACGAGACGATCAGTGAAGAGGCTTATACGGGCCATCCGCGCAAGACCTACAGCTACGCGGAACACAAGTGGAACTTCACCATGCCGGCCGGTGGCGGCGACGCGACCTTCCTTCTGGAAGCCGCGCGTTCGAACAACACCGAGGGTGACAACTTCGTCTTCGCGTACTCCACCGACGGTGTGAACTTCACCAACCTGGCCACCGTGTCCAGCGCTACCGAGCAGTCGTTCAGCGTGGCTCTGGGTGCCCTGAGCGGTGCAATTACGGTGCGGGCGACCGATACCGATCGCAGCTGGGGCAACACGGGCATCGACAACCTGTTTGTCGACTACATGGCCTTCGAGGTCGGCGACGTGCAGCCGGTCGCCCCGACGGCGGACTTCTCGGGTGCTCCGGTCAGCGGTGAATATCCGTTGAACGTGAACTTCACCGACGTGTCCAGCGGTGACCCGACGAGCTGGAGCTGGACCTTCGGCGACGGTGGCACGGCGACAGCCCAGAACCCGTCGCACACCTACACCGCGGCCGGTTCCTACACCGTCAGCCTGACGGCGACCAATGCCCAGGGCAGTGACACCGCGACCAAGACCGGCTACATCACCGTGACCGAGCCTGGTTCCGGCGGAACGACCATGCACGTGTCGGCCATGTCCATCACGCGCGCGAAGTCCGGTCCGAACTACTATGGTGTTTGTGATGTGACCGTGGTTGACGACGGCGGTTCGCCGGTGGACGGTGCCGCCGTCTCCGTCAGTTACGATGGTCCCACCAGTGGAACAACCAGCGGCACCACCGCGGCCGATGGCACGGTGACCCTGCAGGGCAGCGAGATGAAGAGGCCTTCCGGTGAATGGTGCTTCGAGGTGACTAACATCACCCACGGGACACTGAACTATGATGCGAACGCGAATGTGACCACCCGTTCCTGTGAGAGCGGCGACGTGTACTCGGCCGACGGCCGGAGGGTCGTGACGACGGAGTTCAGCCTGGACCAGAACTCGCCGAATCCCTTCAATCCGATGACCGAGATCAAGTTCAACCTGCCGACCAGCACCAACGCGACCCTCAAGGTCTACAACGTGCGCGGTCAGATGGTTGTCACCCTGGCCAGCGGCAGCATGTCCGCCGGCCCGCATTCGGTGACCTGGGATGCCCGCCATCATCCGAGCGGCGTGTATTTCTACCGGCTGGAGACTCCGAACTTCAGCGAGACCAAAAAGATGATCATGCTCAAATAGGTAGCCTGATCCACGTCAAGACGATCGCCCGGGGTGTTTTCAATGCCCCGGGCGGTTTTTTTTGGTATTGTTGCCCGTGAAAGACACCCGGGGTCTTCGGAACCAACCCAATCAGCGAGGAATGCCGATGAATCGCACTTTCACAATCATGCCGGCCCTGATCCTGACACTGGCCCTGCTTGCGGCCTGCGGGGAAAAAAAGGATGAACCCACTCCCGAGGAAACAACCCTGACCGCGGTCGGCCAGAAGGCGCCCGACTTCACGGTTCCCACCATATTCGGCAGTCCCTTCAAGCTGTCCGACCACAAGGGCAAGGTCGTTCTGGTCAATTGGTTCGCGACCTGGTGTCCGCCCTGCGTCGAGGAGATGCCCCATCTGCAAAAAGATGTGTGGGAGAAATTCCGGGGCCCCGATTTCACCATGGTGTCCATCGCGCGCGAGGAAACCCTCCAGGTCGTCCGTCCGTTCGTGCTGAAAAACGAACTGACTTGGCCGGTAGCTCTCGATGTCACGAGGAAAGCCTATGCCAAATACGCGGACGCCTACATCCCGCGGACCCAGGTCATCGACCGGGAAGGGACCATCATCTTCCAGTCCCAAGGTTTCGAAAAAAAGGAATTCGCGAAGATGATCGAGGTGATCCGGAAGGAAATCGACAGCGAATGATCAGACACCCGTCTCTTGACCGATTTCCCGTCAACCACGACATTGGAATCCCATACCTGAACATTTTCCGAGAGGTACCGGACGGATGAAGACCTATCTGCGCATGCTGAGAATGATCAAACCGTACACCATCCAGCTCGTGCTGGCCGTGGTGTTCATGGTCATGTTCTCGTTCATGAGCATTTTCAGCATCACGATGATATCCCCGTTCCTGGAAGCTCTGTTTCTCAAGAGCGGGGACACCGCCCAGGTCGAAGTGGCCGCCGAGCCGGCCGAATCGCCTTTGGTCATCCCTGACAAGTCCGGTCCTCCCGCCGAATCGGATGACGAACGCCGCGCCCGCTACGACAGCCTGAAAGACAGTTTTTCGGGTCTCGATTCGTTGAAGTTCAAGTTCAAGGACTGGGCCTCGAAAAACATGCTTCAGGGCACCAAACAGGAGGCCCTGCTGCGCATCTGCATCACTTTTTTCCTGCTGACGCTGATCAAGAACCTGTCCTGTTACATCCAGGAAGTTCTGATGGTCTATGTGGGTCAGGCGGTGATTCGCGACCTCCGCAACGAGCTCTACCTGAAGATGACTTCGATGCCCATGTCGTTTTTCCACCAGCACAAGGCCGGCGAACTGATCAGCCGCGCCACTAACGACGTGATGGTCGCCCAGCAGTGCGTGGGCCTGAGCTTCACCAAGCTGATCAAGGATCCCATCTTCATCATCATGTACCTGGCGGTGGCCCTGATCCTGAGCTGGAAAATGACGCTGATGGCCCTGGTGCTGATGCCGGTGAGCCTGACGGTGATCATTCGGATCGGCAAAAAGCTGCGCCATCTCAGCTACCGGCAGCAGGAGCAGATGGCGAATCTGACCAGCACCCTGCAGGAGACGGTGTACGGCATCCGCGTGATCAAGGCCTTCGCGATGGAGAAGTTCGAGAACAACAAGTTCATCGCCCAGTCCCAGGACCTGTTCAAGCAGGTGTTCAGGATCAATTACACGATGAAGGCCTCGTCGCCGCTCACCGAGCAGATATCGATGGTCGTCGCCCTGTTCCTACTCTGGTTCGGCGGCAGCAAGGTGTTCACCGGCGGCATCATGGCGCCGGATCTGTTCATCGTGTTCCTGTTCATGATCTTTTCGATGGTGAGGCCCATCAAGAGCCTCGGCGCGGTCAACAACGAAATCCAGGCGGGCATGGCGGCGGCCGACCGCATTTTCCAGGTGATCGACACCGAACCCGAGGTGGCCGATCGCGAAGCGGGCCTCAGGCTGGCCGACGCGGCGGGCGGGGTCGAATTCGAGAACGTGAATTTCGAGTACATCAAGGGTGAACCGGTGCTGCGGGACATTTCCCTGAAGGTTGAGCCGGGTGAAGTGGTGGCCCTGGTGGGAAGCAGCGGTTCAGGCAAGAGTACCCTGGTGGATCTGATCCCCGGTTTCTACAATCCGGGCAGCGGGCGTGTGTTGATCGACGGCCACGATGTCCGCGACCTGAATTTGAGCGTCCTGCGGGCCAATATGGGCATCGTCACCCAGGAAGTGATCCTGTTCCACGACACCATCCTGAACAACATCGCCTACGGAATGAAGGATGTCCCGATGGAGGACGTTGAAGCGGCGGCCAAGGCGGCCAACGCCGACGAATTCATCGAGAAGTTGCCCAAGGGTTACGACACCATCATCGGCGACCGCGGCCTGAAACTTTCCGGCGGCCAAAGACAGCGCCTCAGCATCGCGCGCGCGATCCTCAAGAACCCGCCCATCCTGCTGCTGGACGAAGCGACCAGCGCCCTGGACACCGAGGCCGAGCAACTGGTGCAGGAGGCCATCGATCGATTGGTCAAGGACCGGACGACCATCGTCATCGCCCACCGCCTGTCCACCATACAGAATGTGGATAGGATCTACCTGCTGGAGGAAGGCCAAGTGGTTCAGGTGGGCACGCACGATGAACTGCTGGCCAGGGGCGGACGTTACAAGGAACTATATACGATGCAGTTCCAGAGGTAATGGGTGACAGATCCCTTTTGCTTTTTCGTCAGGAACCCGAGATTAAGGTTGGTGCAAATTCCTCATTCAAA
>JAGLCY010000018.1 GCA_023270185.1 Candidatus Krumholzibacteriia bacterium | reverse complement strand
CGGGGTCACCGGCATTCCGGGCCGCGCGAACATCAGACCATTGACGATGATCGTCTCGGTACCATCCAGGCCGTCCTTGATATGGACCAGACCCTCTTCCTGGGGTTCGCCGGGCGTCACGTAAATTTGCTCGACGATATTGTTTTCACCCACCGCGAGAACATACTTGCCGCCCAGGTCCGTACCGATGGCCACCGCGGGCACCTGAACCGCATCGGGGATTTTCTTTCCGGTCACTTTTACCCGTACGAACAACCCTGGAAAGATCTGCCGGTTTTCGTTTTCCAGGACCACCCGCATTTCAATCGTGCCGGTGGTGGCGTCCACTTCGTTGTCCACGTAGTCGATCACTCCGGTGTGGGGATAACCCGACTCGTTGGCCAGTGCCACCTGAGCCTTAATGTGATCCTGTTGGGCTGCCTGGACTCCCCCCTCAGGGCGGGCCGACAGATAATTCAGGACCCCCGATTCGGGGGCGTGGAAGTAGACATAGATGGGTTTCAGCTTGTTGACCCTGGTCAACTTCGTCGGCCCGTCCTGTCCGACCAGGTTCCCGGCGTCCACGAGTCGTCGGCTCACCACCCCATCGAGGGGGGAAACGACATCGGTGTAACTGAAATTCAGCTCCGCTTCGGACAGATTGGCCTTGGCCAGACTGACCGCGGCGATGGCCATGTCCCGATCGGCTCTCGCCCGATCCACGTCCATCTCGCTGACCGCCCGACTCTTGCTGGCTTTTTCAACACGTTTGAGTTCAGTCTCGGCGCGAAGAAGATCGGCCTCCGCTGAAGCTTCGCTGGCCACGGCTGCATCACGCAGAGCCTGATATCTGGTTTTTTCGATGGTGAAGAGCAGGTCACCCTTCTGGACATTGCTGCTGGGTTCGAAATCCACCGTTTCCAGAACGCCAGCCACCCGGGCCACAACGTCCGCGGACTCGACGGCCCTGCTGAACCCGGTGAATATCGAGTATTCCCGCACCGTTGAAACCGTGGGTTTGCCGACCGTTACCGGAGGCGCCGGCCGCGCCGGGGGCTCCTCGGACCCGCATCCGGCCAGACCCAGCACCAGAATCATGAATCCGCTCAGCAGAACCGATCGCCTGGCGGTGGTCATTCCAAACGTTGTTATCATCCGTTCATCCTTTGGGAAAATAACCTGATGCATCATCAGTCGACCTCTTCTTCTTCATCGCCGCCATCATTGGCTGCAACGGTATCTTCAACTTCTTCGCCGGGGATATCTGGATCAAGGTCGTCCAGCGACCACCCGCCACCCAGGGCCCGGTTCAGATTGACAATATTGGCGAAGACCTGGCCCCGTGAGGACGCATATGAATCTTGCTGTTCGAACAGGACCCGCTGGGCATCCAGATAACTCTGGAAATCGGTCAGCCCTTCGACGTACTGGGTGTGGACCAATTCCACCGACTGTTGCGACGAATCAACCGCGATCTGGAGCAGCCCCCGGCGAATGTCTTCCTGCTTGAGAGCCACCAGGGTGTTTTCCACTTCGGCCAGGGCGTTCAGGACCGTTTTTTCGTAACCGGCCAGAAGTTGTTCGGTTTTTGCTTCTTCAGCCTTGATCTTGCCCCGGATTTTTCCGCCACTGAACAAATCCCATTTCAATCCAGGAACCAGTGACCACCCGAAGTGACCGCTTTTGCCAAGATCACCAAACTCGCTGGCCTGGAGGGTCATGATCCCGGACAGGGAAAAACTGGGATACAGGTCGGCGGTAGCTACTCCGATCATGGCCGTCTGGGCAGCCAGCTCACGCTCACTCCTTCTTACATCAGGTCGGCGGCGGAGCAACTCCGCAGGCAGGGACATGGTCATATCGAGATCCGGCTGGGGAGGTTCCATGTAAGAAACCAGCAATGAATCCACCGAGCCGGGGGCCTGCCCCAACAGGATGGCCATCCGGTTGAGTGATACCTCAAGTCCCATTTCCAGTAGCGGAATGGCGGCTTCGGTATTGGCCAGGTTGGACCGCGCGCGGGTCACGTCCAAAAGCGGGACCAGTCCAGCATCCTCCCGGGCAGTGACGATATCCATCGTCTCCCGCTGGCTGTCCACGTTGTCCTGGGCAAAGATGAGACGTAATTGGGTGGTCCGGACATCGACATAGGTCACCGCGACCTCTGCCTGAAGGGAAACCATCACGTCACGGTAATCCTCGATCGAGGCCTGAACGCGCGCGCCGGTCGCTTCACGGGTGCGGCGGATGCGGCCAAAGACATCGATCTCCCAGCTCGCGCCCAACCCGAATTCCCAATTGTTGCTGGGGTTGCCGCCCCCAATTCCGGCAATGGGCCCCAATGGCGTGTTTTCACCGATCTCGGTCCTGGTCCACGATCCATCCAGCCCAATCTGGGGATAATAATCACCGCCGGCGATCTGATGGTAGGCCCGCGCTTCGCGGATCCTGCCAATGGCCTGGGCCGCGTCCAGGTTGGCCACCTGGGCTCTGACCATCAGGGTATCCAGAAGAGTGTCCCCGAAGGCGGTCCACCATTCCTTGAGGATGGAACTCGAATCGGCGACGTCCGCGGCCGCCGCGTTTTGCCAGGCGTCGGGCACCGTTTCGAGTTCCGGAATTTCATAATCCGGTCCCACCGCGCACCCGGCCAGCAGGAGCAGCATTCCGCAAAAGACCACCGGAATGATCCTGGGGCCCTGCCGTCGGAAATTTCGAGTCGTCATGGTGTAGATCAATCTCTCGTTGGGAAGTAATAACGTACGGATATCCCCGCCAAACATGCATTCCGCGACAAGCCTATCTGAAAGGTGGGGTAATCACAATAGATAGGATACGATTTATTGAAATCATTACCCGGATTATTTTCTTTTCTGCGCAATCCGCTGCAGCAACTTGGCCACTTCACGGTTTTCCGGAGCCAGTTCCGCGGCCTTGAGCAGATCGGCTTCCGCCTGGTCCAGGTTGTTCGCGTGCAGATTCATCAAACCCCGATTGTACCAGGCCGTTGCCGAGTCGGGATCAAGTTCGATGGACGTGGTCAGGGCTCTTTCCGCTTCGGGTCCCCCACCGGTCATGATCAGGGCCAGACCCAGATCGCTCCAGGCTCCGGCGTTTCCCGGATCCAGTTCCACCGCCCGGCGCAAATGCGGGATGGCTCTTCGCGGTTGTTCATCGATGAGGATCAGGTGCCCCATTTCCGCTGTTACCCTGGCATCCTCGACACCCAGGTCCTTCAGCCGCTTGGCGGCCCGCCGTAGATCTTCAAGACCCCTGTCTTCCTTGCCGGTTCGGGCAAAAACGATCCCCCTGGCACGCAACGCCCAGGGCTTGTCTTCATTCAGGCGTATGCAGATTCCCGCGGAATTGACCAGCAATCCCCCCCAGAGATCCTTCTCATCGGGCGTGGTGGCCTGATCGAACCGCTCCAGGACATAGGCGGTATAGGCCGACCTGGATCCGGTCACATAGTAGCGCCCGAAAGCCATCCATACGGGTTGCTGGCTGGACCGAGGCCGCCAATCCAACCGCTCGTGGGTGATTTCCACCACACATGAAGTGTCCTTGAACGGAAGTTCGGCCGCGGATTCCCGATACCAACGCCGGGCATAAGACCACTCGGCCACCCGTTCGGCGGCCAGCCCCATGTCGCGAAAGCATTCGGACGCGTGTTCCTCGTTGGGGCGCAGGTTCAGAAAATAATTGAAGGCCTCCCGGTGCCTGCCCCAGGACCTCTCCAGGTTGGACAGGATCCAGGCCGAGTCGGTTTTGAAACCACGGGACCGTCGGATGTCATCCGCGATCTCCTGGGCATGCGACCGATGTCCCAGGCTCGCCACCAGCACTCCCTTCACCTGCAGAGCCAGTTCGTTACCCGGTTCGACTTGCGTCGCGGCTTTGGCCCACCTGAGGCCTTCGTGGTACTCGGCCCGATCGTAATGCAACCAGGCCCGCAGGATTGCCGTTCGCAGGGCGGCGTCCTTCTTGTATCTCTTTGACCGATCCAACAGGTCGGATTCCTTGCGCCCAAGCTTGCGCACCGCGGCCGCCGCGTTGTTCAGGCAGGCCTCGGTCCTCAGGTTATTTCCCAACCAACGCCAGATCTTCGCCAACCTGAGCCAGATTTCCGGATCATCCGGCGCAAGACCGGCCGCGTTGGCCAGGGCCTGAATCCGATCGTTGGCCTTGGGGGAGTTCCGGGATCTGTCCAACCACACATCGGCCTGGGCACGACGGGATTGTCTGCGGACCGATTCCAGGGCGAGAAATTCCTCGATTCCCAGAGAATCCTCGGGGGCCGAAAAACCTACCCCTCCCGGGTCCGAACATTGTTCAGGGGAGGATCCGGCGCAGCCGACCAGGCACAAGGGGAAGGCGGCTCCCACCAACAGCAGGATCACGGGAATCACCCAATGGAAAAAGCCCCACCGCCTGGACAAGGCGGTGGGGCGGTCCGATGGGTTATCCCGATTCCTGCAGAAGTTCACGATGTCTTCCATCCTCCGGGCTTGCCGACTGTCTACTCCTCTGTCGGGACCGGATGGGCGATTTCAGCCCAGCGCTTCTCGAAATCGAAATCCTTGAAGGTGGGGCTTTCCTCGTTATGGCACTTGGTGCAAGCCTCCGCGGTCTTGTCAATTATCAGACCGGCCGCTTCGTGGGCTTCAGGATTCGTCATGATCTTCCTGGATTTGAAGTCGGAGCCGGGACCGTGGCAGGCTTCGCACCCTACGCCCTCGGCATCGGCGTATTTCCCCTTGGCGCTGACAACCGCCTCGGCACCCCAAAACGCTTTCGTCGTGTGGCATTTCAGGCAGGCATCTTCGGTCTGGGGATCGCCAAGCCCTTTATCGGCGGCAATCTTTTTAGCTTCCTCGGAAGCCAGAGTCTCGAAGGCCTTGGCATGAGCGGACTCGGTCCAGATCTTCCACTGGTCCCCTGTCTTGGCCTTGTGACAGGTCTTGCATTTGGGAGTACCGACGATTTCATGGCCGGCGACAGCATCCTGAGCCATGCCGAACATCAGGCCGCCAAGCACGACCAGGGAAAACGAAATCAACAGCTGCCTTTTCATGATTCCTCCAGGGAACGCTGGTCGGGATATCCATCGACCAGCTTCGGGTTGTCATCGGTTGTTTCGCACCTTAGTTCTTCGAACCGTTTCTGTCATTATCTTGTAAAAAAATCATCACCCGGTTTTGTTCCCATTTTCTTTTGTTTTTTGATTTTTAACCACCCCCATAAGATGCAGGGTCAGTTAAGCAATCGGTTAAGCCAGTTCCCCTTGGCGATTTCCTCCATGGTCACGATGGGAACACTCCCGAGTTCCACCCCGTCGAGCGTGACGATGGCCCGACCAACCTCCAGACCAAGGGTCAGGGGAGCCTGCACGGGTTGGGTGATCTCATTCTGGATGATGAGGTCACCTTCCCGGTTCTTGGGCACGCTGACGGTCAACGACTCACCGTAGGCCACATTGACCTTCTTCTTCTTGCCGCCCTTGACCGTCACCGGATCGTCGAGAGCTTCTCCCTCGGCGGCGATCACCTCCACCTGCCGGTACATATTGAAACCGTAGGTGAGCAG
>JAGLCY010000179.1 GCA_023270185.1 Candidatus Krumholzibacteriia bacterium | reverse complement strand
TGCGAAAAAGACCCCCCGGGGGGTTGTGTCCTTATTCGATAAGTTCGGCGATTTGCTCAACAACGGCTTCCCCTTTAACACGGTTTCCATTGTCGTCGATCCCGACAAAGAACCATTTGGTCTTTCCCGGTCGCAGGCAATTGGCGCCACCCCAATTTGATGGGTCGGAAAAATCTTTCCCTTCCGTTACCACGCCTCCCGGGCAGGAATACCATTCAGCGAAGTCATTTTGTGTGAAAAACTCCTTGGTAAAGTTTCTCAATACCCATTGATCATTTTCCTCATCAAGAGCACCGAATTCCTGGATGGTGACCGGAGCACCCGTAGAACGGACGGTTGTCTGGAAAGTCCAGGTATAGTCGTAGCCACTACCGCCGCCCTTTTGTGCAAGGACGGAATCCGGTGAATGGACAACTTCAAGCCCAACAGGGAGGGATCCAAGGTCCGAAAGCTCGAATGGCTGCAGGTTCCCGGTCTCAGGGGACTTCGAGTTGCACCCACAACAAAAAGCTACAATCAGAAACGCGATTGCCATAAACCTTCCCATATTTTTCCTCCTGATTTGCCGGACTATCAATTCTCGGACTCATCATAAAAATCGATCATATCCACGGGCATGACCACCGTCGAGGCAATGTTGCTCATATGGGCCGCCACGCGCTTGAAGAAACGCAGCACCAGCACCAGGCAGACCGCGTCCTGGGTGTCCAGGTCGCTGGTGGTGATGGTCCGGATCGTATCCTCGTATTCGCGCCCCTGGTTCTTGGCCTTCTTGATGACCTTGCCGGCTATTTCCTCGTCGCTTTCCAGGAAGGCCTGACGGGTCAGGGTGAAAATTTCCGCGATGGCGGCGGCCGGTGCTGCCAGGTGATCCTGGTAGAGCTTGTGGTCAGGGTCCGGGGGCATCATTTCGATGACCTCGTGCAGATTCTTGATGTAGTCGCCGATGCGTTCGCCGTCCTTGACCACGTTCATGAAGATCAGGGCAGAGGGCACTTCGGCGCGGGAGCCCTTCACGGACAGATGCGAAACCACACGCCGGCGGATCTTGCGCTCCAGTTTATTGATGCGCTGGTCCCGGTTGTAGAGCATTTGCTGAGGGTCGTCGTCGGGTTTTCCCCGGACCAGCACGCCGATGGTGTAATCGAACATGTTCTCGCCCAGGTCCAGCATCTCCATGATCATGTCGACCAGTTCGTTGCTCCAGTTGTCTTCCCTGAACAGGTCCAGAATCGATCGGAAACTCATGAAATCCTCCCGTGGGTCAGCCTGCGCGGAGCGCCTTGTCGATCAGTACGAATATCAGAGGCATGATGAAGAAAATGCCGATCATGTAAAGAAAGGCGAAATACTTCTTTTCTGCCGTCTTGCTGGCCAATCCCCTGGCCAGCCGGAGTGGAATGTTCCGGATCGTCCTGATCGGATAGATGATCAGGATGCCCGAAATGTTGAAAAGCAGGTGGACCAGGGCCACGGTCACCGCCTGTGGCGTTCCGGTAAGTGAGGCCAGCAGCGCGGTGATGGTGGTGCCGATGTTGGCCCCGAGGGTGGCCGCGAAAGCCGTTTCCAAAGGCACGATGCCCGCGCCGATCAACGGCACCATCAGGCTCGTGGTGATCGAGCTGCTCTGCACCCCGACGGTGACCAGCAGGCCCATGGACATGGCGCTGAACCAGCCGCCGTTCAACCTTTTGGTGAAGGCGCCTTCGGCTTTGCCCAACACCACACTCTTGAGAAATTTGGTCAGGAAGGTGAGCGCGAAAAAGATGCCGGCCAGCGCGACCACGACCATGATGGTCGTGGCCACACCGTTGCTCAGTCCTAAACCGTCGGTCAACCAATCCTGTACCTGATGCACGACGGGCTTGGTGGCGGCCTTGATGGGATTGGGAAATTTGGTGCCCTCGGTCCCGACCAGCTGAGTGCTCAGCCAGGTGGCTGATGTTTCCAGGAAATGGGTGGCCTGCTCGAGGGGGAACAGGATGGCGATGGCCATCAGGTTGAAGAAATCGTGCATCGTCGCCCCGGCGAAGGCCCGCTGGAACTCGGTGCGGCGATTCATGGAGGTCATCGCGACCAGAGTGTTGGTGACGGTGGTGCCCATGTTGGCGCCCATGATGATGGGGATGGCTCCCGCCACCGTAAGTGCCCCGCCGGACACCATGCCGACCACGATCGAAGTGGTGCTCGACGAGCTCTGGATCAACGAGGTGGCCAATAGCCCGATCATCAATCCGACCACCGGGTTGCTCGTGGTGGCGATCAGGTGCTGGCTGAATTCCTTGCCCACCAGCTTGAAGGCAGCACCGAACAGGGCGATGGACAACAGGAAAATATAGAGCAGACCCAGAAGTATCAGGAAATTGAGCAGGAGGGACGCCATCCGGGCCGATGGGGAGGTTTCGGAAGGCTGAGAAGTCACAAGGTCGGTCATGGGACTCCAAATTATCGCCTGGTGAACGGATGGCAATCGAGGGGAAATTACCCGCGGATTGATCTGGAGTCAAGGCTCCAGCTTCCGCGGTTGGAAATGGTCGAAAATCGTGCGATCTGCAATGAATCCTGACCGTGCCAAGCCGGATCGAAATGCCCCCTGAAGTCCATTCTTTCCCGTTTTGGGGTCAATTAAGCGCTCAAACGAGGCATTTGTCCCGATCCGGGCGAATCCGGGTACTTCCAAATAATTCAAAATTTTCCGGATATTGGGCCTTCTTTTTGCATCCCGCTTTTGTCTTCCTGGCTGATTTTGATTATGGTGAAGGTGCTCATTTCCTTCCCTAACGAATTCCAGGAGGATTGCCGTCATGGCCATCTTGAAGGTCGCCCGCATGGGTCACCCGGTTTTGCGCCGGAAATGCGAAACCATCGAACCGGAAAAGATCACGGGCCCCGAGGTTCAGCGTCTGATCCGGGACATATTCGAAACGATGGTCGAATACAACGGCGTGGGGTTGGCCGCTCCCCAGGTTCACATGCCGGTTCGATTGTGCATCGCCGGTGGAGAAGTGGACGACGAGGGTCGCACCCGGTACAGGATCCTGATCAACCCCGAGGTCACGGTTCTGGACGAAGACAATCGCCTGGGTATGTACGAGGGCTGCCTCTCGGTGCCGGGCATGCGGGGTTGGGTCGAGCGGCCCGCCTCGATCAAGGTTGTCGCCTGGAATGAAAAAGGGGAGAAGCTCGATTTCGTCCTGGAAGGTTTCCCGGCCGTCGTGATCCAGCACGAGTGCGATCACCTGGACGGGATCCTGTACGTGGACAGGATCGAAGATATGACCAAGTTCGCCTTCGAGGAAGAAGCGGAACGTTTCCTCGATGCGGCGGACGAAAACATGGATGAAGACGAGGAGCCCGCCGGCTGACCCGCTGGTGTTCAGGATGCTGGCTCTTCGCGATCGGCAAGGAGAGCCTGGGAATGGATACCATCCTGCACAAGACCATCGATGCCTTCAATCGCCGCGACTTCAGTGAAGCCGTTCGTCAGTCCACCGAAGGCCTGGCCTTCGCCAGGGGCCGGGACGAGGCTTTCTGGATGGGCCTGCTCGACGCCTGCGAGGGTTACGAACACCTGGCCGCCAGCCGTATGCTGAAGGCCGAGGCGAAGCTGATCGCCTCCATGCAGAAGCTCCGGAATTTCGGTTTTCGCCACAACGACTTCGAGGTCACCGCGGCACTGGCGGGCATTCGTCTGGCGGTGGAGGAGATTCGCGCGGTCAAACAGGAAAACAAGAAGATCTTCGACGTCAGCATTCTGCCCCAGCTGCGTTTCGCGGCCAAGGCCGACACCACCAGCTAATCCGTTTCCGGCTCCTCGGGCTCCACCGTCCCGAGGGCACAGCCGAGGATGGCCAGATAGATCAGCATGGTTTCCGCGTCGCCAAAATACCACTCGGTGAATCCCGCGATATAGAAACTGACCCAGGTCCCGATGGCGCCTAATACCCAGCCCGTCGCCGCCGGTACCCCCGGTAATCCGGCGGGCCGCCGTCGCAAAGCGCGCCAGCGCTTGACCAGGAACCACAATCCCGCCCAGATGAAGGCCTGGCCGAAGATCAGGCCGGGAACGCCCCAGATCACCGCCATCTGAACGATGTTGTTGTGCAAGTGGCCGAAGTACAGGCCTTCCTCACTGGTGTAGTAGTCGGGAGAGATTTCCTCCAGGCCGCGGTCGCCCACCCCCGTGATCGGGTGGGCCTTGACCATTTCCAGGCCGCCGCGCCACATCTCCAGGCGCAAGCTGGTATTTTCCCCGGCAATGACGTACTGGGGATTGACGCGGCTCCACATTCGTTCGGACATCAGGTTTTCGCCGAACACCGCCAACACCGCCGTGACCAACAGAAGCAGACCCAGGAACATCACGAATATCCGCGGCTTCGCCAGCAGGAACATGATACCCAGACCGGCCAGCAGACCCAGCTGGGCGCTGCGTGTCATCGTCATTACCAAGCCGAGAATAACCGGCAATATCGCGACGGCGATCAACGCCTTCAACTTGCGGCCGATGCCCGGCACGATCAGGAAACCGGCGGCGACCAGGATGGCCATCATCAACAGGGCGCCGCTGGTCATGGCGTTGAAGAGCACGGTCATGCGCTGGCTCAGGAAACCGCCGGCGAGCTGGGCGTGATGAATCTGACCGTAGATGCTGATGGCAAGGGACCCGGCCAGCATGGCAACCAGCAACAGAAGGCGCCGGCGTTCGGTGGTGGCTGCCGAAGCCGCCACCCAGATGACGGTAAACAGGTAGAAACGCCGGTAAAAAAGCATGGACTGGGGAACATTTGTGGAAAACGGAATCATCACCAAAGCCCAGACCGCCAGCAGGGCGGCGGTTTTCTCCAGCCCGGTGATCGGCGGAGCCTCTTTGAGAAACACCCAGCGGTACAACATGACCAGCAGGGCCAGGCCCAGGGCGATCTGACTGACGGCGATGGAAAGGTAGCCCGCGGTCATCATGAGCAGAAGGAAAACCAGCTGCCAGTTGGACGCGGATTTGAAATCGAATTTGTCTGAGGTCTTGGATTCCATTGTTTCCCGTCGGGTCCCGTCTTTCGGTTATCGGTCGGTTCGAAGAAGTTAAAGGAAGTCTTCATGACAAACCAAGGTAAATTACGTTATCATAACTTCGGCCTTTGACCCACCCAAGGGGCCCGCACTCCGAATTACCATCAGGAATGATCAGGAGCGAGCACCATGCCCTTTCGTCATCGTCAGGTTTTCCGTCTGACCACCCTGTTGCTGGTGGTCGTCGGTGTGGCCGTGATTTTTCTCTGGGATACCCGCAAGCGGGTGGAGCACCAGGAGGAGATGATGGTGGTGCAGGGGCGGGCCATCGCGGGCATCGTGGCGGAAAGCAGTACCCACAACCTGGGCACCTTCAACCAATGGGAAAAGGAGATAAGCCGCAGGCTCGTCAACAATGCCCTTTGGTTGGCCCGGCTCGACGAGACAGGCGATCTGGATGTCGCAATGCTTCGCGATTTCGCCAATACGATGGGTCTGTTCCGGGTCCTCGTGTTCGCCGCGGATGGGCGATTGGAATTGGCCAACCACGAGCCGGAGAGTGATGGATCGGGCCAGGAAAATTTGCCCCAGGAATTTATCGGCCCCCTGCTGCGGGGCGAAAAGAAGTCCATGAGGCTGGGCTACCGTTCCTCCGTCCGGGGTGATCAGCGACGGTTCATCGCCGGCGCTGCCAGAAGTCGCGGCGGAGCCATCGTGGTGAACATCAAGGCTGACGAACTGATCAGCACCCGCGGTGAGCTCGGCCCCGGACATCTGATCCAGGCTCTGGGCAAAAGTCCGGGATTGCATTACGTGGTGATCCAGAACGAAACCGGGATCCAGGCCTCGTCCACCGACAAGCTTGCTTTTCCCTTTCCCGTGGACGATCCCAACCTGATGCCCCTGCAGGAAGGGGCCGAATGGGCCACACGCGAGTTCGATTCGCCGCTGGGAGGGGTTTTCGAATTTGCCCGGGTCGTGGAACTGCCATCGGGACCGGTTTTGCTGCGGGTGGGTATGGATTCCTCTCCTCTGGAGGATATGCGCGCCGATATCCATCAACACATGATTCTGCGGATGGTCGTGTTGGTGGTTAGCGTCATCCTGGTTTCGGTCCTGTTTCTGGCCTGGCAACGGCAGAGTGTCCTGGATCGTGAGGTGGCCAAGGTTACCGCGGAACTGCGGCGGCGCGAGGCCGAATCCCGGCGGACCGAAAAGCTGGTGGCCATGGGTTCGCTGGCCGCGGGGGTGGCCCATCAGATCCGTAATCCGCTCAATAGCATCCACATGATTTCACAGGTTCTGGAAAAAACCCCGGGGCTGCCGGAAGGGGTGCATGATCAGGCCCGTCACGTGCTGGTGGAAAGCGGTCGTATCGAGGAAATCGTCAAACAGTTCCTGCATTTCGCCAAACCGCGGGAGCCGGATTTCGAGATGATCGATCTGGCCGGTCTGGTCCGCGATGTGGTGGGGATTCAGGCGGCGGCCCATGAAACAACCGGCATCAATTTTTCCGCTTACGCCCCTGGTATGGATGCCGAGGTTGACCGGCTGTTCGTGGTGGAAATCCTCCAAAACCTGATGAACAATGCCGCCCAGGCCATTGACGGGAAGGGCAAGGTGCTGGTTTCCCTGATAGCCCGGAAGGATGTCGCGGAATTGGTGGTGGCCGACGACGGACCGGGAGTCGCTCCCGAGGACCGGGACAGGATCTTCGACCTGTATTATACATCACGTCCGGAAGGGAACGGGCTGGGTTTGAGCCTGGTGGCCCAGATGACTTCTGCCATGGGCGGCGTCCTGTCACTGGATACGGAATCCGGACTGGATCACAAGGGTGCCCGTTTCGTGGTCACTTTGCCGATCCGTCGGCCGAATACTGAAAGGAACATCCGATGATCCCTGGCCTGATCCTGGTCGTTGACGACCAGAAAAGACAGCGGGAAACCCTGGCCCAGGTACTGGAACAGTGGGGTCACGAGGTTCGCCAGGCCGAAGACGGTCAGGCTGCCCTGGCCATGGTCAAAGGTGAGCCGGTGGATCTGATCCTCACCGATTTGCGCATGCCCGGTCTGTCGGGTGTGGAGCTTCTGGAAAAATGCAGGGAACTGCGACCGGACATCGCGGTGATCGTCATGACGGCCTTCGGGACCATCGAGGGAGCGGTGGAGGCCATGCGAAAGGGCGCTCTCGATTTCCTGACCAAACCCATCGATCTGGACCAGCTGGAGGTCGTGGTTCAGCGCGCCCTGGATATGGGCCGCTTGCTGAAGGAAAATCGCACCCTGCGCCGCCGCCTGGAGGAAACCACGGCCGGCTTCCGGCTGTTGGGTGGATCGGAGTCCATGCGAGCGCTTCTGTCGCGGGCCGCCCGGGCCGCCGAAACCGACGCCACTGTATTGATCCGCGGGGAAAGCGGCACCGGCAAGGAATTACTGGCGCGCTCATTGCACGACTTGAGCCCCCGCGCCGAAGGCCCTTTTGTGGCGGTAAACTGCGCGGCTTTGCCCGAGACCCTGTTGGAAAGCGAACTGTTCGGCCACGTCAAGGGCGCTTTTACCGGCGCTGACCGCAACCGTCCCGGCCGTGTTCCCCAGGCGGCGGGAGGTACCCTGTTTCTGGATGAGATCGGTGACATTTCGGGTGCCGTACAGGTCAAACTTCTGCGCTTTCTCCAGGAACGGGAATACACGCCCGTCGGCAGCGACGCGGTTCTGATGGCCGATGTGCGGGTTGTCGTGGCGACCCATCGGGACCTCGAATTGATGGTTTCCAAGGAGATCTTTCGCGAGGACCTGTTCTACCGGATGAACGTGGTCAACCTCCAATTGCCCCCCTTGCGTGATCGGCGCGATGATATTCCCGAGCTCGTGGCCCACTTTCTCGATCGGTACGCCAAACGGTACCAACGTCCGGCCCGCGCCTTCAGCGCCGAGGCCATGGCGTGTCTCATGACCCACGATTTCCGCGGCAATGTGCGGGAACTGGAAAACATCATCGAGCAGACGGTGGTGATGGCCACGAACCGGATCGTGCACACGGCAGACCTGCCGTCCTCCCTGACCGGCGAACAGAAAAGTGACACCGGCGATCTGCCCACCTATGACATGGTTCAGGGAGATTTGTCCCGTTGGCTGGAAACCCTGGAAAAGAAGATCATCCTGGAAACTTTGGCCGTTTTTTCCGGAAACCAAAGCAGCGCCGCCCGGCACCTCGGCATGACCGAGAGCGGCTTGCGCTACAAGCTTGGTAAATGGAAAGATGAGGACCCCGCGGGGTCGCAGCTTTCTGCGAAATGAAACCCCGCGGGGTCGCAGATTTCTGCGAACCGGACAGTATTCCACCTGATTCTTGCTGTCATTTTTGTTTTAATCACTTGTAATAAAATGTTTTAACAAATCACTTCGGCCCCGGTTTCTTAGGAACGGGGGTTGCATCCGGATAGGGGAAGGAACCGCTTTAGGGGGAACCGATCACAATGTATTCCATGTAGAGGATACTCCATGAAACAACCCATTCTTATCCTTTTGGCGATTTTGCTGACCGTGCTGCTGGCAGCTGGCGCGAATGCCCAGGATAAAGACCACGGTGATGGAAACGGCGCGAGCATGTGCCGATTCATCGACGAGGACGGGGACGGCTTCAATGATCTTGCCCCCGACGCGGACGGCGACGGCATCCCAAACGGTCTTGACCCCGATTATGTAAAACCCGAAGACGGTACCGGTATGATGAACAGCTGGGCTCACAAGTACAGCGAACTGTTCCGACAGTATCTGGGTGACGACTTTTTCGCGGCTATGACCAGCATGGATGGCAATCACTATGGTCCCGGCGATGGCACGGGCATGGGCGAGGGCCTCTTTAACGGTACCGGCTTCGGTCCCGGCATGAGCGCTGGAGATTCTCCGGGTGAAGGTCCCGGTTCCGGTTCCGGCTCTTCCCAGTCCCATGATCGACGCGGGGGTCGCCGCTAGTCCAAAAGCCAGGGACGGGGTTTCGCCTACTCCGTTTTATGCAGGATCCACCCGATTTGGGGGAAGGTAATTCGGTTCAATATGAGTCGGCCCTTAATCAAACTGCTGACCGCGCTCAGTCTGGCCTTGGTAGGGCTGAGCGCACATGCAGCCGATATTACGGGCAGTTTGATCATCGGTACCGGTTACCTGGAAAATCCCTTGGGAGTAAGGAACGACACCGCGGCGGGTTACTTGTCACAATCCCTGCGTCTTTCTTCTATTTTCGGAGCCGACAGCGAATCGGGTCAGACCTTCAAGCTGGGCTACGAGGGCAACGCGAGCCAGTTCGGAAAAGAGACCCAGCTGGGCAATATGCGACACGGGGTCGGGGCCGAATGGTTCCGCAGTTCCCGGGATCACCTCAAGCGCCTGAGCGCGGGAGCACAATTCTCCTACCGGGGCTATGAGGACTATTACCAGGTCTACGACTACACGGAGTTCTACACCTACCTGGCCTTCAAGCGGAATCTGGGGGCCAGTTACATGACAAAGGGATTCGCTGCTCTGCGGATCCGGACATACGGGGAGTTGCCTGAGGAGAGTTATATAGAGCCTAACGGCAAACTGGAGATCCAGCGTTATTTCGAATCCCGCGCTACTGTCGGCCTTTCGGTCCGCTATGGCGCCAAGTACTACAACGACTCGGTCGCGTCGTCGGTTTGGGAGACCCCTAATCTCCCCTCCATCTCCCAGGTGGCGGCGCGACTGAACCTTGCTAAGGGGATGTCCGACAGAGTTGCCGTGCGGGGTTGGGTGGACTCACGCTGGAATCTGTCGGACTTTCCCCGTTATGTGGCCGAAGATGTATTCGACAGCCCTCTTCTCGACGCTTATGCCCACGAAGGAATCGATGCTTTTGCCGCCCTGAAACTTCTGGGGCCCGTCCAGGTCTGGCTTGAAGTGGGCGCCACCCTTGGCGACCATGATTATGGTTCACTCCTGTTCGCGGGCGAGCCGGGCGGACAAACACGTGATGACCAGGTCTATGAATACTTCGCCTCGGTGGAAAAGGCCCTGGGCGGCAAGAAGGATGCACCCAAACTGAGGCTGGTTGGCGGCTGGCGTGACCAGAACTCCACCATCGATTCCTATACCTATGC
>JAGLCY010000178.1 GCA_023270185.1 Candidatus Krumholzibacteriia bacterium | reverse complement strand
GGGATTTGTTCTGAAAGGAGGATGGCAGAGCTATTCGGATGTCTGGGGTCCTAGGATGAGGAGGGGAAACCTCAAACCAACCTCGCGCCAATAGCCGAACGGAGATTGAATGTTATCGCACCGAAGATTTTTCGCCCTTCTGTTGATCCTCGCCCTGGCAGTTGCTTCTATTGCCTTTGCCGCCCCCGATACCCGCACTTTTGTCCCGGTCCAGAATGGTTTCACCAGAACGGCCGATGAGGTCATTCCCTACGTACAGGGTCGGGTCCTGGTGAAATTCCGCGCGGCGGGAATGGAACAATCCAGGCAGGGAATCCCCTTTGAAAAAGGCGCCCAGATGTCCGGCGCCCGCACCGGTATCGCCTCCGTGGACGCGATCGCCGTCGAAGCCGGCGTAAGCATGATCGAGCGGCCGTTCATCAGGCCCCAAAACCAGGACAAGGCCCTGGATGTGGGCGCCGACCGTTGGTTCATGATGCATGTGGCGGATGGCGACATGGTCGAGCTGGCCGACCGTCTGGCCAGGGATCCCGCGGTGGAACACGCCTCCCCGGATTGGATCGCCTTCCCGGCGGCCACTCCCAACGATCCCCTGTATGACGATCACTGGGGTCACAACAACACCGCCCAGATGATTTCCTACGACTGGTCCTCATACACCCACACCGGACCCACGGTGGGAACGGTTGGTTTCGACTCCAATGCCGAAGCGGCCTGGAACACTTCCTACGGTGACCCTTCGGTTATCATCGCCATCATCGACAGCGGTGTGGATATCTATCACGCCGATCTGAACTGCATGGCCGGCTACGACTTCGGTAACAACGACACCAATCCCATGGATGACAGCCGCACCGCTGGTCACGGCACATGCTGCGCGGGCGTGACCGCCGCCGTGGCCAACAACAATACCGGCATCATCGGTATCGCCGGCAGTTGCACCATCATGCCTCTGAAGGTCGCCGACCGGCGCGGCAGCATGTCGTTCTCGTCGATTACCAACGCCATTTATTACGCGGCGGACAACGGGGCCGATGTGATCAGCATGAGCCTCGGGGCTGCCATCAGTTCCGACGCGGCCACCGACGCGGCTCTTCTCTACGCCCACAACGCCGGATGTACGATCCTGGCTGCCACCGGCAACGAGAACAACAGCGTCATCAGCTACCCGGCGATCAACCAGTACGTGATCGGCGTGGGCGCGGCTTCCCCCTGTGGGGATCGTAAGCGCTCTTCGAGCCTGTCAACCGAGCTGAACCCGGGCGTGAGCGCCGATCCCAACGGCTACACCTGCGACGGTGAGCGTTGGTGGGGTTCCAACTACGGTCCGGCCACCCAGGATGACCGGGGCGCCGTGGACATCATCGCTCCGACCATCGTGCCGACGACGGACATCAGCGGCAGCGCGGGCTACGACTCCGGCGACTACGACATGTTCTTCAATGGTACTTCCTGCTCCACACCTTACGCGGCCGGTGTCTGCGCCCTGATCAAGAGCGCTTTCCCCAACTACACGCCGGATCAGGTGCGGGCGCAGCTGACCAGCACGGCGTTCGACATCGTCAACGTCGAATCCGGGTCGGGCTGGGATCGTTATTCCGGCTACGGCATGGTCGACGCGGCCGCGGCCGTGGGTGGCGGATCGCCGGTGCTTTATCCACCGGTGGCGGCTTTCGCCGGCACGCCGACCAGCGGCGATTATCCGCTGGTGGTGGCTTTCACCGACCAGTCCTCCAATACTCCCACGAGCTGGTACTGGACGTTCGGCGACGGCGGCACCTCGGCCGCCCAGAATCCGGACCACACCTATACCGCGGCGGGATCCTACTCCGTCACCCTGGACGTTTCCAATGCCGACGGGTCGGA
>JAGLCY010000177.1 GCA_023270185.1 Candidatus Krumholzibacteriia bacterium | reverse complement strand
CCGCCCCAGGAGCGGCTCGTGCAGACTTTCAGTATCCGCAAACCCACTGGATGATCCCCATCCGCAAACAACCTTCAACCATTGGCCGCCAGGTCATTTCTTCCCGGACGTCTTTTTCCCGGCGGCGGGTTTGGAGACGGCCTTTTTCGTGTTTTTCTTCACGGTCTTTTTCGCCGGCGCCTTCGCCGGCGCCTTCACCCGCGCCTTCACCTGCACTTTGGAAGTCTTTTTCGTTACCTTCTTGGCTGTCTTTTTCGACGCGGCCTTCTTCGTGATCGGCTTCTTGCCCACCGCCTTCCTGGTGGTGGTCTTTTTGATCGGCGCTTTCCTGGGTGTGGATTTTTTCGCCTGTGTTTTTTTGGCCACCGGTTTCCCACCCGATTTGTCTTCCGGTTTCACTACCGGCTTTGGCGCGGCCGCCTTGCCGGTCGGCTTCCCCTCGACCTTCTGTTCGGGCTGGGCTGCCTTCCCCGCGGTCTCCGCCTTGGTCCCGGTCGCGGCGGCGTCCTTGCGATCCCGCGATCCACCGCCACGTCCCGGCCGGCGGCGCCTGCGCGAAGACCGGCTGGTTCCGTTTCCGCTGCTCGCTTTCTCGATGGCGATGCCCTCGCCCAGCCCCCGGACCACCCACGTACCCCCGGCTGCCGCGTCCCTCTCCACATTGAGAAGCCCCAATCCCCGGGCTTCCTCCAGAAGATCCCCGAAGGTCGAATAACCGAGGGTCCGTTCGTTGAAGTCGGGCTGCTTGCGCGTCATGGTATCCTTGATCAGCGAGGAGTAGAGCACGCCGCGGGATTCCAGCAGCAGACTCTGCACCGTCTTGACCAGAAAATCGAACAGTTCGCGTTTCTCGGGCGGAACGTCGACCCCCGAACGGCTCAGGCGGCCTGATCGCTGGCGATAGATATCATCGTAGAAGATGAACTCGTCGCAGTTGCCGATGAGCAACCGGCTGCTCGAATTCTTCACGCCCACGCCGATGACCCGCTTGTTGTTCTCTCGCAGCTTGGACACCAGGGGCGAAAAATCCGAATCGCCGGACACGATGACAAACGTGTCGATGTGTTCCTTGGAATAACAGAGGTCCATGGCGTCGACCACCAGCTTGATGTCGGCGCTGTTCTTGCCCGAAATCTTGGGCATGGGGATCTCGATCAACTCGATGGCTGCCTCGTGCAGCGGCGACATGTATTCCTTGTAGAAATGCCAGTCCGCATACGCCTTCTTGACGATGATCTTGCCTTTTTCCAGGATGCGCTGAAGCAGAAGTTTGATTTCGAAGCGCTGCCCGGAATCGCGGGCCCCGATCGCCACGTTGTCGAAATCAATGAATAGAGCGAGATTGGTCTCGCGGTCCTGGCTCATGGCTGCCTCCTTGCAGTGGCCGGATGCTTGACTCGATATTGTAATGGTCTTCCTGTACAATAAGACATAAACCGGATGTGGTACACCGCAATCCTGAACCAGTCAGCCCCTGCCCCGGAGTGGACCTCTCATGCCAGAATCCCTTTCCGCACAAGACCTTAGGTTGCTCATAGAGCGTGTTTTCCAGCCGACCGAGGCCGATCTGGGGCTGGCCATCATCGTCGATCTGCCCGACGAGCGTCTGGCCGACAACCCGGATTGGGCCGAACGCCGCCAAATGGCCGCGGATTGGTACAAAAAGCTGGTTTCCGAGCAGGACAACCTTGGCTTGGACCACATCACCCTGGCCTGGTACCCCAATGCCGGGGGAAACAACGCTGATCTGCCGGACGCCTGCCATCCCGGCGATGGAAAAACAGTGCCGGATCATGCTGACGAGGTATCCCATTGGGACAGCCGCCCTTTCTCCGATCTCTTTTCCACCCATACCATGGTCCTGGCCCCCACCGAACTGTCCGCCACGGCGCCGCTGAAGGTCGCCACCCGCGGTGGCGGATTCCGGGCGGCCACCATGCCCGGATTCCTGCCCTCGATGATCCCCGCCCTGCGCCTGGACTACGGGGAAATCAACCGGCGGGTGAATCTGCTCAAGGAGCTTCTGGACCGAGCCGAATCCGCCCATTTCTCCTTTGTTGCCGACGACACCGACCATGAATTGGTCCTGGATCTGAGGCACAACAAAGGACATGCTTCCGGCGGATTGTTTCCCGACAACGGCGTGGCGGGCAACCTGCCCTCCGGCGAGGCCTACATCGTGCCCTACGAGGGTGAAAGAGCAGGCGATCCCAGTGGTTCGCAAGGCATCCTGCCGGTGCAGATCGACGACGAGGTGGTTCTTTACGAGATCAAGGGCAACAAGGCCGTGAAAGTGTTGACTTCCGGTCCCGCGAGCGACAAGGAAGCGGACCATCTCAAACGCGAGCCGGCCTACGCCAACCTGGCGGAACTCGGCCTGGGTGTTCTAGGGGATTTCGGCCTGAAGCCCACGGGCTCCATCCTGCTGGACGAAAAACTCGGCCTGCACATCGCCTTCGGACGCAGCGACCACTTCGGCGGCACCGTCGGGCCGGATGATTTTTCGGGACCCGACGCTGTCATCCACCTGGACCGCGTCTTCATCCCGGAAACCCAACCGAAGGTGCAGGTCAAGGAAGTGCGGCTGCTGGGGCCGGACCTGGATCAGGTGATCATTGTTGACGGGGTTTTTGTCGGACTGGAGAAAAACGGCTAAAAAAGAAGGCCGGAACCTGTCGATGAGTGACTCTCGCCCTAAGTCAATCTGACGTAATGGTCCCGGCCTGATACGTTTTGTATCCCGAATCCTACGGGTAAATTTGTATTCGGTTTCACTAGGACTTCAATTTAGAAATATCTATATATTCTGTAAATAGCATTTTTTGATTATAGGTCCTAAATGTCCACAGTTCCGTGATACTTTACGGGATTAGTTATTGTTTCGAAAGTTATTGATTATAGGAAATTTACGCTGTTCAACCCTGCGGGAAAACCCTCCAGGAAAGCCCAAAGCCGGATGGACATTGAAAGGGAGACACGAACTTGGACCACGTCGGACGCATCTTCCGCCCACCCAGTGAAGCGGAAAGTCTGCTATTGCAGATCTCCGTGGGGTGCAGTCATAACAAGTGCACCTACTGTGCCATGTACGACCTGGACGAGCAGCGTTTCGGTGTCAAATCGATGGCTACCGTCACCGCTGACATCGACGAAGCCGCCCGGATCTGCGCTGCCGGCATGACCATCCGCCGGGTTTTTCTTTGCGATGGCGACGCCCTCATCCTGCCCTTCGATCATCTGGTCCAGATCCTGGAAATGCTTCGGGATAAGATCCCTACCGTGCGCCGGGTGGGCATCTACGGTGATGCCCGCAGCATCCTGCGCAAGACTCCCGAAGAACTGGCCCGGTTGCGGAAGCTCGGTCTGGGGATCGTCTACCATGGCGTGGAAAGCGGCGACGATGTGGTCTTGGAGCGTGTGGTCAAAGGGTCGACCGCGGAAGAGGCTGTCGCTGCCGCCGGTCGCCTGCGCGAGGCCGGGCTCCGCCACTCGGTGATGGTGATGCTCGGATTGGGCGGTGTTGAAAGGTCCGCCGTTCACGCGGCTAAAACCGCGGAGATCCTGACGAAAATGAATCCCCCTTTCGTGGGCGCCTTGACAACCACCGTGGTTCCCGGCACGCCGCTGGCCCGTCAGCAGGAACTAGGTGATTTCACCCTGCCGGACCGTTGGGGTCTGCTGGAGGAACTGAGAGTTCTCGTGCGGGACAGCAGCTTTTCCCGTTGTCGGTTCCATTCCA
>JAGLCY010000176.1 GCA_023270185.1 Candidatus Krumholzibacteriia bacterium | reverse complement strand
GTTTCGTCACCCGATCCGATGACGAACAAGACCATCTGGCAGTGGGCTTCCGCCTGCCTTACGGAACTCCCGAAGAAGCCACCATAGTCCATCTGACGGAGACCATCATGGAGCAGGAAAACGGAAACCCGATCCTGTGGATATTTGATGATGAGGCCCTGCTGATCATCCATGTGGAGGGCCGATGGAGTACACACCGGACTGACCAGGAGGCCGCGAACAAGGCCAGCGAACAGTTTTATGACGAGGTCCGGACCGTATACCACCGGGTACGCGACAGCTGGTTTTTCGAGCGCAACCGAAAAACCCATGTGAAAGAACTGCGGGAAAGATTGTCACTACCTCACCCAAGGGCTGTCTGGCGGGCCCAGAGTCTGGCGGATGACAGGGAACTGCCGGACATTGACCTGATGGCGGCCATGGTCGACTCCCTCGATCATGAAAAGATCAGAAAATTTTTCGCGGAACAATTCACCCCCTCTCGAGCCTTCATGGCATTTGCCGCGGGCCATCCTCCCAAGAACACCCAGTTATTCCTCTGGAACCGTTTCCTGCGGATCAGGATCAATCCCTATCTGATTGACTACGCGGAAACCACGGGCCTTGGGGTTGCCGATATCGAGCCCGTTCTTTCTGAGGTCGAAAGCATCGGCGGGATGGAATCCTTGGTGCTGTCCAATGGAATCCCGGTCCACATCCACACTCTGCCCGGGGCGAACGAGGTTTACATCGGAGGAGTCCGAACCTTCGATGCCCTCTCCGAGGAGGCCCGCAGCCGTTCTCCCGGGCGGCTGATCCTATACCAGGTCCTTGCCAATACGGGTTATGACTACAAGGGCAGCCGTATTGCCCCTAAAGGAGAGGGGCCGGGGTGGAATACCTGGATTGACGCGAGCGTGAATTCTCTGAAAATCACCGCGCACGGCCCGACGGAAAAATTCGAAGACGTATCTGCCGCCATGCACAAGCGAATTGACGTGGACCACCTCAACCCCTTCGCGTTTACCTGGCTGGCGGAAGATAGTCGGGAAATGGTTAGGCAATACCATCATTTCCCGGCAATCAAATCCTATTCCTGGCTGCTGGGAACGGTTTTCGGACCGGACCACCCCATTGCCGGATGGGTTTGTCCGGATACCGAAAGCATCACTGACTGGTCGGTCAAGGGGGCTAACAAGTTACACCGCAAATTGTGCCGCACGGGAAATTTCCAAATCGTGGTCACAGGCGATGTCGATCGCGAAACAATCCAGGAAATCCTGGATGACAACTTCGGCAGAAACGATAAGGCAGAGCCCGGGCCCCATCCCGTTTCCCCGGACCGGAAAATCGACGTCGTGGGTCATGTGGTTCACGACAGCACCTCCACCGTTGCCTTCGTGGAATTCATGTTCCCACCGAGTCCGACGACTGTCAGTCCGCCGTTGGGCATGATCGACCTTCTGGTGCTCGAACGCCTGTTCGAGAGGCGATTGCAGGTAGCGGTCCATCTCGCGGACCTCGATTCCGTGAGTGTGCAGGTCTGGATCCAGCCCGTCGGAGCGGCCGCCCTGCCCCGGATCCAAATAATCAACCGGCCCGAAGACACAGCCAAGGTCATTGAATTGGTCAGGGAAGTGACTGCTCGTATCAGGGATGAAGCCCCCACTCCGGCAGAGGAAGCCCTTGCGCGAATCCAGCTATTGGGAGCCTTTGTCGAAAGCCTTCTCGACCCACAGGAGTCCAGGAATCTGCTCCTGGGGCTCGGGTTGTCCGGGGTGATACCCGACAACCCCCTGGCCCAACTTTGCCGACGTGAGTACGGCGTTGTGGCGCGACAGGCGGAGCGCCTGTTCCCGCACAACCAACACGCCTGGGCGGTCACCGGGGACACCACCCTGACAGCCATAAGGGAGATCATTTCGACCACCCGTTGATGTTGAGGATCAAGGGATTGCATCAATGAGCAGGCTCGAATCACTCAGCCGGTTCAATCAAGATAACTTCATTGTTGGCAAGATGGGCCGTGTCAGTTGCGGCCAGTTTGTTCACT
>JAGLCY010000175.1 GCA_023270185.1 Candidatus Krumholzibacteriia bacterium | reverse complement strand
CCGATGTCGAGATCCCGCCCAAGGGAAGTCGCCGCCGCATCCTGGTCATGGGCGATTCCTGCTCGAAGATTTCAACGAACATCCCGCCCTATTCGGTCCTGCTCGAGGATTCCCTTCGCGGTCATGATGTCGAAGTCTGGAACGCCGCGGTACTGGGTTATACCACATGGCAGGGACACGCCTGGCTGGCGAAGCAGCTTTTGGGGCTGGAGCCGGACGTGGCGGTGATCTACTACGGTTGGAACGATCACTGGCGGGCCACAGGCATCACCGATCGGGATTACGCCGAACGCATCAAGGGATCGAGCCCACGTTTGGCCCTTCTCTTTAAAAAGATGCCCGACCCGCCCCCGCTGCGGGTGCCGGTGGATCAGTATCGGGAAAATCTTCAGGCCATTGTCGATGATTTCCAAGCGGGAGGCACACGGGTGATTCTGATTGCCGCCCCTTCGAACCTGACCCAGGAAGCCCGGGCGCGAATCCTGCAGACCCGCTATCTGGTCCGTGGGGACGATGCCGTTGCTCTGCACGGGGAATATCTGGATGTCGTCCACGACGTGTGCGAAAACACGAATGCCCAACTGCTCGACGCCGCGGAATTGTTTGCCGCAGCGGCCCCCCCCAAGCTGCTTATCATGCGCGATGGTATTCACCTGACAGATACGGGCCACCAGTTGATGGCCGCCCTGTTGGCTGCCCAACTCGCACCGGTTCTGGCCAACGACGACGGGATTAGTCGATGACTCGCTCCGCCAAAATCCGCCCCGCCAAAACCCACCCCGCCCGGGAACCGTTCCCCGTCCGCGAGGCTGCTATCCTGGTTGCCGCGGCGCTCCTCTTCCGGGTGGTTTATTGGCTGCTGGCCTCGAAATCCGCCTTCCTTCACACACCCGTGGTCGATGCTTCCTTCTTCGACATCTGGGCCCGGACCCTGGCCGCGGGCAAGGTTTTCCAGGCCCAGGCCTTTTTCAAACCGCCATTTTACGCCTATCTGCTTTCCTGGTTCTACCAGGTCGGTTTTTCCATGACCGGGGTCCTGATTCTGCAGATGCTGGTCGGTTCGGTCACCGTGCTGCTGACCTTCGCGGTCGGTCGTCTTGTCTTCACGCCGCGGATTGCCTTCAGTGGGGCGTTGATCACCGCGCTGTTGCCCATCCTGCCCTTTTTCGAAACCCAGCTTCTGGGTGAAACCTGGACCACACCCCTGATGCTGGGCGCTCTGCTGATGGTGTTGAGGATCGTGGCCGGCAAGACCCAAGCAGAGGGCCGGACCCAGTTTTTCGCGGGATTGCTGATGGGCCTGGCCGCCCTTGGCAGGCCCAACCTGATGTTGCTGATCGTTGCCGTGGCGGGGTGGCAATGGTGGTGGGGACGGTCAGGAAAACGAGTGGTCAGCTCCGGTTCGATCGCCTTGTTGCTCGGGGGTTTCCTGCTCGCTGTTTCCCCGGCCACCATACACAACCTGAAGTACGGGGAATTCTCGTTGATCAGCGCCAACCTGGGTCCGAATCTGGTCGCCGGAAATTCCGACGTGGCCGATGGCGTCTCCGCCATTCCTGTGGGGGCTCTCTGGGACGATCTGCAACTGCAAAGTCGGCAAGCAGGCGCCGACACGCCGGGTCAGGCCTCCGGCTATCTGACCGGCCGGGCCCTGAAATGGATGGCCGCGAACCCGGGCCGCGCGCTGATGCTGCTGGGGAAAAAAGCCCTGCTGCTGGTGAATGCCCAGGAAGGCCGCAACAACATCAATCCGATGTGGTTCGCGAGGGAAGAAGGCGTTTTCCCGCTGGCCCGTTGGTGGCCGGCCACCTGGTTGATGTTGCCGGTGGCGATCCTTGGATTGGCATACTACCGGCGCTGGCAGCCCGGGGGGAATCTCCTGCTGTGGGTTGTTCTCATCCAGGCCGCGGCTATCCTGCCGTTTTTCGTGAATGCCCGGTTCCGCTTGCCGTTGCTGCCCCTGTTGGCGCTATTCGCGGCTGCGGGCGGGGCTGTCCTGGTCAATCTTTGGAAAGCCCGCGATCGCCGGGCCCTGGTCGTTCCACTTGGTTTTCTGGCCGCCCTTTTTGTCGTGGTCAATGTCGACTGGTTCGGTCTGGGCGACGAAAGCTGGCTGGCCCGGGACTGGTTCAACCAGGGTCTGATCCAATCCCGCCCCTATGCCGATCGGAAACCGGATCCGGCCCAGGCCGAGCGGTGTTTCCGCCGGGCATGCGAACTGGGTCCCGACGAGGTGGATTTCAACGAGCGGATGGGAGCCTTCCTGTTGGGTCGGGCTCAGCCCCTGGTCAATGCCGGGTCGGCCGCGGAAGAGAAAAACGATTGGGCACGGGCGGACGCCGCATTCAGCAGGGCGGAACCGCTTCTGCATGAATCCCGCGATTTTCACCGACAGGCCGCTGAGCTGTATCCACGGTCCTACCGGTCCTGGATGAACCTGGGTATTTGCGAGAGATGGCTGGGAGATGCACAGGCATTTAGAATGCGCGCCGCGATGGCAAAAAACGACACCGCGTCAGCCAGGCAATCCGCCCTGGCGGCCCTGGGGCTATACAAGGAGTCGGTGCGGGATTATCAGAATAGTCTTCAGGTCAATCCGCAACTCGAGGATTCCAAGAGAAGCATCAACCGGATGTTCCGGTCGGTGATGGCCCTGCCCGGGCTGGATCCATCCATCGTGGAATTTCAGCGCCGGATAGATGAAGGCGGCAGATCCGGGAATCAGGGGCGGCGATGAAGCGACATATCAAACAATGGGGATTGACGGCCTGCCTTGTGCTGGGCGCCGTGACGCCGGCCGCCGGCCCGGCGTTCGGTGAAGCCGCGCCTCCCGATCCCAACCGGAAAGCTCCCCGTGTTCCCTGGATCAAGGACCAGCCCTGGACGGAAATCGTCGAACAGGCGCGGACGAACGATCAGCCGGTGCTCATCGATTTCACCGCCCACTGGTGTGGGCCCTGCCGGCTGCTCGACGTGATGGTCTTCAACGAAAAAGCGGTCATCACCGAACTGGCCGAGGTGGTGACTTTCCAGGTGGATGTCGACAAACCCGAATACGCCTCCCTCAAGGCGGTTTTCAAGGTCGAATTGCTGCCGACCATTGTATGGTGCAATACCGCGGGTGACGAGATTGACCGTTTCACGGGTTATCGTTCATCTGATGAATTCCTGGAGATTGTCCGCTCCTGGCGCGGAAATCGGACCATCGACCGGGTGCTCGCCGACCGCAAAGCCGCTTTTCCGGAAGATCCTGAAGTTCTGCTGGATCTGGCCCGCCGGCACGCCGAACGCGGCCAGTACCATGAGGCGAACGTGCAGTATCGCCGCCTGATGAACCTGCGGTACAAGGCCGATACCAGAACCGTAGCCCGCGGCATGCTGGGTCTGGCCGAGCTCGAGGAAAAAGCCGGCCGGGGAGATTTATCCGACCACCTGGTTTTGCAGGCCGTCACCTTGTACACGGTTCCCGATCCCACCGAGGAAGTTCTCGCCTACCGGACCGAGGGTCTGATGGAGATCGCCCTTTTCCAGGAAAGCCGGGGTGACACCCTGGGAGTTTTGGAGACCTATCGCACCATGGTCCGGTTGGATGACCGGGAAGTGCTGGGCCTCGACGGGTTCGCTCGCACGGCCGTGGGCGCGGGGGTGGAACTCGAGGAAGCGACGCGTTGCGCGCTGCGGGCGATGGTGTTCAGTGACAAGGATGCCCGGATCATCGGCACTCTGGCGGAGACCTACTACAAACGAGGGCTGTACACCAAGGCGATCCGCTGGGTCAATCTCGCCATCGAACGCGATCCCACCGATGCCCATTATCGTGACCGCCTGGCGGTATTCGAGGCGGGGAAGCGCCAGGCCGGCTCACGTAACTATTAAAATCATTCAGGGTAAAAAGAGGACCGGCCCCGTATAACGCGGCCGGTCCAACGGCATGCCGGTGGGGGATTGGAGGGAGATACCGACAGGCCGTGAAATTTAGATGTCGAACTAGATGCGGACTCCTTTTTTTGAAGTCTCTCATATACAAAGGATAGAGTAAATCAACTTTGAGAGCAATGGAAAAATCCTTAATCTTGGCGTTTCTTACGGTAAAAATATAGAAAATAACCCAGTTTTTAACATTTAATACCTATAAAGTGTCACAAAAAAGATACAATTGCCAAATTGGTGATTGGAGCCTCCCTCAGTCCTCATCCTGGAATCGCAGGTCGAAAATTTCGGGGAAGGATGTGATTTCCTTCCCCGAAAGATCTTGATACCTGAAACACAAAATCAACATCAGGAGTTTTTTTCCACCTGAAGTTTGTAGAGATAGTAGGACAACGGGATCACCACGACTGTCAGTACGGTCGAAAGAAGCGAACCCATCATCAGTGAAATGGCCAGGCCCTGGAAGATGGGGTCGAAGACCATCACGAACGAACCGGTGACCACGGTGCCGGCGGTCAAGGCGATGGGCAGGAACCGCACGGCGCCCGCTTCGATGACCGCTTCCTTCAATTCCAGTCCGTCTTTCAAGCGCGCTTCGATGAAGTCCACCAGAAGCACGCTGTTGCGGACCATGATGCCGGCCAGGGCGATCACCCCGATCATCGACGTCGCGGTGAAGAAAGCGCCGAACATCAGGTGGCCGGGGATGATGCCCACCAGCGTCAGCGGGATGGGAATCATCATCAGGATCGGCACCGTGAAGTTCTGGAACATGCCGACGATCAGCAGGTAGATGATAATCAGCACCACCGCGAAGCTGATCCCCAGGTCGCGGAAAACCTCGTAGGTGATGTGCCACTCGCCGTCCCACTTCATGGCGTAGTTTTCTTCGGTCAGAGGCTGAACCGTCGAGAACTGTTCGATCCGGGTGCCGTCCGGCATGGTCAGTTCGGCGATCTTCTTTTTCATGTCGAGGATCGCGTACACCGGCGACTCAAGTTCACCCGCCACGTCGGCCGTCACGTAGACCACCGATTTCAGGTTGCGGCGGTGACGACTCTTGTAATTGACCGACTCCTTTACCTTTACAACGTCCGACAACGGAATAAGCGTGCCGGCCTGGCTGTGGATGTACAGGTCCCTCAGGGTCTGGGCGCTGGAACGGTCGGCCAGCGGCAGCCGCACGTTGATGGGCACCGGTTCGGCCGCGGCGTCCATGTGCACCCGCCCGCCGTCGTAACCGTTGAGCGCCACGTTGAGGGTCATGCTGACCTGCTGGGTGCTGACGCCCCGCACGGCGGCGCGGTCAGTGTCGACGACCACTTCGTAACGTGTCTGGTCATCCTCTACATACCAGTCGATGTCCACGACACCCGGTGTGTTCTCGAAGATTTCCTTGATCTGTTTGGCGGCCTCGATTCGGCCCTCGAAGGTGGGGCCGTAGACCTCGGCGACCAGGGTAGACAGAACCGGTGGGCCGGGCGGCACCTCGACGATCTTCACCGCGGCGCCGAAGGGAGCGGCCAGTTCCATGATCGGACCGCGCACACGCTTGGCCAACTCGTGACTCTGGTCGCTGCGCTGGGACTTGTCGACCAGGTTGACCTGGATGTCGGCCACGTTGGGGCCCTGGCGCATCATGTAGTGGCGGACCAGGCCGCTGAAGTTCACCGGCGCGGCGATGCCGCTGTAGATCTCGTAGTCCATCACCTCGGGAACGGTGGCCAGGTAGTCGCCGATTTCCCGCGCCAGTTGGGTGGTGGATTCCAGGGTCGTGCCTTCGGGCGTGTCGATGATGACCTGGAATTCACTCTTGTTGTCCAGGGGAAGCATTTTGACCTGCACCGTACGGGTCACGAACAGGAAGGTCGAAGCCACCGTCAGGCCCGTCACGATCAGCAGGGCAATGACGCCCTTGCGCGGCGAATCGATCAGGGGTCTGACAATCTTGTTGTAGCCCTTGTAGATCGGTGTCTGGTGCAGGCTGTAGCTGTCGGCGCCTTCACCGGCGAGCGTACCATCGCCCACCATGTCGTCGCGCCAATGCTGTTTCGGCTTGAGGAGACGCACCGCCAGCCAGGGCGAGATGGTCAACGCGACCAGCAGGCTGAAGACCATGGCCAGCGAGGCGCCGACGGGCATGGGCCGCATGTAGGGACCCATCAGTCCGCGGACGAACGCCATGGGCATCATCGATGCGATCACCGTCAGGGTCGCCAGGATAGTGGGATTGCCGACCTCCTTGATCGCCCCCAGAGCGGTCTTCAGCGAGTTGTTGCCTTTCATCTGGAAATGCCGGTGCATGTTTTCGACAATGATGATGGTGGCGTCGATCACGATACCGGTCACCAGTATCAGCGCGAACAGGGTCACCCGGTTCAGGGTGTAGCCCATGATGTAGTAGATGAACAGCGTCATGCTGAACGTGGTGGGGATGGACAGGAAGATGATCAGGGCTCCGCGCCATCCCATCGCGAAAAACACCACGACCACGGCCAGGAAGATGGCCAGGGCCAGGTTGGATATGAGGTTTTCGGCCTTGTCCTTGGCCGTCGCCCCGAAGTTGCGGGTCACGGTGATGTTGACGTCTTCGGGGATCAGGGTGCCCTTGAGCCGCTCCACCTTGGCCAGCACCGAATCGGACACCCGGGTGGCGTCGCTGCCGATGCGTTTGGCGATGGAAATGGTGACAGCGGGATGTTCCGAGCCGACGGGGAAATCATCGCTGATGTCCGTCTGGTTGCCGGAGGGCCCGACGCCCAGAAATGTGTAACTGTCGATTTCGTCCGGTCCGTCGGTGATCGTGGCGATGTCCATCAACCGGACGGGACGCTCCTGGTAACTTCCCACGACCAGGTTCGCCACATCGGTTACCGAACGCAGGAAGGTGCCGGTCTCCACGATGAACTGGTTGTTGCCGGCGGCGAACCCACCCGAAGGCAGGTTCTTGTTCTGCATCTCCAGCGCGGGCAGGATTGCCAGCGTGGTGATGTTGAAGGCAGCCATGCGCTGGGGATCGAGTTCGATCTGGATGCTGCGTTTCCGACCGCCGATGATTTCGGTTACGGACACGTTGTTGATCGAGATGATCTCGTTTTTCAACTCGGCGGCCAACTGGCGCAGGTCATAACCCTCGTACTGGTCGCTCCACAGGGTCAGGGTCATCATCGGCACGTCGTCGATACTGCGCACCTTGATCAACGGTGGAATGATCATGCCCTGGGGCATGAGGTCGGCGTTGCCGAACATCTTGTTGTTCATCCGGGTGATGGCTTTTTCCATGTCGGTTCCGACCAGAAAACGGGCCGTGGACATGGCGAAGCTGGGGAAGCTGGAGGAGTAGACGTATTCGACGTCTTCAATTTCCCAGATCTTCTGTTCCATGGGGCGGGTGACGAGGTTTTCGACTTCTTCAGGCGTCGCGCCGGGCATCATGACCAATACGTCGATCATGGGCACCACGATCTGGGGTTCTTCCTCGCGGGGGGTGAGCATCAGCGCGAAAGCGCCCAGCATCACCGTGGCCAGGATAAGCAGCGGTGTGATCTTCGAGTTGATGAAGGTCTGGGCCAGACCCGCGGCTCCACCGTAGCGGGGGAGATTGTTGTCGTTGTTGTCCATCCTACTTCACCACCCTGTCGCCCTCGGCGAGGGGCAGCTGCGTGGACAGCACCACGATTTCGTTTCCGCTCATTCCGGACAGGATCTCGATTGAATCACCAAATGATCGGCCCAGGCGGATCCAGCGCAGGTGGGCGGTGCCGTCCTGGCGAACGGTCCAGAGGCCTGTAAGCTGACCTCGCCGGATCACCGCTTCGTTGGGGACCAGGATGGCCTTTCTTTCACCGACAGCAAGGCTGACCCTGGCGAACATGCCGCTTCGCAGGCGAGGGTCGGGGTTGTCGAGGGCGGCCTCGATGTCATATGTGCGGCTGCCGGGATTGACCGCCCGGATAACCTTGTTCAGGGGTGCCTCGAACACCGCGCCATCCAGCGAGGTGACATCGATAGTCGCCATGTCGCCTATTTTGACCGATGAAATATCCATTTCGCCCAAGTGGGCCACGACCTTCATGGGGCCGTTGCTTTCCAGGGTGATCAGCGGCATGCCCGGGTTGGCCATGTCTCCTTCTTCTATCATTTTGCGCGCCACGACACCATCGGTAGGCGCGGTGATGGACAGGTAGCTCAGGTGCACCTTCACTTCGGCCAGGCCAGCTTCCGCCATTTTAAGGCCGGCCGCGGCGCGGTCCCGACCGGTCAGGACATCGTCGACCTGCTGTTTGGAAACGGATTTCTCCGCATAGAGCTTTTCGAAACGTTCGGCCATCTTTTCCGCGTTGGCGAGCACAGCCTTGGCCTCGACGATCCCCGCTTCAGCCTGGGCTTTCTTGGCCTTAAGGTCGGAGTCGTCGATGTTGATCAGAAGATCGCCCTTGGATACCGACTGGCCTTCGACAACATGGATCCTGCGAACCCAGCCCATCATGCGGGTGGAAACCATGATCGTCTTGTCGGCCTGAATGGTGCCTGTGGCAATCACCCGGCGAGGTACCGTCTGGAGGCTGACCAGTACCGTCTCGCCCTTGACGTCCTTGCCCTGGGCCTTTCCCGTGTCGGATTTTTTGCCGCACCCGGATATGACCAGCAGGACGGCCAGAACCGTCAGCGGAAGAATGGGGTACTGGATGGATTTACGGAAAGACATGAAAGGAATCCTCCTGTTGATCATTGCTCCGCCCCCTGGGGCGCCGCGCCGGAAAATTCGAGGTTGGCCATGCCGACCTGGTAATCGTGAACGGCCTGGACGAGGTTGCCTTCGGCCATGATGGCGGCGGCCTGCGTGTCCAGCAGGTTGACCATGCTGGCCAGGCCCTCGCGGTACTGATTCGTGACGATGCGCAGGCCTTCACGCGCGGCGTCCACCGCGCCCCGGGCCACGACAACCTTTTCCTGGGCCGCCTGGGCACTAAGCAGGGCTTCGGTTGCCTGGACACGGGCTTGCCGGGTTTCGAACTGGACCATGTGCTGAGCGGCCCGTTTCTGAGCTTTGGCCTTCCTGATCTGACCGATGTTCTCCATGCCCTTGAAGATGTCCCAGGTGGCGTACACACCCAGGGTCCAACTGCGGGCGTCGTCGCCGAACACGTTGTCCTGGCTGTAGAAGTCGCGCTGCAGGCTGAGATTCACATGGGGCAGCATCGTTCCCTGGGCCACGCCGACCATCTGGCCGGCCGCGTCGGCCTGTTCCCTTCGCGCCATGATGTCGCTTCGCTCGCCACCGGCGAGGGAGTCCAGTTCGGCCGGCAAGAACAGATCCGTACGGCCTTCCAGATTGATATCCGCGGCCAACGGCAGGTCGATGTCGACGGCGGTCAAAAGTTTGATGTTCTCCCCGGCGACGGCCATCATGTTGCGCACTTCGATGAGTTGCTGCTGCAGACCACTCAGGTAGACCTTGGCCTGGAGCAGATCCGCTTCGGTGGCCATTTCGGCATCGACCATGGACCGCGCTTGTTTCACATGTCCCTCGGCCGAGGCAACGGCCGCGACCATGACGTCTTCAAACGCCTTGGCCAGGGCCAGACCCTCGAAGGCCTGAACGGTGTTGTAGCGGATGGTTTCCCGGGCGCGCTCATGGTCGTATTCAGCAGCCCGGCTCATGGCGTTGGCCGCCTGTTTGCCGTTGATACCCATGCCGCCGTTGAAAATCGGCTGCAGAAGCTGCAAACGGGATACGAAATGATTGGTTTCGCCGGGATTGTTCAAGACCCTGGGATCAAAGTCCTGCTGGGTGACGACCCTGTTCTGAAGTGTGTACCCGAAGCTGTTCAGGGCGTCGTCCGACCGCAGAAAAAACGAGCCCAGCTGGACCTGGGGTAGGAACGCGCGCAGGGCACCCTGGGCGTCGGCGCCCGCCGCGTCACGCATGGCGCCCGAAGCCGCCAGCATCTCGTTCTGTTCCAGGGCCAGGGCGATCACCTTGTTGCGTGAGACATACAAGGTGTCGCTGCGGATCTCGCCGATGCGGGCCCAGGATGAGTCCGGGACGGCGGTGGTTTCCGCGGGGGCCGCGGGTGCCGCGGCGAGCGTCAGGACCGCCAGCGGCAGGAAAAGCCAGGAAATCGTCCGTTTCATGATCGACCTTCCGGGGTTCCGTTCAGGATTACTGACCGGCCTGCTCGGGCAGACCCAATTTTTTGAGAATGTTGGACATCAGGCACCAGTTGGTGAATCCGCTCTGGAGCAGGTTAAA
>JAGLCY010000174.1 GCA_023270185.1 Candidatus Krumholzibacteriia bacterium | reverse complement strand
TTGCGAATATTCTAATATTCTAGACTCGACATACAATAGTCTCTCCACCATAAATGTCAAGTTCATGGAACGCCAATTCAAATAGGGAAAAATTCCAGTTAGGATAAAAAAGGACCCGGATTACGCCGGGTCCAATTTCGGGCGAGAGAATGGAAAACTATTACCGGAAGAGAGCTTTTACGCCACCCCAGGATTCGGATTCCGTTCCCACTGGGCTGCAGCCGGGAATCTGGGCGTAGACATGGTCTGGCATCTCTATGTGCAGATCATCGATCCACACCGTGTCGCCATCGACGCTGTATGTCCGGGCCTCGATGACCAGGCCGGTGTTGCCGGCTACGGTATAGACGAAGGAGGTGTAGTCCCATCCTTCTCCCGGACCGTAATCCAGCTCACCACTCGCGCTTCCGCTGTAGCCGTCGGTGTTGTCGGGCAGTTCGTCGTTCCAATGACCCCAGAGGCGGACCGAAGGCGCGGCGCCGGGGGTGACGTCGTAGCGCCAGAAACCGATGGTGATTTCGTCACCGTCTTCCAGATTCCACAGGAAGGCGATGAATGCCTGGGGGGTGCCGCTTGGGGCGTTGTCTTCCAGCTTGAGGCTGAAGTTCCCCGCGTGGACAGGGTTGCCGTCCCAACTGGCCACGTTGGTGGCTATGATGCTCGGAAGAGCCGGATCGGGATAGATACCAACCACGGTGCCGTTGTCTTCCCAGCCATAATCGATGACGGTCGTGGCAGTGGCGACGGAGGCGAGTCCGAGGGTCAGAACGAGGGCGAAAATCACATGAGCAAATTTCACGAGGGTCTCCCTTAATGGTTGCGAGTGCGGGGATACACATTTTACTGACCGCGCGGCGAAATCTCCCTATATCGCCGTCGATCAAATGAACACATGAGTCCAACGAAAACACGTTGTCCTTCAATCGTTTCGTAGATAATAACACCAAACAGGATTGATTCGCAACTGTTTTCCTGGGAAAGTTGCAATCGATCGATTGCCTATTGCAATGGTATGATTTGAGTGGTCGGTAAGTTTGGCCTATATTATCCCGGTTCGTTGCTTCAATATGCTGCACAATGAACTCCTTGCGCCAACTTACTGGGGTGGAAATGGCCGCTTCATCATCCAAAAGACTGTTGATCGTCAATCCGCGCGGCTTCTGCGCCGGTGTCGAGCGCGCCATCGAGGTTGTGGACCGGTTGCTGGAGACCAATGGATCACCCCTGTTCGTACGCAAGGAGATCGTGCACAACAAGGCGGTGGTGGAGGATTTCCGGTCCCGTGGCGTCATCTTCGTGGATGAACTGGATGAGGTGCCGGATGGTGGAATGGTGGTTTTCAGCGCTCACGGCATCGCTCCGGCGGTGCGGCAGGATGCGACAAATCGCCACCTGCGGGCCATAGACGCCACCTGTCCCCTGGTGACAAAGGTCCACAATGAGGTCGTGCGTAATGTGGAAGAGAATCGCCACATGTTGCTTATCGGTCATGCCGGCCACGACGAGGTCCTCGGCACCATGGGGGAGGCGCCGGGCCGGATCACGCTGATAACCAGCGTGGAAGATGTTGCCGGTTTGGATTTCCCTTCCGACGCGGAGTTGGCCCTTACCACCCAGACCACCCTGAGCGTGGATGAGACCCGTGAAATCGTGACGGCTCTGCGCGAGCGGTATCCCAAGCTGGTCGAACCGCGCAAGAGCGATATCTGTTACGCCACCCAGAATCGCCAGGACGCGGTGAAGGTTCTGCTTGCCGAGGGAATCGGCCATCTGCTGGTGGTGGGCTCCCAGAGCAGCAGCAACAGCAGGCGGCTTTGTGAAGTCGCGGAAAACCTGGGGGTGTCCGCCACCCTGATCGACGGCCCGGAAGACATTGTCCCTGATAACCTGACCTCACTCGCCACGATCGGTTTGACCGCGGGAGCTTCGGCTCCCGAGCATTTGGTTCAGGCGGTGGTGGAGTATTTGTCCAAAGAGGGTTGGTTGGCTGAAGAACTCGTTACACTGCAAGAAGATGTGCGGTTCAGTTTACCCCCTGAAATACTGGGGAATAAACAAGATTGATTTGTATCTATTAAGATTTGCATCAAATAGACTTTGACATGAATGACTAATCTGTTTACCATGGAAATGAAGAAACATTTTCTACTTCTTGCCCGGGGGGATGGTCCTTTTTGTAAGGATCGAGAGGGAAAAGAGGGGCGCCATCATGGAATTCGAGGTTGTCGGCATGGAAAAGAAACTCTACGAGATGCAGGCCGAGCTCTGCAAGACGCTGTCCAATCCCAAGCGGCTGGAAATCCTGGATATTCTCAAGGAACGTGAGGAAATCTCAGTGAACAGCCTGGCCGAGATATTGGAAATTCCCAAAGCCAACACCTCACAGCACCTGGCGGTGCTCAGGCAGGCGGGCGTGGTGAACACGCGCAAGGACGGGATCAACGTCTATTACAGCCTGAAATCCGAGAAGATTTCGGAAGCGTGTTCGTTGACGCGGCAGATTCTTCTCGAGCGCCTCGAGGATAATGTCAGTCTTTCGGATCTGATCAGGAAGTCGGGGGATTAATCCGCGGTTTTTGGATTTTCCACCAGACGCGCGAAGGTCAGGGCCAAGGTCCTGACCTTATGCATGTCCAGGATGTTTTTCGCCAGCAGCGGGACCATGTTGTTACGGGTGTGGGTGATGAGCTCGTCATCGGTCAACGGAGAGCCATGGGGAAGCAGGTCGGCGTTTTCCAGTTCCTGGCGCAACTGCTCGAGTTTATTGGCGCGGAATCCCTTCACTTCTTTTGCCTCGATGGCCTCCAGCAGGCCGGCTCCGTCCCAATGGCAATCTTCCAGCGCAACGGTTACCGACTTCAGGAATTTACCTGATACGGCTTGGGAGTTTTTCAGGAACCCGCCGGTCACAGGCCGTGCCCTGCCGAGGCGCCATCCGTCCAGCCAGACGCTCCATAATTTACTTCCGGCGTTAACGAGGGCGGCTTCATCGGCAGTGATAAGCCCGGCCGTGATCAGGGTGTCCCTGCTGTTTTCGAAACGGGTCAGCGTAGCGGCATTGCCGTCGACGAGACGGCGGACCAGGTCCAGGTTGTTCTGCAGTACGAAAAATACGTGGAGGGCCCCCCGGGGGGCCCAGGGGTCCGGCAGGGGCGCCATCAAGACAGTGGCGTATTCGGTGGCGCTCATGCCTGTCGGGTTCGGGGCCATGGCATTTGCCGGCAGATTCGCCGGATCGAGCAACGAAGGATCCACCGTGCCCGCGATGCCACGCTTCTCGGCCAGGTCGATGATATGGGCCGCGGGCAGGCCGGCGCTGTCCAGAGCGCGCTGGAAAGCGGCCGCATCTGTGGGGTTGGGTGTGAGGTAGAAGATCTGGCGGGCTTCCCCGGCGGCAAGCCGGCCCAGGCTCGCGGCGACGGCGGCGAAACGTTCGGGATCGGCCGAGGTCAGGGAATCATCCAGGAAAATGGGTGGCCGCGCGCCTTCTTCTCCCACAGTCATGAAGGCGAGTTTCACAGCGAGCAATAGTTGGGCGCGGGTGCCGTCGGACAGTTCCTTTAACTCCAGGTAATCGACGGAGTTTTCGACCTGGGCCTGGAATCTAATGATGCCGTTGCCACGGGCGGCCATCTTCAAACGGTGACGGCCGCCAGTGAAAAGTTTGAAATATTCGTCCGCTTTTTCCAGGACCAACGGACGGGACTCCTGCTCATGCTGGCGCTCGGCGCGATCCAGCAGCATCAGACCCATGGCTGATTCCCGATTTGCTTGCCGGACATCGGCCAGGGCGGCCAGGGCGGCACTTTCCGCGGCCAACGCTTCCTGGAGTTCGTGACCTCGGTGGGCAAGGTCGATTTCGGCTTCGATGCGGGCGATTTCCTTTTCCAGGGGGCCCAACTCGTTGGCCCGCTGTTTTTCAATATCGATGAGACCTGTCAGGATCCCCGCGGACATTTCCGGCGTTTCTTCCTTGGAAAGCAGAGACGCGCCATCGGCAAGGCGCTTGGTTAGGCGCTTGATATCTCTCGCTGAGTCGTCGCGGTCGTGGACGGCTTCCTCGAAACGGGGTCGCAGATCCAGAAGCCGGGACGCCTCCGCGTCGGAACGGGGTCCGTCATCCAATCCCAAGCGGTTCAGGATATCCTGGATTTCGGCGCGAACCCGGCTCAGGTGGTTGTTTTCACGGTCAAGTAAATCACTATCAGCTTTTTGGGCGGTTTTGAGAGAGTTCACGCGGTTCCGGCGGTCGGCGAGATCCTCAATGCGGTGGGCGGCTTCATCGGCATCGGAAACAGGATCGATACCAGCTCCGGCCAATTCGGAGTTGAATTCCACCAGGGTTTCTTCCAGCTGACGGAGGCACTCGGCCAGATGGTCCTTTTTTCGGGCGACTTCCTGCAATTTGTCAAAAGCGAGACGGGCCTGGTTCCCTACGCGGAAATAATTGGCCAACCCCCAAACGCCGGCGCCTCCGCCCAACGCGACAAAAACCCAGGGGAGGATCGGTCCGGGAAGGGGGAGAATCAGTCCCGCGGCAATCAGCGCGGATCCAAACACCAGAATCATGATGATGGGTGGAAGCGTGGGCTTGACCGAGGCGTCGGCAAGAATCCCATCGAGGTGGGAACCGCCGGTGTCGCGCTCGGCCTGGCGCACGTCGCGCCTGAGGTCCGTCAGGTTTTCGAGCTTCTTCTTCAAAAGACCCAACGGGAGATCAGAGTCCATCCCGCCGCTCGATTTCAATTCGTCCAGTTCACTTCCGGCATCCGCAATTGACGCGGTCCGAACCTCGATCTCCAGCAGGTGGTCTCTTTCCTGACGCCGCAGTTTGCCCAGGATTTCGGGATCTTCCGGACGGATG
>JAGLCY010000173.1 GCA_023270185.1 Candidatus Krumholzibacteriia bacterium | reverse complement strand
GAATGAAATCCGTTTCTTTCTCAACAGCGACATTGTGATGGAAGGGATAGTACTGGCTGAGCTCGAAAACTTCGATGCCGTCGAATACTATTTCCCTGGCCGGGGGAACATCAACCAACATCTGAGTCAGAAACAGCAGGCAATGACGCCCGAGTCGTTCGACCTTCTTGTTGATTGTTACCGGATCGACTCCCAACTGCCGGGCTATCTGCCGGTTGCACATCCCGTTGGCGACCATGGTGAGGACTTTTGGGTCCAGGTGAGGAAGTTTTTGCCAGTAGGTAGTGGAGAAGGTTTGGGTCGAGAAAGTGCGATTACAGGATAAGCAGCGGTAACGCTGTATCCTGCGGTTGTCACTCTGTCGGAAGTAGAAACCAGCTTTTTTGTAGTGCCACGATTCCGGTAAAGGATGGTGGAACTTGCATTTCCCGTTCGGACAGAACGGAGGCTGCCAGCCTTTTGGTGTTTTTTTGAGGTAGTTCATGGGCGGGTTGTCGCACAACCCGGACCGGGAACATTCTCTACGGCACAACCATTAGAGCACGCAGGATCTTTTCCGGTGTGATGGGTAGATCCCGCACCCAAACCCCGGTAGCGGCATGGACCGCAGACGCGATGGCCGCCGGTGGAGTGTCGATGCCGATCTCGCCCACGGACTTGGCCCCGAAAGGACCGGTGGGTTCGCTACTTTCGGCGAACTCCACGCGCAGGTCGGGAATGTCCATCCGGGACGGAATCCGATAATTGATCAGGTCGGCCGTGCGCAACCTACCCTGTGGGGATACGCGGACATCCTCGAACATGGCCATTCCGATGCCCTGGACCAGACCACCCTCGACCTGCACCCGGGCCAGATTGGGATTGATGGTCGTGCCGCAGTCGACCACCGCGACAAAATCCTCCAGGGTGAACTCTCCCGTCTGCAGATCAACTTCCACTTCGGCCAAACCGGCCATGTACGGAGGCGGGGACTGTTGGCACAGGTAGGACTCGGTCACCGCCAGCTGCTGCTGGTTGCGACTGTAGAACAGTTCGGTGGAAAGGTCCGACAGGGAAATCGATTCACCGGTTCGGGAGCGAATCGTCCTGCCGTCGAATTCCACGTCATCCGCCGAAGATGCAAGGCGCTCGGCCCCCACCCCGACGATTAGTTCCCGCATGGCCCGAGCCGTCTTGACGACCGCGTTCCCCGAAACGTAGGTCGTGCTTGACGCATATGCTCCCGTATCGAAGGGCGTTTGATCCGTATCCGAAGACGTGACAATGATCTGTTCGGTGGAGACACCCAGGACATCGGCGACCATCTGGGCCAGGATCGTGTCGCTGCCCGTTCCCAGGTCGGTGGCGCCGACCAGAAGGTTGAAGCTGCCCTGGTCGTTCAGCTTCAGCGTGGCCGCGGCCATGTCGATGGTCGGAACCCCGCTTCCCTGCATGGCGACGGCAAGACCCAGTCCGCGGACCCGGCCGGAATCGACAACCCTGCGGCGGGCCTTGTTTTGCCAGCCGATCATTTCCAGGGCGCGATCCAGGCAGTAGTCAAGCTTGCAGCTTCCCACGTTCATGGCGACACCTTCGGTCCCCTCGCCCATGATCGCGAAAACCGGCGAGGTCTCTCCCTCACGAATCATGTTGATCCGCCGCAGTTCGGCCGGATCCAGCGACAGTTCGATCGCCAATTCGTTCAGGGTCGACTCCAGGGCAAAATTGCCCTGAATGGCCCCGTAACCACGATATGCGCCGGCGGTGGGCAGGTTCGTGTAGACGGTCTTGCCACCGAAACGAACCGCGTCAACCCGGTTGTAAAGAGGAAGGGTTTTCGCTCCGGCCACCATGAATGTGGTCAGCGCGTGCTCGCCGTAGGCGCCGGTGTCGGACAGAATCCTCATGTCGATGGCCTGCAGCCTGCCGTTACGTTCGGCGGCCAGCGTCACGTCAAGCCGCATGGCGTGGCGGCAGCAGGTCGAAGTGAACACCTCCTGGCGGGTGTAGACAAGTTTCGCGGGACGTCCCGTACGCAGAGTGACCAGGGCCGCGAAAAGCTCGCCTGTCACCTGCTGCTTGCCGCCGAATCCGCCCCCGACCCGGGGTTTGATCACCCGAATACCGTGGAGCGGACGCTCCAGGGCGTCGGCCATGATTCTCCGCACATGAAAAGGGGTCTGGGTGGATGTCAGCACGTTGAGGCGATCATTCAAATCCAGCCAGGTGGCGACCGAATGCGGTTCGAGCGCCACATGGGCCTGGGCCTGGGTATAAAACCGTCGTTTGAGTACGATATCGGCCTGGTCGACAACAGCGTCCACGTCCCCGACATGCATTTCATAGGCGCTGGCGATGTTCCGGTTCGGATCGAATCCGATGGGAAACATCTCCCGCGCTTCGGTTTCCGGATGGAGAACCGAGGGGTGCCCTTCCGCCGCTTCGAAATCCAGCACCGGGTCGAGCACTTCATAGTCCACATCGATGGCCCGAATGGCTGCCGCCGCGGCTTCCTCGCTTTCCGCGCCGACCACCGCGACATCATCGCCCACGTGTCGGACGAATTCGTCAAGCGTGAACCGGTCGCGGGGTGAGGGCTCGGGATATCCCTGGCCTGCCCGGGTGATGACCACCCGAGGTACGTCCCGCCAGGTCAATACGCAGACAACCCCGGGCAATTCCAGGGCGCCATCGGTCCTGATGCTTTTGATGCGGGCAAACGCGTGGGGACTGCGCAGGATCTTCACCACCAGGGCATCGGCCGGTGCCAGGTCGTCCGTAAACGCGGGTTTGCCGGTAACCAGCCCCATGCCGTCGATCTTGGGAATCGATTTGTTGACTTCCTTCACCGGGTGACCTCCAGGAAGTTCTTGATGCCCCGCAACTGGGCGACATATCCGGTGCAGCGGCAGAGATTGCCCGCCAGATAGTGCCGGATCTCCTCGTCGTCCGGAATCCGATCGGAACCCAATTCCTGCTGCATGGCCAGCACGGAAAGGACCAGGCCGGGGCTGCAGAAACCGCATTGGTCCGCGCCCTCACCCACCAGAAACTTGCCCAGGGCTCGGGCTTCGGCCTGCACACCCTCCAC
>JAGLCY010000172.1 GCA_023270185.1 Candidatus Krumholzibacteriia bacterium | reverse complement strand
CATCTCACCGGGGTCCGCTTCGAGGGTGATCGGACGACCATTGATTTCACAGTTTATTTTCACTTCAGCACTTCCTTGAGGGCCCGTTCGACAAGAACCGGACAAATCATTCGGCGGTATTCGGCACTGGCCCGCTGGTCGTCACCGAAATTGATTTCCTCGGCCGCAAGCTCACCGGCCCGGGCGGTGAGGATCTCTTCCTTCCCGTCAGGGATGGAACCGACCAGGTGGGCCATGGCGGACTCGGCAAGACGGGCCCGCCCCGGTCGCGCACCGACAGCGATGGTTGTCCGATCCACGTTCCGCACGACCGCGACGGCCAGGGTCGCGAAATCGTTTCGCGACTGGTGAACGGCCTGGAAAGAGCCCCGCGCGGCCGAACCGTCCACCACAACCTTCGTGAGGATGTCCTGCCGGGGCCCCTTGCCATCCAGGTGATCCTCCAGGGAAATCAGGCCGGCTTCGTGAAACTCGACCCGGGCTTCCAGGGCCAGGAGTGCGCAGTTCAGATGGGAGAATCCGAAACGACCAGCCACGGTACCCCCGACGGTGAAGATGTTTCGCATCTGCACACCGACGATATCCCGGATCGACCGCGCGATCAGGCCGTCACAGAAGTCCAGGATGTCCGGGGCGGTTTCCAGTTGGCGATACGTGGCCATGGCCCCGATCTCCAGCCTGCCATCCTCCGTCCTGATGGTATCCAGGCCGGTTTCAAACAGATCGATCGCCAGTTCCAGTTTCCGGCCTCCGCGACGCAGCCAGGCACCGCCCCCGATGATGGCCGCCCCTTCGTTTCCCTTGAGCAGGGCCCACGCTTCTTCCACCGAGGAAGGTTTGACATATTTTCCGATGTTCATGGATCAACCTTTCCCATCCGGGATCTTATCGTCCGACGTCCAGGCCCTCCTGGTCAGGAAATACCTGATCAGCCGCAGAGTTACCTTCCGGCGATAGGCGGCTGTGGAACGCTGATCATCGATCGGCGCCAGCAGACCATCGTATTTTCCCAGGATTTCCGGCAGCAGGCCATGAACTTCGGTGGCCGTATGCCCTATCAGCATTTCCTCCACCTGCCGGGAACGCACCACCGTCGGTGCCACCGCCCCGGCGGCCAGCCGCAGATCGTTCAATACTCCATCCCGGACAACGGCCTGGGCCGCCAGGGAAACCTTGGCCAGGGCTGACGATCTGCGCGGCGCCACCTTCCGATACCAGGTCGAGGTAAAGGCGCTGTCGGGAATATTAATGGTCGTGAGAATCTCGTCATCATGGAGATCGGTCCGGCCGGGGCCAAGGATGAATTCCGCCAGATTCAGGTCCCGTTTCCCTTCGGCGCCGGCCAGGGTCACCGTGGCGTCCAGGACATGGAGCGGAGGCAAGGCGTCTCCCGCCGGGGAGGCGTGACAGATGTTTCCGCCCAGCGTGCCCAGGTTCCGCACGGCAGGGGAAGCCATCATCGCCATGGCCTGCCTGAGAAGATCCGGCACCCGCTGATCTTCCCATACCTCGCTCAGGGTGGTGGCCGCACCGATGGTCAGATGATTGTTCCGACGGCTGATGCCGCGACATTCCCGAAGGTGTCCGACAAAAAGCACCGGACGCCGAAAATCGGGCAGCAAACCCATTCCGCGGCGCCGGGCGGCCATCAGGTCGGTCCCCCCCGCATAGGGAATGGCCGATTCGTCGAACCGTATCCGGAGGGCCTCGGCCAGAGTATCGGGATAGAAACTCTTCACCACAATCCCTTCCCCTCTCGGGCCGCTGTTTCCACCGCGTCGACAATCATGTTGTAGCCTGTGCACCGGCACAGGTTCCCCGCCAGGGCCAACCGGATCTCCGGGGCCCGGGGCCGGTTGTTCTGCCGCAGGAGGGCTTCGCAGGCCATGATCATTCCCGGCGTGCAGAAGCCGCACTGCACCGCGCCGGCCTTGCCGAACGCGTCCCGGAGAACGGCGAAGCGCGTGGTCCGACTGTAGCCCTCGATGGTGGTGATCGGACGATCGGCGACCTGTCCGACTGCCACCATGCAGGAGTTGACCAGACGGTCCCCCAGCAGGATCGAGCAGGCGCCACACTCGCCCTGCCCACAACCCTCCTTGACGCCCGTCAGGCCGGCGTCCCCGCGCAGCAGATCCAGAAGGCGACGCGTCGGCTCACAATCGAAGTCCCGCTGCTCGCCGTTAAGCATCAGGGTGAACTTCACAATAATCCCTCCAGCAGGTCCAGCACGTGTTCCGGACGAATCGGCAACTCCGTTACCGGAACCCCCAGGGCGTGGCCGACCGCGGAGGCAAACGCCGCGGGGACTCCCACGAAAGTCACTTCCCCGGCTCCCTTGGCCCCGAAGGGCCCCACCGCCGAGGGGTTGTCCATCAACTCGCTGACGATGGGTGGCGCGTCAAAAGCCGTCGGGATCGTGTAGTCGGTCAAGGTGCCTTGGCGCAAACGCCCTTCTTCGAATTCCAGCACTTCCAGGGACGCCCAGCCCAACCCCTGCAGGATCCCCCCTTCCACCTGGCCCTGGACGATCATTTCATCGATGGGAGTGCCGACGTCGTGCACCGCCCAAACCTTCTCGGTTGTGACGACACCCGTCAACGGATCGATGGCAACCTGAACCGCCACCCCGCCCCAGGAATAATCGGGATAGGCGTCGCCGGTCAGGGTTTCGTTGTCCCATTGGATATGGGAGGGCTGCCTGTAATGCTGCACCGCGCTGATCGTACCCGGTTCATCCCGCCGCCTTTTCAGATCCTCGGCGGCTCGTTCGACGAGCTTCCCCACGATCATGATGGAGCGGGAGGCAACCGTCGGCCCCGAATCGGGCACACGATCCGTATCGGGATCGGGAAAGTCGATTTCATCGAGGGTAAGATCCAGCACCCGGGCCACGATCTTGCGCATGGTGGTCTGCAGGCCCTGGCCCATTTCCACATTGGAAACCAGGATGGTCACCCGCCCCGCGTCATCCCGCTCAAGTTTCACGGTGGATCTGATCACATCCCGTTCGGCACTGCCTGTAAAACCCGCCCCATGCAAGACAAGAGCCTGACCGATACCGCGCAACGGAGCCTCCTGATCCGTGACTCCAGGCTCGCCTGGCCGCCGCCCGAGGGTCTTGAACTTTTCCTCGAAACCGGAAAGTTTTTCAAGGCGGTCCGCGATCTGATCGATGACGACCCTGCTGTGATACCTGCCTCCGGTGGCTGTTTGATCACCGGTCCGCACCAGATGGGTCCGTTTGTATTCCAGGGGAGAAATACCCAACTCCCGGGCCACCTGGTCCATGTGCATTTCCACCGCGAAAATCCCCTGCGGTCCTCCGAAACCCCTGAAAGCTCCTGCAACCACCGTGTTGGTCGCCAACACGCGACCACGGCACCGGATGTTCTCGATGTTGTAGACACCGCCGGCCACGAACATGGCCCGTTGCAGCACGACCGGGGAAAGGCCGGTGTAGGCGCCACCATCCAGGGTGATATCGACATCCATGGCTGTTGGCCTGCCCGCGGAATCGTGGGCTGTGCGGACAAGAATCCGTGACGGGTGTCGTTTGCAGGTGACCTGGATATCCTCGTCCCGTTCCAGGACCAGCAGCACCGGCGAGCCGGTGACCGTGGCCGCCACCGCCGCCTGGCACGCCAAAACCGAGGGGTAATCCTCTTTGCCGCCGAACGCTCCCCCGGTTGGAGTCTGCACCACCTGCACCTTTTCCAGGGGTAGACCGAGAACCCGGTGAACGGCTCGTCTCACGAAAAAAGGGCATTGCATGGAACCCTGCAGGGTGATGCCGTCCTGCCGGGGAATGGCCAGCATCCCCTGTGGTTCGAGGTAGACATGTTCCTGGCTGCCGGTTTTGTACTCGCCGGAAATGATCCGATCGGCAGCAGCAAACGCGGCTTTCGGATCACCGGTCGTGAAATCGAATCCGGCCTGCGGGGTGCACCGGGAATCATCAATCGTCAGCACCGGGGGCAGGTCCTCGTAGGCGACGGTGATCCCGGCAACGACGTCCGCAAGAACTTCCACATCCGGGCCGACCACCAGCAGGATGGGTTCACCGACATGTTCGACCATCTTGCCCGCAAAGACGGGCCAGTCGTCCACCAGGAAACTGACCACGTTCAATCCGGGAACATCGCCGCAGGAGAGGACCCGGCAGTCGGCAGGCACAGGGGGCAGGGAAATATCGAGAATGCGCGCGCGGGCCCTGTCAGAACGGAAAAAGCGGCCATGGAGCACTCCTTCACGGGGAATATCCGCCAAATACCGGGTTTGACCCGACGCCTTGGCGCGATTGTCCACCCGTTCCACTGCCTGGCTTATCGAGTTGGCCAACTGGCGCATCCTTCCAGTAGCTGGGACCGAACCAACCGCAGGTCACCGGTTTTTCCGATTTGCCAACGGTTTTTCCATCTCGATGCAACCATACCAAGTGACAACGCCGATTCCAACCGCTATGCACCGAAAATTGTTTCCAGCCATCGATGGTGAGCGGCTGCAGCTGGAAATCAACAGGAACAGGGGGGAACAGGTCGCGATCAGGCAAAACCGAACAGCCGTGTGTGTTATACTAAATGGTGCTTTGTTGCCTGGTGCTCCAGGGGAAGGAACCGTCATGAAGCTTCGTACACTCGTTCTGCTCCTGGTGATGGCATCTGTTCCATGTTCCGCCCTCGCCGATTCCCCTCTCCCGGACAAGACACCGACCGGTATCCTCGTCGACCGGGTCCTGCCCCTGTCTCACATGGAAGAGCTGGATGGATCCGCCGCCGCCCCGGCCACCAATTCGGCGCGCTGGCGCCAGACGCTGCACGAGTTGCGGCGGTCGGCCGAAAAGAATCTGGACTGGGCCGCTCCTCGTGATGTTCAGACCGCAGGTCTCAAGAAGATTGGCCGGGGTGACGTCGCCCTGGCCCTGGTCCACACCCTTTATGATCGTCTGGACGATCGGAAGCAACCCGTGGCGAACGAGGTCCTGGCCCTGGGCGCCCTGCGGCAGGATCTCTACTACGGCGATGCTGTGACATTCGTCCTGGACCCCGGCCGCATCTTCACCCACCGGACTTCCCCGATACGAGATCTGACCTTCGACCCGGACGACGGCGACGGCCCCCGCGAGCTGAAGCCCGGCGTTCCCCTGTCCGCCTCGTACTCCGCAACCGGAGCCCGGACACTCACCCTGACCGCCCATCTGGCGGACGGTCGCGCGCTCACCGCCAAGGCGACGGTGAACGTGATAGCCCTGGAAACCCCCGCTCCCACCGACACCCTGGCCATCACCGCCACCGAGATGTTCGACGGGGCCGTCGCCAGCGGCCTGGCCTATGTCTACCTCGCTCCCGGGCACGCCACCATTACCAACCCCGTCGTGGTGGTCGAGGGCTTCGACCTGGACAACACCATGGACTGGCCGGTGCTGTACGATCTGCTCAACCAGGAGAACCTGCTGGAGGACCTGCGCGCCGCCGGTTTCGACGCCGTGGTGCTGGACTTCACCGAGGCAACCGAGCCGATCCAGCGCAACGCCTTCGTCGTGACCGAGTTGCTGACCCAGGTGAACGCCTTGACGACGCCGGGAACCTCGGTGGCCCTGATCGGCGCAAGCATGGGCGGGCTGGTCTCACGCTACGCCCTCCTGTGGTTGGAAGCGCAGGGAACGGACCACCATGTGCGGACCTACCTGAGCTTCGACTCGCCCCACGAAGGGGCCAACATCCCGCTGGGAATGCAACACTGGCTCCGGTTCTTCCAGACCGAATCGACTGATGCGGCCTTCCTGCTGTCCCGGCTGGAAACTCCCGCAGCGCGGCAGATGCTGCTGCACCACCAGGCGTCCACCAACGGCACCACCGCCGCTCCCGACCCCCTGCGCGCCACCTGGACGACGGACCTGACGAGCCTCGGCGACTGGCCTTCCCAACCCCGCCTGGTAGCGGTGGCCAATGGCAGCGGCGCCATGCAGGACCAGGGTTTCACGGCCGGCGATCAACTGATCCTCTACGAGTACAACAGTCTGCTGGTGGACATCATCGGCAACGTGTGGGCGGTTCCCGACGGCGGCGCGAGCCAGGTGATCTTCGACGGCGCCATGAACCTGATCTGGCCGTTACCGGATTCCTACGAGACCGTGACCGTCAGCGGCACGCTGCCCTGGGACAGCGCGCCGGGTGGATTCCGCGACTCCATGGCCCAGATGGACTCCACCGCCGCGTCCTACGGCGACATCATCGCCCTGCACGACAATCACTGTTTCATCCCCACTGTGAGCGCCCTGGCGCTCGAGGGAGTCAGTCCGTTCCACGACATCGCCGGGGACCCGGACCTCATGACGCGCACGGCCTTCGACCAATTATATTTCCCGGCGACCAACCAGGAACACATCGCCCTGACAGCCGAGAACAAACTGTGGTTCATGACCGAGATCGAGGCCGGGTTGTCGGCGGTGGAGGAAGAAACGCCACCCTCGGCCGTTGGTCCGATGCTGTCGCTACCGGTGCCCAACCCGTTCAATCCCAGGACCCGGATCACCTACTCGCTTGAGCACGCCGGCCGGGTCGAACTATCGGTGTTCGACTCCCGGGGAAGGCTTGTCAGGAACCTGATGTCCGGTCAACGTGGAATAGGCAAGCACTCTGTGTTCTGGAATGGCCGCGACGGGAACGACAACCCGGTCGCCGCCGGCGTGTACATGTTTCGCATCGAGGCGCACGGTCGCGTGGAGATGAAAAAAGCGACCCTGGTCAAATAACTCAACGAGCCAACACCATTTTCCGTGTCCGCTCCTGACTGGTAGTGGTCAGACGCAGGAAATAAACCCCCGAAGGGGCATCCCTGCCGGATTTGTCCTTTCCGTTCCAGTGCTCCGCGTGATCGCCCGCGAGCAGAACCTGATCCACCAGAACCGCCACCTCCCTACCCTTCATGTCGTATACGCCCAATCTGACTGACCCGTCCGCCGGCAGGTAATATTTGATCTCTGTTGCCGGATTGAAGGGATTGGGGATGTTCTGGTCCAGCCGAAGATCCGCCAGAGGCCCCGCCCCCGGAACATCGCCGACACCCGGTGATACGGTAACCGTCTGGGAACCGGAGGCCGAAATGTCCACCGCCACGTGGCAGATATCAAAGTCCCCGGACTGATCGATCTGCACGATTTGTCCACCGGTGGCGATATAATGCCCATCGGCTGCAGGCATCACGAAACGCAGCTTTCCGTGTTCGAACCGTTCGGTTTGGTTGTTGGTGATCCGGGCGGTCACGGTGCCGGACAGACCAGCATTGGCCGGCGTGTACTCCACCCTCAGGTTCTGCCCGGTGGAGCCCGCCGATAGCGTGGGCACCGGTTGCAACACGCCCCCCGACACCCTGATCAACCGGTAGGAACGCGCGCC
>JAGLCY010000171.1 GCA_023270185.1 Candidatus Krumholzibacteriia bacterium | reverse complement strand
GTCATGGGCCTGATCGACTACGCCGGCACGCGGAACAAGGCCTGCCTGACCTACACGCCGGAGGTCGAAGTGGGCGACTACGTCATCGTTCACGCGGGATTCGCCCTGCAGGTGCTCAACGAGGACGAGGCCGAAGCCTCGCTGCGCGAACTGAGCAGGCTGTCGGACATCATCGCCAAGGAAAAGGGAAACAAGTGAAGTATCTGGACGAATTTCGCGATCCGGAACTGGCAAAGGGGTTGCTGGAGGAAATCCGGCGCGCGGTCACCCGTCCCTGGGTGATCATGGAGATCTGCGGCGGACAGACCCACTCGATCATGCGGTACGGCATCGACCAGCTTTTGCCCGACGAGATCACCCTGGTCCACGGTCCCGGATGCCCGGTGTGTGTCACGCCGCTGGAGACCATCGACAGGGCGTTGGTCATCGCCGCCGGTGACGACGTGATCTTCACTTCCTTCGGCGACATGCTGCGCGTGCCCGGCAGCAACGACGACCTGTTCCGGGTCAAATCGCGCGGTGGGGATGTGCGCATGGTCTACTCACCGCTCGAAGCGGTGAAGCTGGCGCGGGAAAATCCCGACCGCGAAGTCGTGTTCCTAGCCGTGGGTTTCGAAACCACCGCGCCGGGAAACGCCATGGCCGTGAAGCAGGCCGCCGCCGAGGGCCTGTCCAACTTCAGTGAAATTGTCAGCCACGTTCTGGTACCGCCAGCCATGGAAGCGATCCTCTCGTCGCCGGCTTGCCGGGTGCAGGGATTCCTCGCCGCTGGCCATGTGTGCGCCATCATGGGCTGGGAAGAATACGAACCCATCGCCGCGAAATACGAGGTCCCCATCGTGCCCACGGGATTCGAACCCGTTGACATCCTCGAGGGCATCCTCAAGACCGTGCAACTCCTGGAAAAAGGAACACCCGGCGTGGAAAACAAGTACCTGCGTGTGGTGCGGGAGCAGGGTAATCCCGCCGCGCGGGCGGTGGTGGACGAGATCTACGAGGTCTGTGACCGGAAGTGGCGGGGCATCGGCAACATCCCGCGCAGCGGTCTGAAAATTCGCGCCGAACTGGCCGCCTTCGACGCCGAGAAAAAGTTCGAGGTGGAAGGTATCGTCACCGAGGAGCCGGCGATCTGCATCAGTGGGGAAATCCTGCAGGGCTTGAAGAAACCACATGAGTGCCCGGCCTTCGGTACCGAATGCACGCCGACCACGCCGCTGGGCGCGACCATGGTGTCGAGCGAAGGGGCCTGCGCCGCCTATCACAAATATTCACGGAAAGGCCTGTCGTGAGCAGTCATCCGGATTTCGAAAAAATGAGCTGCCCTTTGCCGCTGATGGACCACGACACGATCCAACTGGCCCACGGGGCGGGCGGCCTGCTGTCGGCCCAGTTGATCGACAAGTTGATCGTGCCGCGGTTCACCAGCCCTGAACTGGATGTGCTGGAAGATCAGGCCGTGCTGGATCTGCCGCCCGGACGGGTGGCCTTTTCGACGGACACCTTCGTGGTCAGCCCCATCTTTTTTCCCGGCGGGGACATCGGTGATCTGGCGGTCAACGGAACCGTGAACGACGTGGCCATGAGCGGGGCCGACCCGATAGCCCTGAGCGTGGGCTTCGTGCTGGAAGAGGGCTTGCCGATGTCCGATTTCCACCGCGTGTTGTGCTCCATGGAAACGGCTGCCGCGCGGGCCGGGGTGCGCATCGTCACCGGTGACACCAAGGTTGTCGGCCGCGGGAGCTGCGATAAGATCTTCATCAATACATCGGGTATCGGAGTCATTCCAGAAGGCGTGCGGCTATCGGCCGGTTCACTCGCTCCCGGCGACACGGTCATTTTGTCCGGCACCCTGGCCGATCATGGCATGGCGGTCATGACCGTGCGCGAGGGTTTGAGTTTCCAGTCCACCGTGACCAGCGACACCGTCGCCCTGAATGGTCTGGTTGAAACGATCCTCACCGCCGGGCCGGGCACAAAAACCCTACGCGATCCCACCCGCGGCGGGGCGGCCACCACCCTGAACGAGTTCGCCAAGTCCAGCAAGGTCGGTATCAAACTGGACGAAAGCACCATCACCGTACGGCCCGACGTGGCGGGGGCCTGCGAAATCCTGGGCATCGATCCGATGTACGTGGCCAACGAGGGCAAACTGATCGCGGTGGTTCCCGCGGCGGAAAAAGAAGCCGTCCTGGCGGCCATGCGCGGACATGAGCACGGCCGGGATGCGGCAATCATCGGCGAGATCGTGGCGGATCATCCTGGATTGGTGACCATGAAGACGGGCCTGGGGGCCGAGCGCATCGTCGATATGTCTGTGGGAGAGCAGTTGCCGCGGATTTGCTGATTTAGTCCCAGTACCAGGTCGCCGTCAGGGTGACGGGGAAATAATATCCCGACTCGTAGATATCCTCGTTGATGGACAGGTAATCGAAGCCCAGGCCCAGCCCGGTCGCGAAGACGCGGCTCAACCGGAACTCGTAACCCAGTTCGAAATTGAAGCCGAGGCCGGATTCGTCCTTACGTTCCCCGTGTTCCTGTTCGAGAGGAACGTGTTCCGGCGGATCTATATCGATTTTGACCACCGTAAACCCCGCCCAGCCGTAACCCGCGCCTCCCCGGACATAGAAACCCCCCAGAGCCGATCCGGGATTACCGGGATACCAGGTGGCCGACAGAGTGACGCTTTGCAGGCTGCTTCGTATTTTCAAAGGGAAGGGCTCACCCTCAAAATCGATGACCCCACCTTTTTCCAGCATCCAGCCGTGATATTCCACACCCAGAGCCAGCTTTTTGCCGAGCATGCGGCCAAAGCGGATCTGGGGAACGGCTCCGCCTTTGTAGGCCCCCTCATCCTCGCTGCCCCAATCGATGTTGCCCTCGGCGTAGCCATAGGAAACACCCACCAGCCAGCCCTCACGAACGTGGGGTTTCAGGGCCGATGCGGGGCCCGCCAGCATGCAAACCATCAGGCCTACAAGGGCAAGCAGGAACAGGCGTTTGGTGATTTTGGAGGAATTCGGCATGAGGCCATCCTAACCGAACCTTTCTGTAGACGCAAATAACATTTTGACCTAGGATAACGTCCAACGTACGGATCTTCTGCAAACGGAAAGTGCTTAGTATCAAGCTGTTAGGCCGAATTGTTATTTGTTCCCTGGCCCTGTTGATCGGGTTGGCGATTCCGTGCGCCGCCCAGCCGGATCACGGCTCACCACACCACTTCGCCTCATTGCAATTGCTGCATCCGATCGCCACCAGCGGTGATCCGGAAACCACCACCAATTTCCGCCTGTCGGTTTTTTACGGCCGTTCCGGAGCTATTCACGGAGTCGACCTGAACACCGTCGCCGGAGTGACCTCCGGAGACGTAACCGCTCTGCAATTGACCGGTCTTTACGCAAGCACCGGGGGAATTTTCCGGGGAATGTCACTGACCGGCGGGCTTTCCCATTTGAAGAGCGGCGGCGCGGGTTTCCAGATCTCAGGGTTGGCAAACTACGATGAAGACGTCTTCGCCGGCCTGCAAATAGCCGGCCTTTTGAACTACACCAGCCGCGGGTTCGCCGGGGCCCAGATCAGCGCCATCATGAACCTCAACGACGGTGGCGGCACCTTCCTGCAAGCCAGTTCAGTGGCCAACGTCAACGCCGGCCCCTTCGCGGGCGCCCAGGTGGCGGCTTTCATCAACGCGGCCAACTCCCAGATGGGCGGCGGGCAGCTCGCCCTGGTGAACTTTGCCGAAAGCCTGAACGGTATCCAGTTGGGATTCCTCAACCTGGCCAATGAATTCCAGGGGTTGCAGATCGGTGTCCTGAATCTCAACAACGAGTTCAGCGGCACGCCCATCGGGTTGATCAATATGGATGACCACAGCCGCAAGGAATGGATGTTCTACGGATCCAACCTGTCGCTGGCGAACATCGGGTTCCGTACGGTCCTGAACAAATGGTCCTCCGTCCTTTCGGCCGGTTATGGGGATGTTCAAGGCGACGTGGAAGCCTCACTGTTCCTGGGCTGGAATTTCGGGCGGGTCATTCCCCTGACCAAGCGGTGGGACCTGACCATCGACCTCGGTTATCAGCACATCATGCCCAAGGTGAGCAACAACCCCGACGAAAATGACCGTCTTCACTATTCGCTGCAGGGCCGCGCCCTCGGGGAATTCCATTTGAACGACAGCCTGGGGTTCGTGGGGGCCGTGGGCTCGAGCACCGTCTTTGACGAATACAAATCCGGCGCCGACAACGAAACGGACCTCCTCTTTTCCGCGGGAATCGTGTTGTACTGATGAAACTGAAGATGTTCGGCAGCCTCGTTTTCCTTCTGCTCCTGCTCGGAGCCGCGCAGGTTTCCGCCCAGACCGGCAGCGAACCGGATTCCATCGCCTGGGACGAGACCCACTATTCGGCGCTCAGCGACACCTTCATCGTGAAAAAGAACTTCCTGAGAACCAGCGTGGAAGTCGTGGGAACGAACACCCTTATCTGGTTCTACGACCGATATATCCGGGAGGGTGGCACCAACCCCGGGTTCCGCATCGGTTTCAACTCCTGGGAAGAAAATCTCGCCAACGGGTTCGAGTGGGACGACAACAACTTCGCGACCAACCAGTTCGCCCATCCCTACCACGGCAGCCTGTACTTCAACGCCGCGCGAAGCAACGGGTACTCGTTCTGGGAATCGGTGCCCTTCACATTTGCCGGAAGTTACCTGTGGGAATACTTCTTTGAGGTTCACCATCCGTCGATGAACGACTGGATCGCCACAAGCGTGGGGGGCATCACCATGGGTGAAATGCTCCACCGGATGTCCATGACCGTGCGCGACAACACCGCCAGGGGCGGCTCGCGTAACTGGCGAGAGATCGGCGCCTTGGTCCTCAACCCCATGGCGGGCCTGAATCGCATCTTCGACGGTGACTGGAACCGGGTCTACGCCAACAGCCCCGACCGTTACCCCGACAACTTCCGATCCCAGATGGATGCCGGATTCCGCACAGTCGCCGACGACAAGTTGTGGTCCACGGACACGACCCGGGTCTACATGAAGTTCGACTTCGAGTACGGCGACATGTTCTTCGGGGACATGGACAAACCCTTCGACTCCTTCGACTTTGACCTGCAGCTGAATTTATCCGATGTCTCATTAATCGGGCGCGTGGACGTCAACGGAATGCTGGCCGGGAC
>JAGLCY010000170.1 GCA_023270185.1 Candidatus Krumholzibacteriia bacterium | reverse complement strand
TTCGACTACATCAACAACTCCAAGGTGGAGTTCGGCTCCCAGAGTATCGGAGCGGGATTCATGTCCCGGTTCGAGATGCCGTCCGGGCTGGAACTGAGGACCGAGCTTCACACCAGCGCGATCATTCTCGGAGCCAACAAGTCGGATTACCGCAGCACCTCGGGCCGGACCTACGACTACGGCCCCGGCGCCAGTGTGGATTTCCTGGCCAAGCTCGGCCGTAACGGCTGGTACTTCCTGCAGGTCAGCCATACCCAGAACTGGATCCACGCCGTCAACGGCAACATCGCCGACCATTACCTGGGTGAGTCCGTCATCAGGATGGACGTTCCCGTGGCCTACAACATCGGCCTGGGCGTGGAATACCGTTTGATCAACTCCGAGCGGACCTACCGTGACTACGAAGACGTGTCCGAACGGATCCCCGAACTGCGCCTGACCACCACCTGGCTGCTGAATTAATCCCGTGACCGATTTCAATGCCGGACTGCCCCAGATGCTGATCGGTGCCGCCCTGGGCCTGGGCCTGGCCGCGGCTGTCGGATTCCGCGTGTTCGTGCCTTTCCTGCTGGTGAGCATCGCCGCGCGTGGCGGACAGGTTCACCTGGCCGGCGGCTTCGAGTGGCTGGGCTCGGATATCGCCCTGGTCATGTTCGGCATCGCCGCGGTGCTCGAAATAGCCGCCTACTTAATTCCCTTCTTCGATCACCTGCTCGACACGGTGGCCGGCCCCGCGGCGGTGGCTGCCGGTACGGTACTGATGGCCTCGACCCTGATCGACATGGAACCCTGGCTCAGGTGGGCGGTCGCCATCGTGGCGGGCGGCGGCACTGCGGGATTGCTGCACGGAGCCACCTCGGCCCTTCGCCTGGGGTCGACCGCCACCACCGGCGGAACGGGCAACCCCGTTTTCGCCATGTTCGAAACGGGAGCATCCACGGCGATGACCGTCCTGGCCTTGCTGCTGCCCATGATCGCATTCGCGCTGGTGTTGTTTTTGATCGTGCGGACGGTGCGGATGGTGGGGGGATTTTTCAGGGGAATAACCAGAAGGCCCGGTCGAGAGAATTAATCCTTGTCACAAAATGACTCTCGTGCCCGGATTGCCTTTTATTTTCATTGAAATTTCTGTTGAAGCAGCCGAATTTTCAAGGTAAAATCTTCTCATGATTGAACGTTCAAGACATCTTTCCATTTTGGAAAAACTTCTTACCCGCCACCGGGTAGTCGGCATCATTGGCGCCCGCCAAGTTGGAAAAACAACCCTGGCTCGAACGATCCTGGCCCGGCGCAAAGGGCCCTGTACATATTTTGATCTCGAAAATCCTGAGGACCTTTCCCGGCTTGAGGACCCCATGCTGGCCCTAAAGGAGCTGAAAGGACTAGTGATCATCGACGAGATCCAATGTATTCCGGATCTATTTCCAATCCTCAGGGTCCTGGTCGACCGGCCCCGGGCAACAGCGCGGTTCCTGGTCCTTGGCAGCGCGTCCCCCGTCATGCTTAAACAAAGTTCGGAGTCCCTGGCAGGACGCATCATTTTCCATGAACTTGGTGGATTGTCTCTCGATGAGGTTGATATCGAAAACCACTCCCGTCTCTGGCTCCGAGGCGGCTTTCCCCGTTCCTATCTGGCTCGTTCCCTGACTGCCAGTGATGAATGGAGACGGGGATTCGTAAAAACATTTCTGGAGAGGGATCTGCCGCAACTGGGCATCAACATCCAGGCGCGAACGCTTCATCGGTTCTGGACCATGCTCGCGCATTATCATGGACAAACATGGAACGCCTCTGAATTCGGCCGGGCTTTCGGTGTGGCCGATACCACGGTCAGAAAATACCTGGATCTGCTTACGGGAGCTCTGGTCATCCGCCAGTTGCCTCCCTGGCATGAAAACATCAAGAAACGCCAAGTAAAGGCACCCAAGGTATTCCTAACCGACAGTGGCTTGTTACATACCTTGTTTGGCCTGAAGACAATGTCTGAACTGGAGGGACATCCCAAGATCGGGGCCTCATGGGAAGGATTTGTTATCTCCGAGATTATTCACCGTCTTGATGCCCGTCCTGAAGAATGTTTTTTCTGGTCAACTCATACAGGAGCCGAACTGGACCTGCTCGTTGTCCGTGGCCGGACTCGGCTGGGTTTTGAAATCAAACGGACCTCTTCGCCAAAGACCACGAAATCCATGAGAATTGCATTGTCGGATCTGAAATTGAAGAAACTGGATGTGATCCACGCCGGTGAAAACACCTATCCCCTGACAAATGATATCAGGGCCGTTTCCATATCCCGGATATTGGAGGATCTACGTCCACTGAAGTAAAAGGGAAGTGGGAGTTTTCCTACGTCGGCCAGACAAATTTCTGTCTGAGACATACCACGGTGTGGTCGCGGTCCATGGTATCGACCACCACCGAAATACTGTTCACCGAAGAACACACCGTATGGACACTGATGCCCTCCACGCAAAGAACGGAAAACACCTCGCTGGCCAGGTTATGCTTTTCCAGGAAATGCGGCCCGTAGAGGGTGAGAATCACCATGGGCGCGCGGACCTCGAGTTTGGTCGGCTTGTACTCTTCGCGGATCTCGTCCAGCAGTCCGCGGTTCTCGGCAAGCTGCTCGGTATTCAGGCAGAAGGACATGTTCTTGTCGCCGTTCGTACCATTGCCAAGACTGAGATAGGACAATGAAATCCGTGCCTGGCCGAATTTTCCCAGGATGCCGCAGGCCTGCCCTGGACGCCAGTCGAAGCCGAGGACTTCCACCAGGCAGAGATCGCCACGTTCCATCAAGCCTCCACACACGATCTTGTCGGTCATGACCGCCTCTTTCTGGACTTCCGTGGCAAGGCCACGGTAAATGTCGACCCGTGCCCGGCCCTGCTTTCCACCTCGATTGTTCCACCCAGTTCCTCGACGAATTTCCTGACGATCGGCAGCCCCAGCCCCGTGCCCAGGTTCGATGCTTCCCGTGCCGCGGTGGAACGGTAGAACTCATCGAAGATCAGGTCCTGTTCATTTTCCTCTATCCCGATGCCCTCGTCCTCCACCACCAACCGTGCCCGTTTCCCAGTGTCCACCAACCGCACAGACACCCGACCGCCCTCGCGGCTGTAGCGGATGGCATTGTTCACCAGGTTGGCGACGATCGTTTCGGCCATGGTTCTGATGGTGGTCAGTAAAACCGGCGGATCCGGCAGCAGGACATTGAGTTCAAGCCTGCTGCGAGCAGCCAGATCCCTCTGGTTGTCGACCGTAGTGGCAACCAGATCGTTGAAATCGACCTCGGTCAGGTTTTCCTCCTTGAGGATCCCTCCGCGGGTCAGGTCGGCCAGGTCCTGGACGATTTTCGTTGCCTGCTTGAGCCTGCTGACCGCCCGGTCGAGCACATCCCGCACCGAAGGCGCCATGGTTTCGCCGCCCAGTTCCAGAGCCGTTTCCACTCCGCTCTGGGCCGTGTTCACCGGGCTCTTGATTTCGTGGGTCACGAACCTGAAGAAGTCGGTCTTGGCCCGGTCTTCAGCCAACAGGACGCCCTGGTGGACGACCAGTTCATCCTTGATGGCCCGGTTGTGCGTCATGATCCGGGCCCCGACGTAGGCGCAGAACAGGATCACCAGCCAGAAGGATCCCAGGGTCATCAGGATAAAAGACAATTCGTGAGCCACTTCGCCGGCGGTTGGCAGATGGTGGTGTGGCAGCAGCCCGAAGTATTCCCCGAAAACCTCGGCGGTGAACAGGAAGATGGCCAGCCAGGCGATCTGGAAGATCTCCCTTCCCTTGAACAGCAGACTCGCGATGATCACATGGATGACGTAGAGGAACAGGAGGGGATTTTCGACACCGCCGGAAAGATTCAACAACACGGTGAGCGCCACCAGGTCGCAGACCATCTGCACCTTGACCAGACGAAGTTCGATGGCGATGTCCACCGCCTTGAATCGTCTGCCGCGCAGCACATAGACCGTGTTCAGGAGCAGCAACATAACGCCCGTCAGCAGCAGACCACGCACTTCGATGGGCGCCTTCAGCCCCACCCCGGCGATCAGCACCACCACCAGCACGCCCACGGCCGCCCCCCAGCGCAGCTTGTTGAACCAGTCAAGCCGCTCGCGCAGGGAAGCCGCCGAAACGAACTGGGACGACCCAGGAGCTATGGGTTCATTCGGATTCCGCAGATCACACCTCACACACTCGTCGGCAGATGCTTGCGTACCATGTCGACCAGGTTGCGCGGACTGATGGGCTTCTCCAGGAACTCGTTCACCGGGAGAAAATCCTTGTCCTTGGCCGGGTCGAAGTCGAAGCCGGTCTGGTCTGTCACCGCGGTCAGCATCAGGATGGGCACGTCGGCGGTGACCTCGTCGCTCCGCAACTCATACGCCACCTGGAATCCCTCGTCAACCTTGCCCATCATGACATCCAGCAGGATCAGATCGGGATTCTGCTCCCTGGCCATGGCCAGGCCGCGTTCGCCGGACTGGGCGTCGATCACCTTGAAGCCCTGGTTCTCCAGGGTCACCCGAATGATTTCGACCAGATCGATGTCGTCGTCTATGACCAGGATGGTTTTTTCAGCCATCTGACTGGACCTCCGCTTGAATGATGGAAATGACCCGGGGCACCGCTCCATTGACCACGTCGGACAGCCCCTTATTGATTTCGACACGCTTGGGCTCCACGCCCACGATCAGCACATCGGACGGCATCCTGTCCAGTTGGGCGGCCAGATCGAAAGCCTCGGCCAGGCCGAATCCGTGCATGGACAGATGGTCGGACTTGATATTCAGACGGACCTCGCTCGGCCTGAACCCCACCGCGGTACCGGGCTCAAGTCCCATTTGCGCGGCGTCCACGACCACGTTCTTTTCCCCGCGGGACAGATGGTCCAGCAGGGCCAGGGCGTCGGTGTGGACATCGATCAACTCGGCCTCCGGAAAGACGTCGTATTCACGGATTCTATCCAGCACCGCCGCGCCGACGCCGTCGTCGCCGTAGAAGGAATTGCCCACTGCGATGATCTTCACGGTCCCCGCCTATTCGATGAAGTCCACATCCAGCATGTGCACCGAGCAACTGATGCAGGGGTCGTACGCCCGCACCAGCATTTCCAGGTGGAGCGTGATCTCCTCCTTGGATTTGTCGATGATCTCGGGCACCAGCTTTTTCATGTCGTCGTCGATGTTCGCCAGGTTCTGCCCCGTCGGGATGATGCAGTTGGCAGCCGTCACCCGGCCCTGCCGATCGTAGGTGTATTCGTGGTACAGGATGCCGCGCGGAACTTCCGTCGCCCCGATGCCGGTCCCGTATTGCGTCGGTTCCTGGTTGGGCTGTTCATCCTTCAGCCCGTCACCCAGAAGCCTGTCGATGATCGCGATCGAATCGATGGCGCAATGAGCCGCCTCGACCACCTGCGCGATCGTGTTCATGTACGGATTGCAGCAACCCGGTTTCAGCCCCAGGGCGCCCGCCGCCGTATGCGCCAACTCGCCCAACCGGTCGTGGTTGTTGTTCCAGCGGGCCAGGGCCCCCACCATGAAACTGGACCGGTTGACCTTCGCGTGCTTGCTCGTGCTGTGGGGCACCACGAACTCGTTCGACATCTTCAGGTACTCGCTGTCGGGCACCCGGCCGGTGTCGGTGCTGCAGATGTCGCCGTCGTACATGGCGTAATCATCGTCACCGCGCAGTGAGATGTATTCCGTCTCACGTTCGAACTGCGGGATGGCCCCGGCCAACGACTTCAGCGTTTCCACCGTGGCCAACAGGTCGGGATACATGTCCTCCGCGAGGCGGCGCTTGAGTTCCATCAGTTCACTGGTCGTCGGGATGCGCGTGAATCCTCCCGGAACCGGGGTGATCGGATGCACCGCGCGGCCGCTGACGACATCGCCGATGTCGTTGGCCAGGCGTTTCATCCTGAGCGCGCGGACCACAACTTCGGGATGCGTGTTCACCAGGGGAAACACCGATCCCACTTTCAGGAAATCCGGCGCCGCCAGGAAGTAGGCGTGCAGGATGTTGGACTGCATGGTGGCGCCGTGGATCAACAGTTTGCGCAGCAGCACCGTCTGCTCGCTGATCTCGAGACCCAGGGCCTGTTCGGTCGCCTTGAGCGAGGTGATCTGGTGACCCAGCGAACAGATTCCGCAGATCCGCGAAGTGATGATCGCCGCCTCGTGGAAACTGCGTCCCTTGAGCATGGCCTCGAAGTACCGCGGCGCTTCCACGATCTCGAGCTGCGCCTTCTCCAGCACGCCGTCGATCATGTTCACCACGATGTTGCCGTGCCCCTCGACCCGGGTGAGGTGTTTGACCTTGATGTCGAGATTGGTTCCTGTTGTCGTGCTCATGGGCGCACCCCATCCAGTTCATAGGCGTTGTAAAGTTCGAGCCTTTTTCTGGCCTCGTCCACGCTCAGGCCGTGTTCGACCAGGATCTCCTCCATGCCCTTCAGGTTGGGCTGGGAAACCAGGCCCCGGCAACCGGTGCAATACTGCCCGACACTGGGACAATGGGCTTCACAACCGGCCCGGGTCACGGGCCCGAGGCAGATCATGCCCTTCTCGTAGACACACTCGTTTTCCTTGAGCTTGCACTCCACGCAAACCGAGTGGTCCGGCTCGATGGGCTCCTTGCCCATGACCAGGGAAGTGAAGACCTTCAAAAATTCGATCTGGGTCATCGGGCAGCCGCGCACGTTGTAGTCCACCTTGACCACCGACGACAGGGGCAGCGCCGGCAAGGTCGGGAACAGGTATTTGTCGTCACCGTAGACCTCTTGGCGCACCTCCTCGATGGGTCGAGTGCTTTTCAGTCCGTTGACGCCGCCCTGCACCGCGCAGGCGCCGAGGGCGACCAGGACCTTGGTCTTGCGACGTATCTCGTTGATCCGATTGATGCAGTCGGGCGTCGAAAGTGAACCTTCGACAAACGCGATATCGTATTCATCGGCCTGGCCGTCCATGGCCTCGCGCCATTCGACGATGTCGACGTGGGCCAGGATGTCCAGCAACTGATCCTCGAAATTGAGCTGGTTCAACTCGCAGCCTTCGCATCCGGTGAAATCGAAAATCGCAACGCGGGGTTTGTCGGCCATCACAACGCCTCCTGCAACGACTTGATGTCGGGATAGTGGTAGACCGGGCCGTCCTGGCAGACGTAGGAATGGTTGATCTGGCAGTGCCCGCACTTGCCCACTCCACATTTCATGCGTCGTTCAAGCGACATGTAGATGTTCTCATCCGACATCCCCTTCGACTTGAGCGACAACAGGACAAACCGGTACATGATCGGCGGTCCGCAAATGCAGCAAACCGTGTTGGGCAGATCCAGGTCCAGGCCGGGAATCAGCGTGGTGATCACGCCCGTTTTTCCCTTCCAGGAGCCCGAGCCCTGGTCCACGGTGACGTGATAGTCGATGGAGGGGTCCGTTTCCCACTGGGCCAGTTCATCGGTGAACAGCAGGTCCTGATCGCTCTTGCTGCCGTAGCAGATGATCAGTTTCCCGAACTGGTCCCGGTTGTCGATGACGTAATTGATCATCGAGCGCATGGGCACCAACCCGATGCCGCCGGCGACGATCAACACGTCCTTGCCCTTGAATTTCTCGACATCGATGCCGTTTCCGAAGGGTCCCCGGATTCCGATTTTGGTGCCCGGTTGCTGGCGCAGCAGAACGTCCGTCAGCATACCCGCCCGACGCACGCCCAGTTCGAACGACCCCTTCAGGGTGGGCGATGAGGACACCGAAAATGGAGCCTCGCCCACACCGAAGATGGAAAGTTCCACGAACTGACCCGGCATATGACCGAGGTCCTCGCCGCCGGGGAGTTCGACCCGGTAATAGGTCTCCATCGCCGACAGCCTTTTGACTTCCTTGATTTCCGCCATCACCGGATGGTAAAGGTCTTCCAGTTCGGCGGGTGTCTTCAACTCGCTGAGATTCATGTTCGACCTTTCCTAGATCGGCGCCACGGCGGCGCGTTCGTATTCCCCGATGAGTCGGTTGACGATACTGACGATGCTGATGCCCGCCGTGCAGTAGGCCGTGCAACGTCCGCATCCCACGCACCAGGGCTGCCCCGTCTGGTCGCTGATGTACTTGAATTTCCGGAATATCCGGTGCCGCTGCCTGGATGCCAGGGACTCGCGGAACACCTCACCGCCGGCAACCTCGCTGAAATTGCGCAGCATGCAACCGTCCCAGTGGCGCTCGCGATTGCCCTTGGTCACGGTGATGTCCACGTTTTCCTCGACGTTGAAGCAGTAACAGGTGGGACAGACCAGGTTGCACGTCCCGCAGCCGACACATTTTTCCGCGGTCTCTTCCCAGACCGGGTTGTCGTAGCTGCTCTCCATGATCTCGCCCAGTTTGGCCTGCGGCACGAAAATGTGCTGATGGAAATGTCCCATGGCCGGTTTGCCGGCTTCGTGGGCGGGCAGATCCATGCCATCCATGATTTCCTGACCCGCGGAGGTGAGGACTTCCAGGACGTATCCGTCGAACAACTTGGTAAGGAAGATATCGCAACCGGTGTTGTCCTCGGGACGAATGCCGACCGAACCGGAGAAGTGGTGCTTGTCCGGCTCGAAGGAGACCCCGATGAAAATGGCGCCCTGTCTGCGCGTCAGGTAGTTCCG
>JAGLCY010000017.1 GCA_023270185.1 Candidatus Krumholzibacteriia bacterium | reverse complement strand
GCCAGGCCTTGCCGGGGCTGGCAGTGGTCATGGACGCGGTTCTCTGGCAGGTGGGTCGGGTTCCCGGCGTCCGCCGGCCGGTGGCCCGCAACATCCTGTTGGCCGGTCGCGACCCGGTGGCTGTGGATGCGGTTGCCGCCCGTCTGGCTGGACGGGATCCCGAACGGGACAGCTGGTTTCGCCTGTGCCGTGACCAGAAGTTGGGGGCTGTTCGCGAAGGTGATATCCAGTTGACTGGTCGCGCGAACCTTATGGATATTGATTTTGGAGTACCGGATCGCGCCACCGCCAGTGCCGCGTTGGACTCGGACAGGATCCCGCTGTCGGATTTTTTCCGTCGCAGGTTCAAGCGGCCTTCCCTGTTGAAACGACATGCCCAGACCCCTTGGGGCGGGCTGTTTGACGCTTACCGGGCCGGCGAGCCCACTGGAGATCGAGAATGAAGGACGTCGGGTACATCAAGGGGCGCAAGCAGATCGGTCGGACCGTCGAAGTCAGGGCCCCGGCGAAGGTCAACCTCCATCTGGAGGTTCTTCGCCAACGCCACGATGGGTTTCACGAGATCGAGACAATCCTGCAGGCCGTGCCCATTTTCGATTTTCTGCGGGTGACTCTTGTTGAGGAGTATCCGGGGGGTGAGCCGGATATCGAGTTGGAAGCGGGTCGGGGCATGGCGGGCATACCCACGGATGAAACCAATCTGTGTTGCCGGGCGGCCCGGAAGTTCTGCAGGGAAACAAGACGATCAGGCCGGATTCATATCCACCTGGACAAGGAAATTCCCGCCGCCGCGGGATTGGGCGGAGGCAGCAGTGACGCGTCCGCCGTGCTGGTGGCCTGCAACCATCTGTTCAAGACGAAGCTGGAAAGCGGCGACCTGGAGAAGATGGGTGCCGACCTGGGGTCGGATGTTCCCTTTTTCATTCAGGGCGGGACAGCCATGGGGCGGGGGACGGGAACCGATCTGACGCAGTTGCAACCTATACGGCCTTGCCAATTCCTTATTGTCAAACCCGCCTTGGACTTAAAGACTCCTGAGGTGTATGGCAAACTCAAAATGGGATTGACAGTTAACAGCGCCAAAGCTAACATCCGAGTAATCAAACCCCTGCTGGTCAGATTCCCGCAGGAAAACTGGCCGGGGTTCAATCGACTTGAGGACGTGGTTCTGCCTTCCCAGCCGCTGTTGCAGAGAATTGTGCTGGAGTTGAGGCAAAGCGCGCCGGTGGCCATGTTGGCCGGCAGCGGGTCGGCCGTCGTCGCCGTGTTTCCCGAAGGTTTTGACATAAGTGAAATAGTTGAAGAGTTTAAGGATGCGGGATTGTATGTAAAGGTAGTCGGGCCGCATACGGCGGGTGTTGAGATTACGGATGATTGAGGACCCTGCCGAGCCCTGCCGATAAGTAAGGGCTTGCCACGGAGAGGGAAAATCTTGGATATTTCCGAAATCAGGATCACTTTGCGCGATGACAACAAGCTCAAAGGATTCGCCAGCATCACTCTGGACAACGCATTCGTTATCCGGGGACTGAAAATCATCGAGGGGGCGTCCGGTCTTTTTATCGCCATGCCCAGCCGCAAGCGCAAGGATGGGACGTTCCAGGATATTGCTCATCCCATCAACATGGCGACGCGTGAATGGATGGAAAACCAGGTCATCGCCGCCTACAGACAGGAATTTCAACGCGTGGAAAACGGTGAAGTCCCCCCTCCGACACGTCATGGGACCTTTGAGGATGATGACGATCACGGTTCCGTGATGGAGGAGAGCTTTTAATCTCCTGGTCGTGACTGGGGCGTCGTCAAGTGGTAAGACACAAGGTTTTGGTCCTTGCATTCGCAGGTTCGAGTCCTGCCGCCCCAGCCAGCCACTCCGTCTTGCCTTTCGCCCCGCGCGTCCCTGTTAATTCGTTCCGGATGTCCCTTACCCGATCTGCTCCCGGCGGAGGAATCAATTCATGGCCAACGACCTAGTCCTGATCTCTGGCAGCGCCCATCCGGAAATGGGTTCGCGCATCGCCGAGTCCCTGAAAACAAAGTTGCTGGAAGTCGAGATCGGTCGGTTCTCCGATGGGGAAATCAACATCAAGATCCTGGAGAATATTCGCGGGACCGATGTGTTCATCATCCAGCCGACCATGCCTCCGGCGGAAAACATAATGGAACTCCTGCTGATGATCGACGCCGTGCGACGCGCCTCGTGCCGCCGGGTCACCGCGGTCATTCCCTACTTCGGCTACGCTCGCCAGGATCGCAAGGATCAGCCCCGGGTTCCCATCGGCGCCAAGCTGATGGCCGACCTCATCACCGGCGCCGGCGCCAACCGGGTCCTGACCATCGACCTGCACGCTCCCCAGATCCAGGGCTTTTTCAACATTCCCCTGGACCATCTCTACTCGGCCCCGGTTCTCCTGAAACACTTCGAGGAGTACCCGCGGGAAAACCTGGCCGTGGTCGCTCCGGATGCCGGATCGATCAAGATGACCCGTGCTTTCGCCAAGCGTCTGAACGCGGACCTGGCAATCATCGACAAGCGGCGGCCCCGGCCCAACGAAGCGGTCGTTATGAACTTTATCGGAGAGGTGGCCGGCAAGGATGTCATCATCTTCGACGACATGATCGATACGGCGGGTACCCTGACCGATGCCGCGCGGGTCTGCATCGAGGACCAGAAAGCCCTTTCGGTAACGGCCTGCTGCACCCATCCCCTGTTGTCGGGCAGGGCCCTCGAACGGCTCAGTGATTCGCCCATCAGGGAAGTGGTGGTCAGCAACACCATTCCCTTCGACAGGTTCGCCGCCTGTCCCAAGATCAGGGTCCTGGACATGGCCCCGTTGCTGGCCCAGGCCATCGAACGGATCCATCTGGAGAGGACTGTCAGCGAGTTGTTCGTCTGATCAACCGGATCCGCCACTTCCAGGCCAGCCTTGACAGGGTCGGGGTCAGGTGCTTTTTTTGGCAGCCAAATTCCGGAATCGCCGTTATCCGTCCGGAGTAGCTTTCCCTTGTGGTTGGCGGAGCGGCGTGTTTCATGCAGGCCTTTGTGCCAGGAGGTTCCTTGCCGCCTTGGGTGGTGAGCCCTTTTTCCGGTTTCCGGCCATCTGTCCGGAACCAAAATCTGCGGAGGAGACACCATGGGTCTCATTAATCTGAATGTCCATCCCCGGTCAACCACCGGTAAAAACGCCAACCGTCGCACCCGCGCCGCCGGCAAGGTTCCCGCCATCCTTTACGGCAGGGACCGGACCACTGAAAACATGGAATTGGACGCGCACGAATTTAATGTGATCCTTTCCCATCTTGCCGGTAGTAGCGCCATCTTCCGTTTGAACCAGGAAGGTGTGACCGAAGAGTCCATTGCCTTGCTGCGTGAAATCCAGAAGAACCCCGTAACTGACCAGATTCTGCACGTGGACCTCATGGAAATTCCCCGCGGCGTGCCCGTGACCGTGGCCGTGGTTGTCCAGGTTGTGGGCACCAACGCGACCATCAAGAACGGTGAAGGCTCAGTTGCCATGGCGCTGAACTCCATCGATGTCAGTTGCCGCCCGAGCGAATTGCCTGATTTCCTTGAAGTCGATGTCTCCGAAATGGAACTCAACGACAAGATCTTCGTCAAGGACGTCAAGACTCCGGTGGGAGAGATCGTCACTGATCCGGAAAGCCTCGTTCTGAACATCAAGGCCGCCGCGGTGTTCGTCGAAGAGGAAGAAGAGCTCGAAGAGGGCGAAGAAGGTGCCGAAGGTGAAGAGGGTGCCGAAGGCGAGGATAAGGACGAGGACAAGGGCGAGGACAAGAAGGACAAGAAGGACAAGAAGGATAAGAAGGACAAGAAGGACGACTGACCGTCCTCTTGACCTGAACCAGGTTCCTTCTCTTTACGCAGCCGGCCCGGTTTCCTGGCCGGCTGTTTCTTTGGGAGGTGTTGTCCATGAATGATGCATCGGTGCGGTTGATCGTCGGTCTGGGCAACCCCGGTGAAGAATACCGTTACAATCGGCACAATCTTGGTTTTCTGGTGGTGGAGGAACTGGCCCGGATCCGGGGAATCGCCTTCCGGCCGGGTGGGCCCTCGTATCTCATTGCAACGGACTCCAGCCTGAGTGGCGATATTGTCCTTCTGAAGCCCATGACCTACATGAATCGAAGCGGGCAGGCGTTGGAAGCCTGGTCGTGTGACACCGGCTTGGAGGTGACGGGAGTTCACGCCTCGCTTGATTTGCCTGAGGTTGATGAAGCGATTGAAGCTCCGGATAAGTCCGAGGCGGTAAGGCCGCTCGTGGTCTGTGACGATCTGAATCTGCCCCTGGGATCGGTCCGCCTGAGGCCGCGGGGTTCCAGCGGGGGCCAGAACGGCCTGGTTTCCGTAATCGATCACTTGGGGGGAGAAGAGTTTCCACGCCTGCGGCTCGGGATCGCCCCCCTGGACAGGGAGATCGATCCGGTGGATTGGCCGGATCACGTTCTGGCGGATTTTGACCCGGAGGAACAGTCGGCGGCTGACGATCTTGTGGCCCACGCCGCGTCGGCACTGGAATTCTGGCTTGCCCAGGGCCTGGAATCCGCTATTTCCCGTTTCAACCGCCGAGTGAGGCCTGATTCCGAACAAACGGAGTGATCTTTCTTTCTTGCGGGATGGCCGGGTGGTGGATATATTGCCACCCTGCCGCCAAGAGCGGTATGGGCTATCAGGGCCCACAACATTTGGATACCAGCTGAAAAGCTGAGTACTCACATCCCTACCCTGGCTGACACAGGGGCGGTCACAAGCTGGCCCACCCCCGTGAATAAAGACCCGGGTCGACCTGTCCGAAGGGAGGTGTAATCAGTGAAGAAGTACGAACTTATTTTCATCCTCAGGGCCGATGCGTCCGAGGCTGATTTGGAGAATCGTGTCGCGCGCGTTCGGGAGATTCTCGGCATGCACGACGGCGAAATCACCCAGGAAAACCACTGGGGGGTGCGGCGTCTTGCCTACGAAATCGAATACGAGAGCCGTGGTAATTACATGTTTCTCAAGTTCAAGAGCAAGGGTGCGGCCGTGAACGACCTCGACAAGTTCCTTCGTCTGGACGACCAGGTGCTAAGGCATCTGATCGTTGTGGATGAGGAATGGGACGAGCGGAATCGTGTAGCCATTGCCAAACGTCGCCAGAATCAGAAGCAGGATTCAGCCGGAGCTTCCGAGTAGGAATCCGGCTCTGTCATTAAATAAAGGAGAATCCGGTGGCCCGTAAAAACCTTCGGATCAAGAAGAAGAAGAAGAAGAGAAGGCATGGCAAACAGAAGGTCTGCTTTTTCAGCAAGACCGGCATGGTTGCCATCGATTACAAGGACGATGAGTTCCTTCGCCGGTTCGTGACCGAGCGCGGCAAGATCGCTCCTCGTCGGAATACAGGGACCATTCCCAAGTTCCAGCGCCCCCTGGCTGTTGCCATCAAGCGGGCCCGGCACCTGGCTCTGTTACCTTTCGTGAAGGAATACTACCGCTAGCTTCGGCTGCGGTAGGATGGAACCCGTATGCCGAGAACTCGTTTGCCGAGGTCCTGGCCCGGATATCTGCCGTCCATGCTGGCGGCATCAGTGACTCTGGTGCTCACCGCGGTTTACGCCGCGGCCGCGGGTGGTTCCGAACCACCCGGTGCCCTGCGGGTTATGGTCATGCTTTTCCTGATTCCGCTGCCGATTGGGCTCTCGGTGATATGGGGAAGCGCGGTTCTGACCAGCCGTCCATTTCTGGCCGCGGTTGTCGGCGCGGGTGTTTGGTTTGCGTTGAGCTGGTTTTTGCTGCCGCGGGACGTGGTTTGGCAACTGGCCGGAAATGTTGCTGCGGGATTGGTCGCCGGGTCTGCCCTGGGCCTTCGTTGGAGGTTGGATGCGGCGCTGGCTGTCGTGGTGGCTGCTTTGTTGCCGGTGATCCTCTGGGCTGTGATACAGGTTCCGATCCAGGAACAGCTTCAGGTGGTCAGCCAGGAAATGCTGAACCTCCTCAAGGAAAGCCTTCCCGAAGGCGCCACCGAGGATCAGCGGATCGAGGCGGTGGAGGAAGGAAGACGTGACCTGGAGGAGATTTCCTCACAGGTGGTGAGGACCTATCCCTTCGTGATAGGGCTGGGCCTTTTGGGCCAGGCAGGCATTATTCTGGTTCTGGTCCTTTTCTCGGTCAGGCGTCTGGGCCTTGCGGTTCAGGGATGGAAGCTTCCTCCGTTTTCCCGCTGGAGGTTGCCATTCTACCTGGTTTGGCTGCTGGTTCTGGGCGTGGGAATGATGTTGACGCGCGCGCCGTATGTGGCCACCGCGGGTTTGAACCTGACGTTGTTGGCAGCCGGCATATTGAGCGTTCAGGGTATCGCGGTTCAGGTTCACGTGACGAACCTGATGCTGTCGAAAATGGGAAGAATCGTTTATTGGGTGGTGATGGGAACCTTTTTCGTGCTCCTGATCCTGATCAGCGGGATCGTACTCGGACTGGTCGACCAGTGGGTTGACCTGCGACGATTGAAGGTCCGCCACGATGATGAAGACGGGAACGTCGGGGACCCCGACGACATTGAATAGAAATGACAAAGGTGGTTTGAGATGGAAGTGATCCTGATGCAAAGCGTGGATAACCTCGGTGAGATGGGGGACACTGTCTCCGTCGCCCGGGGCTACGCCCGCAATTACCTGGTCCCCAAAGGTCTGGCCGTTTTGGCTACCGACGGGCACCGCAAGCTGGTCGCCGAGCACATGAAGCTCGAGTCCAAGCGCGACGACCTGCGCAAGGCCAGCGCCGAGGAACTGGCGGCCAAGCTGGGCGAACTCTCCTGCACCATCACCGTGCAGGCCGGTGACGACGACAAGCTCTTCGGCTCCGTCGGTCCCCGCGATATCGCCGAGGCCCTCAAGTCCGATAATGGCGAGTTCGATTACAAACAGATCGTGCTGGATGAGGCCATCAAGCAACTGGGCGTCTATTCCGTACCCGTGAAGCTTCATTCCGAGGTGGAAGTGACCGCCAAGGTCTGGGTCGTCAAGGCCACCTAGGCCGGCGGTGCTCATGGGTTCCGCGCGGACAAATTCTCCTCGTCCGGACCGGCGGGGAATCTGCGTCATCATGGCGGGGGGCCGAGGAACGCGTTTCTGGCCCTTGAGTCGTACCGACCGTCCCAAGCAGCTTTTGGCCCTCGCCTCGGGAAAAAGTCTGTTGAGGGACACCTTTGAGCGGGTGGAGCCTCTGGTGGGTGCCGATCGAATCCTGGTTGTCACCAGCGGCAGCTTGGCCGATGCCACCCGGAATGAATTGCCTGAACTGTCTCCCGAGCACATCATCACCGAACCGCGGGGCCGCAACACCGCTCCCTGCGCGGTCCTGGGCATGGGCTTGGCCGGACGCCTGGATTCCGCCGCGCCTGTCGCCCTGTTGCCGGCTGACCACTTCATTCCCGACGACGACGCTTTCCGGACCCAACTATCCGATGCCTTCGCCCTGGCTGCCGTCACCGAAACAGTGGTCACTTTGGGTATTCCACCCACCCGGCCTGAAACCGGTTATGGATACTTGGAGACGGCGGGACCGGAGGATTCCCGTAGTTCGAACAGGGGCTTGGCCTTTCATGAGAAGCCCGATCCCGCCACCGCCGAAGAATATGTTCGCAGCGGAAATCATTTCTGGAACAGCGGCATCTTCATCTGGAATCCCACCCGGTTCGTCGCTGCATCAACCCTGCATCTGCCCGAAGTCGTTGATCTGATGACCGGTCCGGTGCAGTCTTTTGGAACCAATGCCTTTATGCCGGCGTTGGAAGACGCCTACCGTGATTGTCCGTCCGACTCCATCGATTTCGCGATCATGGAAAAACTAACCGATTTTCTGGTCCTGCCAGCGACCTTTCGCTGGTCGGATCTGGGAAGTTGGGACGCTTGGGGTGAATTGGCTCCCTCACTGCCCGGAGACAACCGGGGGCGGGGCGATCTGCTGGCTGTCGAAAGTCGGGACAATATCCTGCTGGCCACCGACCGTCTGGTGGCCCTGGTGGGAGTCCGGGACCTGATCGTGGTGGATACCCCCGACGCCCTGCTGGTCTGCAGCAAGGCCGAGGCCCAGAAAATCAAGCAGATCATCTCACGCCTTGAGGACCAAGGTCGCTCCGACCTGCTCTGAATCGAATGTTCCGGCTCCGCTGAGAGCCCCACCAAGGAGAAAAGCCCATGTTCGCCGTTCGCCGCCTGTTCGTTTCCCTCTTGATCATTTCTTCGACCGTTCTGCTGGCCGCCTGTCAGGAGGGTTCCTCTTCGTCCGCCGGCGCCGGATCCCGGACCATTTCCAAGAACTTTCAGTGGCAGCCGATGTTCGGCGACGGAACCAACGACGCATCCGGTGCCGTGGCCCGGGTGGGGGAAGTCGAGATCACGGCCAGGGATCTCGAACTGTATTTCGATGAATTGCCTTCCGCCCAGCAGAACCGATTCGAGGGCCCTGACGGGCAACGTCTGTTGCTCAAGCGAATGATCGAAAAAGTTCTCATGGTTCAGGGTGCGGTTGAAAACAAACTCTATAATGATCCGGACGTGGCTCGGACAATCATTTCCCAGCGCCGCAACACCCTCGAATTGGCCATGCTCAATTACGGTCTGCTCAGGGATCGAATGCCTTCCGAAGATCAGGCTCGCGAATATTTCATGAACAACCGGAGCGCCTATCGTCAAATGGGTATCGTCAACGCCCGCCATATCGAATGCCGAACCAGGGACGACGCGGAAAAAGCCTACCAACGGTTGGTCGAAGGCGGGAAGGGAAACGATTGGATGTCCGTCATGGCGGCGATGACCGTCAACGAGGAGTCAAAGGCCCAGGAAGGTAGTGTCGGTTGGTTCAACCAGGGTGGGTTCATTCCGTTTATCTCGGGCTCCGAGGACTTCACCAATGAGGCCTATGGTCTGGATGTCGGTCTGCATCCGCCTTTCCTGACCGCCAACCGCTGGCATGTGGTGGAGATTCTCCAACGGGAAAACGAACGGCCCATGACTTTCTCCGAAGCCAGGCCCAAAATCGAACAGGATATGTTGCCTGCCTGGCAGGACGGGCTCGTCAAGGATTACCTGTTGTCCGCCCGCAAGGAGCATCCGGTGGAGATGATGGGTGATTTCGCGCCCGGCAAGGGATTGACTGCTGAAGAGCTGTTCTCCCGGGCCATGGCCGTTTCGGATCCAGGACGTAAAATTGAACTCCTCAATTTGATCCATACCGACTATCCTGAAAGTGACCGGGCGGACGATGCCCTGTTCATGGCGGCGACCGTCGCCATTGACACCTGGGTGGACGTGAAGGTCGCCGAGCGGTATTTGCGGATAATGCTCCAGGAGTATCCGGACAGCGAACTGGCCGAGGACGCGAAATTCCTCAAGGACAACCTCTACAATCCAGAGGTTCTGAATCCGAAGAGTATGGAGGAATTTAACAAATAGGTTAAGAATCAGGTTCCGAATCATACTCAACAGGGAGGTTGAAGGATGGCTGAAACCAATGTGAAGAGGACAGGTGGGATGCTGGCCGGCGTTGTTGTCCTGACAGTGGTCTGCGCCTTTGCCGGATGGTTGCCGGCGGTGGCCCAGGAGGGAAACCCTTCGCCCGCCCAGGAGTCTCAGTCCGTCGAACCGGCTCAACGGGTCGGTGTCTGGGTGGATGTCCTATTCGGCACTGACATCGACAAGGAGACACGGGCCGTCATTGGTGAGGGTTCCACGTTCCCGTTCGATGGTGATCGCGTCTACTGCCTGACCAGGATTCACGGCATGAGCCCTCCGACCTCGGTGACCCACGTCTGGTACTACGAAGGTAAGACCATGGCCCGGGTTGAATTGTCGGTGGGGTCCGAAAACTGGCGGACCTGGTCCTTCAAAACATACAAACCGGAGTGGACGGGTTTCTGGGAAGTCAAGATCCTGGACGGGGACGGCATGGTTCTGGGTTCAGCCGGGTTTGAAGTTAAGTAGGAGGCTTCCATGGTGCGGTTCCTGAAGGGAGGGGGGACGTCGGTCCCGCTGCTCCTCGTTTTCCTGGTCCTGGTCGGAATGTTCTGTATATCCGGTTGCGGTTCGGGCGGCAGGCCCGGCACCGACACGGATCAATTGACCGGTTCGGACCTGGAGCAGGCCGAGCGGTTGTTTTTCAGGCTTACCCGGGAGCATTCCCTGCAACGCGACGGTGAAGCCCTTGCTGTCGCCGATGCCATCATCGAGCAATATCCCACTTTCGTCCGTAACGATGAAGTCCTGTACCTGGCTACCGATTCGGCCGCCAGACTCGGTAACCGGGAGCGGGCCCTCGATCTTACCGACCAGCTTCTGGATCAGTATCCCGGCAGTCCCAAGGTGGATGTGGCCCTGGTCCGGGCAGCAGAACTTGCTGTCGCGGCGGGGGACTCGCTGCGCGGCGCGGGTTACCAGGTTTCCCTTTACGACCGGAATCCCGTCGGTCAAACCGGTCCCGACGGACAACCTATTGCTGCTCCCTTCTTCAGCGGATTGGATCTGGACCAGCTGACGGAGCTTGTCTCCCGGCGGTCTGGCAGTGCCATGTGGCCCTATCTGAGATATCTGCAGGTGGAGCGCATGATGGCCGAGGATCGTGTGGCGGAAGCGGAAGACGTGGTCGTGGAGCTCGAAAGCCAGACTCCGGAAAATGTCTGGACCCTGGCTTCCCGCGATATCCTGGGTGGCGGTTCCGGAATTGTCGGGACCGGAATGACCAGCGAGGTCCAGGCCAACCAGGTGGGCGTCATTTGTCCCCTGACAGGACGGTATGCCGTCCTCGGCAACGCCTTCTACGATGCGGCGCTGCTTGCTCTCGAAGTGAACAATTCCGAACTGGGCACTTCTTATGAACTCAAGGTCGAGGACAGCGAGGGAGATCCGGTGGTCGGCGCCCTCGCAGCCCGGCGTTTATGCAGGGAAGAGGGCAGCATCGCTCTTCTGGGGGCCCTGATGAGCGATCCGACCGCGGCGGCAGCCATCGTGGCCGACCAATGGCAGACGCCCCTGGTTTCTCCCACGGCGACAAACAAGCGCATTTGGGAACTGGGGGAGGGAATTTTCCAAACCAACCTGACCGGTCTCTATGAGACACGAATGCTGGCGGCCCTGGCCACCACGGTGATGTTGAAGAAGCGCTTCGGTCTCATGTATCCCGACACCCCCGAGGGTCGCGGTTATGCCGACGTTTTCCGTACGGAGGTGGAGAACTGGGGGGGCGAAATTGTGGCGGAGGTCTCTTTCCCTTCCCGAGGTACGGATTTCAAGGACCCCATCCAGGCTCTGCGCAGGGAACGTCCCGAGGTTCTTTTCATACCGGCGTCGGTTGATCAGATGGTCCTGCTGGGACCGCAACTGGATTTCTATCACGCGGGATCCCTGGTTCTGGGTCTGAGCAACTGGAACAGCGAAAAGCTTCGGGATAGATCCGCAACGGTGTTGGAACGGGCGATTTTTCCGAACGACCTGGCTTTGTTTCCCGCCGAGTGGACTTCCGAATTCAGGGAAAGATGGAACGGGGAAAATTATCCCCGTGAAGCTTCGACCCTGGCCCTGAAATCCTATCAGGCCACCCGGATGCTTCTGGATACCATTGCCCGCAGCGAGGCGACCAGCCGCGTTCAGCTGACCCACGCTCTGCGGAGCCGGCTTGTCAGCAGGGATTTCGAGGCGGAGGGCCCCGATTCCTTTGCCGGCATGGTCCGCATGTTCCGGGCCGCGGAAATCATTTCTTTTCCAGGTGGGCGGTTCGCCGAGGCATGGGGTTTAACCGAGGGCGTGGCGATCGATTCCCTGCTGACCGAACCCTTTGAAGCTGCTGAAGCGGCCGCCGACACCAGCGGAGACTGATTCGCGGTCAGCTCAGCGGAGCTGTTTTTCCGGCGTGAAGTATGGGCTCTTGAACTGCCAGGGAATGACGTATGACCGTCCGATTCCCGGGTCGATCCGCCAACCGAACTTCCACTGTTTGGCTGCCTTGATGCCTTCCTCGACAAACATGGTGCTGCCGTTGGTGCTGTTGACCCAGGCGTCCGTCACATTGCCGTCGGGTCCCACGAAGATGTTCACGTTGACGAAGATGATGGGGATGCGCCGTTCGGCTTCGCTGGCACCCAGAGGATATTCGGGGTAGACAAGGTTCAGGATGTAATAGTCGGGGTTGGTCTGCATGGGCCGGGCCATCTTGACCTGCGGTTCGGAGGACAGCTCCGAATCCTGCCGTGGAAATTCGCTGACGGTTTTGGATTTGTTCGGTTTCTGGATGTTGACCGGGGGGATGAACTCCGTTCCTTTTTCGGTCGGATCCTCTTTCTCGATCTGGATGTTGGACGGCGGAGGCTGGGACAGAAGAGACCTGGGAATCTGATAGATTTTCTGGTTGCCTTCCTCGATCGAGATCTCCGGCATGATGTTCAACTCGCCCGGGGCCCCGTAGTATTCGAAACGATCCTTGATCTCCTGCTCGTTCGGGCCCAGAAGCACCAGCAAAAGCAGACCCGCCACCGCGGCCACACCTGCCCAAAGCATTCTCTTGCGTCCGCCCCGGTGGGACTCCGCCTGCACTTCCGTCGTGAATGACGCAGGCAGTTGTTCGATGGGTTTGTCTTTTTCGGATCGGTTCAAGGTCACCTCAGGGGTTGTTCATCATCAGTCGGCCGGTAAAACCGGGACCTGATCTTTCCAGCAGCCAAAGTTGCCGGACATCGCCGGCATTGATTTCCAGCGTGTGCCTGTGCAGCTGGGCGGGAAGCCCCGGGCCACTTGATAAACCTAGGGATTTGGCGCGGGCTGGGGAAAGGTGCTGCCCATCGGTGGTGGATTCCGGAATCGGGAAGGGGGACCAGATGAGGTTCCCGTCGAGTTCGGCCCAGTCCACTTCGGCGAGATCGGGTGCCCACGGCAGGTCCGCGATGATCGCGGCCACATCGAGGGTGGCAATAAATCCGGTCCCGCTGCTCAGTGATGCGAGGGACAGAAGCACAGTCCTGGCTTCGGCCCTTTGCCATCCCCGTTGCGTCAGGCGCATCTCCTGTCTGGGGGTCCAGGGCCCGGGAAGCCGTACCTCAAGAGCGGGACAGGCGGTTTGGCGCAGCAGGTATCCATAGGAGGGAACCACGGCCAGCGAGTCATCCAGGGCTACCAGGCCAGCGGTGGCCAACAGGAAAAGTTCGGCCCAACGCTGTCCGGTTTCACTGCCCGGATGATGGCTGGCGGTTAGATGGCCGGGTTGGGCGCTGCGGCCGATGGTGAGAAAGAAATCAGCCTCGGCATCACCTGCCAGGCGGATCTTTTCTTCGGCCGGCAGGCTTGTTTCGCCCCTGCGTGTCAGATGCACCTCGGCTCCGCATCCTTCCAGCAGTCCCTGGGCCAGCAGGGCGGTTTCCAGATTCAAGGTGGCGCCGCGCATGCCCAGCGGTCCGATGCCGTCGGGGTCACTGCCGCCTCCGGCGGGATCCAGGATGATGACCTTGCCCCGCAGACGAGGCACGAGGAAATTGTTATGCCAAATCCGGTCGCCCGCCGAGAAGGTGCGCGCGGTATCGGGATTGGCGGGGTCCGGATCGACCAGGGGTTGAACACCGGGCACCGAAACCCAAACCGGTTGGTTGGGTTCGTAGGGAATCAAAGAAACGTTCTGATCCACGATACCGGGCTGAAGATTGTCCGGAATCCCGGTGCGCATGGACCAGGGTTCGGTGATGGATGAACCGTCCTGCCCGGTCAGCAGGCGCCATTGCCAGGGGTCGGGAAGTTCGATGGTGTGAACCTCGCAGGGCAGGATGGAATCCTCCGCCGCGACGGGATGGAAGGAAACTTCTCCGGGGCTTCCGGCGGAGAGAGGTAAAAGGCCGGTTCCTGATGTCCCGCCTTCCAGGGGCATGGCAAGGTCTTCCGAAAACACGAGCCGGCCCTTGGGGAGGGGCGCGTTCCCGGCCACACTCCAGCGGACGGCCATGAAACCGTTTTCATGGGGGACCTCGGGCATGAGTTGGAGGCTCACGCTGCGGGGAGAGGTTGGCATCAGAAGGGTGCGGCGGACAGGTGTCGCGCGTCCCACCAGATTGCGCCCTCTCAATTCCAGGACCGCGGGCAGGACCTGGCCCGGGTCGGAAGCAAACCAGTTGATGGTGTGACCTTGACCGGTGACGTGGTAGGGGACAGGGTGCCCGTCCAGTGTCAGCTCAAAAGTGCCCGGATCGGGTCCCGGACCCTTGCTGCCCAGGGTGTCTCCGCTGAAAAAGGCCCAGCTGACCATGGTGGCGGGGCCGTCAGGCGCGACAAATACGGTGTCGAGGCGGGCCCCCGACCAGGTCGGGGATCCCTGGGAGAAATAGTCGAGCAAGCCCAGAAAATAGGCTTCGGCCTCCAGACGATGGCTGGCCGCCTGTTTCAGCCGGCCCTCGATCACCGGGTTCGAGATCATGGCTGGTTCGCCCAGAACCGCCGGGACCGTCGCGTTGCGCAGCACATGGAAATTTCCGGGCAGGATCTTCGCCGGGGAGATTTCCAGATTGATCACCAGATGGCGGTGGATGGAGCGCGCCAGGTCCAGCGAAGCTCCATCGGCTCCCAGGGGATAATAGGTCTGGGTCTCGTTGACGGTTCGATCCAGGGAGGCGACGCTGTTGTGGTGAAGTGACAAGAATACATCGGGTTGCAGCGAATCAGAAAAGGAAGTCCTGAAGGCTAGATCGCTGGTCAGGGTCGAGTCGGTGGCCGTAAGAAAGTCATAGTCCGCTGTTCGCGTCAGGAAAACTTCGGCGCCCACCCATTCCAGCAGGCCTCGCAGATACAGGGCCACACCCAGGTTGACATCGGCCTCGGTCAGGCCGTCCTGCCCGACGGCTCCCTTGAAGAACCCCCCGTGACCGGGGTCCAGGACGATCCTGCGGCCCTTCAAAGGGGCCATGTCGAGTCCCGTGAATTGCTCCTGAAGGGCTTCATACCCCGGAATTTCCACGACTGCGGGTTCAGGCGGGGGACTTCCGCAACCGGAGGCCAGCAGCAGACTCGCGGTCGCGATGAAGATCAGGATTGGATATCGTTTCAAGTTTCCGTTTCCCTGCTGAAGGTGCCGGGCGGTTCGGGCATTTTTTCGCTCCCCGGATCCGGATCTGGATCAGTCTGATCGTACCTCAAGTCCCTTTCCTTGGAAACCCCGGAACGCAGGGCGCTGCCCCGTGTTGTGGGGGCGTTGTCATCTGGACATGGGGGGCTCCTTCTGATACCTTATCATTCGCGTGGATTTCCGGCCCCGGACCGGATTTCCGGACCGCGCCGCTGCGGTCCGTTTCATCAGGCATTCATTAGGAATTCCATTGTGAAACCTGTTCTTCCCGGCCGTCGAGGATCAATAGAGATATGTCCGATCTTCAGTCCCGTCTCAGGGAACTCCCACAGGTCAGCGTGCTGTTCGAGGATGAGCGCCTCGCGCCGTTGATGACCGGCCGTCGCCGGGGCTGGATGACTCGGGTCATCCAGGGTGTGGTCGATGATCTGCGACTGGAATTGCGGGAAGTCGCCGGGCCGGTGCGAAGCCGCGCGGATCTGGTGGAGGTGGCGGTGGGCCGGATTCTGGCCAGGCATCGCGTACTCACGGGAAAGTCCTGGACCCGGGTTCTGAACGGAACAGGCGTGGTGGTTCACACCAACCTGGGGCGTTCATGCCATCCGGCCGAGGCCGCCGAGGCGGCCCGACAGACGGCTCTCTACAATTCGGATCTCGAATTCGATCTTTCCTCCGGCACGCGTGGTCACAGGGGACGCGCGGTGGAGGAGAAAGCCGCGCTGCTGGCCGGGGCCGAAGATGCCCTGGTGGTCAACAACAACGCGGCGGCTGTCTGGCTGGCCGTGCGCCATCTGAGCCGGGGCGGCCGGGTGGTGCTTTCCCGCGGCGAAGTCGTGGCCATTGGTGGATCCTTCAAGATGCACGAGATCCTGGCTGAAACCGGTTGCGAACTGGTGGAGGTCGGCACGACGAACAGGACGAGTCTTGAAGATTATCGCGAGGTCCTGCAGTCCGGCACCACGGTTCTGAAGGTCCATCGCAGCAATTTTGTTGTCGAGGGATTCACCGAAGATGTGACCCTGGCCGAACTGGCGGATCTTTGCCGGGCCGCCGATTGTCCACTGATCTACGATGCCGGCAGCGGCGCGTTGCATCCGTACGAGGAAATTGGTTTGCCGTCGGGGGAGACTCTGCTGGCCGAAGATCTGGCTGCCGGCCCGGATGTGGTGACGTGCAGCGGTGACAAATTGCTGGGCGGATGCCAGGCGGGGATCCTGTTCGGCGGCGGGGAAATGATCGCGGGCCTGAGAAAACATCCCATGCGCCGGGCCTTCAGGGTGGACAAGACCACCTTGGCTGCTTTGGACGCGGTTCTGACCCGGTACCTGGTCGCCGAAGACCGTCCCGCCCTGCCGACATTGGATCAGCTGGCCCGGCCCCTGGATCAACTCGAAGAAAAGGCTGGTCGTCTGTTGAATGAGCTGCTTCCCCTGGCGCCTGCCGGCTGGACCGGGGCGGTGGTTCCGGGTCGTTCAAGCGTTGGCGGGGGTTCCTTTTCCACCGCCAGTATCGAGTCAAGGCTGGTGCGGTGGAAGGCCGACAAGGCGCGTCTCGAGAGATGCCACCAGCGGTTGCGGATGGGTGATCCCGCCCTGGTCGGCAGGATGAACCAGGACGGCCTGGCCGTGGACGTGCGAACCATCACTGAAGAGGAATTACCTCTGGTCATCGCGGCTTTCAAGGCCGCCTGGGCAGACCCACCTTCAGAAGCAGGAGATTGAGGGGCATGGATCAACAACATGGTTTTCCGGGTGAGCTGCCTGTTATTCCGTCCGGATTGTCGGGTGGGGAAATCGATTTTGTTCCCGGTGAAGGTTTTTGGACCCGGATCGAACAGATTGCCGTCAAGGGTGAGATGACCCGGGGTCTCGATACGGCCATGCATGGCCAATCCTCGCCCCGCATCTGGCTTTTTCTTCACGAACCGGGCCGCGGAGAGCTCAGCGCAGCCGCGGCCATGAGTTTCGCCCGGGAACTCGCCTTCCGTGACCAGGCGGCCCTTTTGCTCGATTGCGACGATGGGGACATGGCTCTGACACGCTGGGCCGGCCGGGTCGAAGCCGAAGGCTGGATTGATCTCGCCAGGTACGGAACATCGGTTTTGACTTCCGGTGTACCGATGCCTTTCGTCGGTCGTCGCGGATACCTGCTCGGGGTCGGTTCCTTCGCTCCCACCCACGTGACCGGTGAGGAAATCGATACCCTGCTGACGCGCTTGCGTCGGCAGGCGGACGACGTGCTGCTGGTGGCTCCGGCTGATTCATTGGGACGCCTTTGGGCTCCTTCGGCGACCATTCGTATTTTCTGTTGGGACCAGCAGACCATGTCCGTCGAGGCGGCTGATGGCATCGCCCGGGAATTCACGGAGGCCGGCTGTCCGTTGACGGCGGTGGCCACCTTCCAGGAGACCGTGGTTGCCGGGGAACTGCTGGTGGACGAGATTCTGTCCGAGGATGAAGCGGTGTCCGAGATCCCGGAACCTGTCGCGCCTTCCGAACCGGAAGCCGTAGAGCCGCCTGCACTGGTTGATGCGGGGGTTGTCGAGGAACCGAAACCTGAACCGGAATCGGAGGAGGAATCCGACTGGCGCGATCTTCC
>JAGLCY010000169.1 GCA_023270185.1 Candidatus Krumholzibacteriia bacterium | reverse complement strand
TCGTTGGCGTTGAACAGGCTGCGGGAGTAGACGGTGTATTGGCCGTCTTCGGTCACACCAGCGCCGTGCCAGTACTCCTTGACTTCATCACCCCAGAAAACCTTGACGTCCTTGGCGGGATCATCGCCCAGCTTGTGCAGCCACACGGAGTGCCAGAATTCGTGTTCACCCTCGGGAACCTCGCCCTCCAGAGGCTTACAGGTGTAGTAGAAGCCGCTGCCGTCGGGCAGCCAGCTGTTGACGCCCTGTTTCCAGCCCTGCAGCTTGTCGGGCAGGATCTCACCGGTCTCGACGACCATCACTTCGACAACGGGATTTTCATCGCCGCCATGGGCTTTGCCGTACGCGATGTATTTCCCGTCGCGGCTGGGTGAAATCCCGGCCAGGGTTTCGGTTTCGGGCCAGGTGTTGGGGTTGAGCAGTTCCTTGACCTCGGCGCCTTCCTTCGCGCGGGTCACGTAGACCCATTTCTCGTCTTCCTTTTTCTTGGTGTAGTAGAACAGCCGGTCGCCATCGAGCACTTTGCGCGGGACGGATTCGTCATCGTACCGCCACAGGGCGTTGAAACGCGAAGCCAACCACTCCTTCTGGGGCAGGACGTCGATAATCGCCTCGGAGTAGGCGTGCTGGGCTTCGGTCCAGGTTATGACCGCGGGATCGTCGGCTTTTTCGAGCCAGCTGTAGTCGTCAGTCAGGATGGTGCCGTGGAAATCCTCTTCGACGGACACTTTGGCCGTGGGTGGTGGGGTGGGGGTGTCATCGGCTAGGGCGGCGAGCCCGATGACCATCATCATTGATAAAGTCAGGAGTACGAGTTGGCGGCTCATCAGAAGGCTCCTTGGCAAGAGGTAGGAAGTCTAACTGAAATCTCCATTAATCAGGCAGGGATCTTAACTGAGCGGACGGATGCCCGCAATCAGAATGCCTCGTTGATCATGATGTAGAGGCCGTTGTTCCCGTTTTCCCCGAAACCGAAATCCATCCGCAGAATGATGTTTTCTTTGACATCGAAAATATATCTGAGACCCAATCCCATGCTTGGTTTGAAACCATTCCAGGTGAATTGATCCATGGACGGAGCAACGGACCCGGCACCGGCGAAGGCCACGCCCCGGAAACGTTTCCAAAGAGGATATCGCAATTCGGCCTGGCCGGTGATCATTTCGTTGTCACGGAAACGGCCGTAGAAATAGCCGCGCATGGCATACTTGCCGCCCAGAAGGGGCATCATGTAGAAAGGAACGATGCCCCGGGTGAACTGGGCATATCCCTGCATGGCCAGAACCACCGTATTCCCCAGGGGTTTGTAATGGCGCAGGTCGATGGTGGTGCGGGTGAAATGGTAGTCGCTGCCCAAGGCTTTCCGAAACATCAGGGATTTCACCTGTAGGTAATTGCCGCGGTGGGCGGAAAACCGTGGATGGCGGGTGTCGTAAGTCACCATCAATCCCAGACCGGACGCGAGCCCTCCCTTCGAGCCGGGGACATCTCCGCCGTCGAGGGTTCCGCCCGGAGGCACTTCGTAGGTCTGGTAGTCCATCAGGTATGCGGCAAGCCCGGCCATCAGCCCACCTTTGATGACCCGCTGGCTGTAGGCCTCGAGCACACCGTAACGGGGTTCGAAATCCTCTTCGGCCGCATCGGGAGTGTCGTTGCCGATGCCCCAGAATTTATCCGGATAGTGGTAATACCCCAGATAACCGTTGAGCAGCCACTTCCGGTTCTTTGTGTAAATTTCGGGTGTAAAGGCAATGATCATCTGCTTGCGCTGCGTGAAGGTGATCGCGGCCATGAAGGAGTTGGGAGCCAGGTCAGGATCTTCCCCGGCGTAACGCCAGGTGTAGGTTCCGCCGCCGCCGAAGGCTATTTTGGTTTCCGGCGTGAAGAAAACGTAGGGGTAGGCGTCCAGTTTGTGAGTGGCGGTGGAATCGGCGACATCAGTGGCATTAGGGACATCAGCGGAAGGGAAGGCGGCGCCGGCCCAGGAAAGAACGGTCAGGACGGCCAGGAGAAAAAGTGCGGGATGCCGATGCCGACTCATTGTTTCATTTCCCAGATTTCCAGAACATCCGGCAGCAGTGCCTGGGTCACGGCCTGGTGCCCGGCCTCATTCCAGTGGGAGTCGCCCGGCAGGTAGGATTCCTGCCGGGCTTGGACCGATTCCAGAGCCGGTTTCAGGTCTACGATCGGCACCTGGAGGTTGTCCGCCAATTCGAGAAAATGTCCGCGCAGCCTGTTCGTGGCCCCGTTGAGGGCCCGCCGCCAGAAGCCGCCGGGCCTGATTTCCATGGTCCTTGGCACGATCAACCAGACCAGGGGCAGGTTCGCTTCACGGCATATATTAGCCAGACGAGTCAGCGATTCATCAGCCAAACCCCGGCATTCCCCGTTGGTGTTGATCAGACTGAATTGCATATGGGTGGTGCGTTGATCGGCCAGGGTCAAAAGCCGGCTGCCGGCGATGAACCTGGCTGATAACGAGGCGGGATCACGCAGTTCGTAACTGAATTCATCCAGGCGGCCCGGGGCGAATCGGCGGATGCGCAGTTCATCGATTGGATCATTGGCCAGACTGATGGTGGCCACCACCGCGTGGATTTCCGTTCGCTCCCTGACATATTCCAGCATGCGGATCTGTTGGTAGATGGAATACCCCGGTATTCCACCATTGATGCATTCCACCGGCGTTTCCGGATACGTTTCTCGCAGGGATGTCTCGAGCAACCGTACGAATCCCGCAGAGTCGTCCATGCCCCAACCGAAGGTGTAGGAGTCGCCCAGCACGAGTACGCGGCGCGTTAAGGTGTCGGTGGAAACTTCGGGGCCGCGCAATCCCCAGGTGTTGGTAACCAATGGTGTGTTGCGACCGGAGCTCTTGTATGTGCCGGTGGTGTCGGGCGGAAATATCCAGCCCAGTTCCGCGGATTTTTCGACCTTCAACCAGCGGGTGTCCACGGGAGCGGATTCATCACCATCGGAAGTCGGTTTTCCGGCCACTCTCAGCAACAATTCGGCAGTCCCGAAGGCCAGGGCGAAGGGGATGCACAACAACAACAGCCGCCCGAGAATTTTGCGAATGCGAGGAGACATGGGGGACATTCGGGCCGACTTTCAAATATGATCCCGGAAGATGTCCGAAAACATCCTCCGGGACAGTTGCGGGAAACCGGCGATCAGTGGGAGTCGCAGGTTTCGATATTAGCTCCACTGTCGTAGGTGTAACCCGACAACGCGATATTGTCCACGCAGAAGGTGAGCGAGATACCCGGTTTGGCGGCCTTGGGACTCGTCAGGTTCGCGATGCCGTCAGCGCCGGTCTACATGTAGAAGTGGATGTTCAGCGACAGGTTGTGACTGATCGAGCTGACCTCGTTGAACCCTGCAAAATCCCCCACGGGAATGTAGAGAAAATCGTAGGAAATACCGATTGCAGCACCATCGGAGACCCGGAATTCGTAGCCCGCGCCGGTGCTCCATGACCAGGCGGTTTCGTTGAAGATCACATCGTTGATCGGCATGGCGGCTTTGGCGTAGAAATCAAGTGTGCCGCGTCCCACGCCGCCCTTGACCCAGAAACCCTCGCCCA
>JAGLCY010000168.1 GCA_023270185.1 Candidatus Krumholzibacteriia bacterium | reverse complement strand
CCGCGGTTGGGCCGGCAGGTGAAATCATCGGGACTGGAAAAATGGTAGGGGGTTTCCTGACAGACCTCAAAGGCGGGATGATACCAGGACACACCCTCGCTGTGGTTTTCCGCCAGCACCAGGATTCTTTGGTTGGTCCTGACCATTTCGCCGAGCGTGGGCCAGGGGGACTGCACCGCGCCCCGGTACACCAGGTCCACAAGGCCGCTTTCTTCGAAGGCGCGGGCGACCGCGGACGGGGGGACGGTGTCCTCGAAAATGATGATGATGACTTCGCCGGGATTGAGAACTAGGAAATCCCGGAACTGGACCAGCACGGGAATAAGGCGGGACGATCCCAGTTCACAAAAACCATGACACAGGTAGAGATCCCTTTGGCTTTCATCCCCGCCGATGAGCCGTTCGCGTATCCGCAGCGCGGCATCCAGGCCTTCGACCCCCAGTGACGGCTCCAGTTTGGCCCTTGACGCTTCCCCTTCTTCCATATCGGTTTTCACAACATCGCCAACCGGAACGCCGGACATCACATCCAGCATGAAGGCCCGGATCCCGTCCCGCAGTTGGCTGGGGATGCCGGCCTGGTGGTTGGGGAACATCCAGCCCGGGACATCGGCCGCGCCCATGGCGTTGTGCGCGCCGGCGAAGACGATTTCATCAAGAGGCCGGTCGCACAGATCGGCGCTCCCATTGCAGCCTCCGCCTGGCACGGATGCCAAAGGGGCGGGTTGGCGAGTGAGGTAGATCGCTCCGGCTGTCAGCAGGGCGGCAACCGCGAGTCCGGCGCCCACCCGGCGAATCAACATCCATTGCCGGCGAGGGGGAGGCGTCAGTTCATCAGCCTGTCTGGATAGCCGCGCTGCGGGGTCGACCAACAGACGGCACAACTCGCGCAATCCCAGGAAACAAACCACTCCGCCGGCGAACATCACCAGAACCCGTGACGCCAACCGGGGCTCGATGACCGCGGCCCCACCAACGGCTATCAGGAAGATTCCCCGGCCAAGACGGACCGATGTCCGGTCGGACGGGTCGATCAGCAACTTGCGGATCCGGTCGGCGATGGGGTCGAGTTTCATGACTTCCAAAAACGCGGTGGCGGCGGCGGACATCAAGAGTCCGATGCCACCCAGAATCAGGATGCGAGGCCAGAAACCACCCATGAAGGTTTCCCAGATGCCGGCCAGGGCGCCTCCCAGTTCGGGATCCGCGAAAGAGCGTTCCAGGATCAGTTCCCCGAGTTTTACAATGAACAGGATGACCGCGGCGGTGACTGTGATAGCCACGCCGGAGCGCAGCAGGGCCAGGTCACGATTGACGGCAAGAAGGATCGCCCCGATCGACAGGACCATGCCAAGCCAGAAAACCAGACGAGGTGGAAAGGGTATGGTCTGTCCAAAACGGATAACCTGACCGGAGATTTCGACCAGGGGGCCGTCTTGGATGCTGCCCAGGACGGCCACGGCGTCCGATGGGATTTTTTCGGCGATTTCGGGTTGGCCGGCCAGGGCATTGCTCAGGATCACACCGAAATCGGAAACCGAAAGCAGAACCTCGTGACCACCTTCGGTAGCCAAAAGTTGATGTCCCCGTTTCACGCTCCTTGCGACTACGGCCTGAAAAGGTGTGGAGGCGACTATTGCTTTGGCCGTAGTGCTGATCAGCGGGCGTACCAGGATCAGGTCCTGGTTTCCCTCCACAACCGCGTCGGTCAGGATCTCACCCACATACGAGGCCACACGTTCGTCCCCGAGACTTTCAGCCACGTGGGCTGCGAAATAGTCGGAATCGAAAACAGCCTTCTGGCCCATGGTCAGAAGGCTGCCGCTGAGGATGAAGATGACTCCCAGGGAGCCGGATAATCCGGCTGCGAATGCACGGGCTTTGCGTGGTTTGATCACGATTGTTCCCTTAACGATCAGAAGTCGATGGACAATCCGAAATACGTGGCGACGTCGTCTTTAAGGGGCGTGATGCCCTCGGCATTGGTCTTGGGCCGCGTCACATGGTCCCAGGTGACGGACATGTCGAAATCAATATCCCCCCATACATCGATCTCGAACATGACGAAGGTGTGATGAATGGTGTTGGCTTCATGGCCGAGGCCGACCTGGACTCCGTATTCGGCCGTTAATTCGGTTTTTTTGGTTATGTCTGTTTCCAGGGTGGTGCGGAAGGGCACCGATCCATTGGATTCCTTTTCGTCCTCACCCGGTTCGACGGACCGCCACCGGGTTTCCTGGTAGGCCCCGCCCAGCTCGACGAACCAGTCGGCTTTGCTGCTGCGGCTGATGTAATAACCAACACCCGCTCCGACGGTGAGCCGTTCGTCGATATTCTGGAACTTGTCCGAGAAAAATTCAAGTTTGACGGGAGAAACGAAGAATTTCCGGGAGAGGAAAACTTTCCATTCGATGTTTCCGCGGTTGTTCCTGACATTCTCCTCGTCGTTGGTTTTGCTGAAGTTCCCCTGATAACGGACGTCGATCCGGGAACGGGCCGCCTCCCTCTTTATGAAGACTCTTGCCCCAAAATCTTTCTGGTTCGTGTTGCCGGTGCGGGTCTTCAGGTCCACGCCGACTTTGGCCGACCAGAAATTCAGTTCGGTCGGTTCCCCTTCCAGGATCGATTGGATCTGGGAGCGGGGAATTTCAACGACCCCCCCGGTTGTTTCGATAAGGATGGTTTTGCCCTTCATCGTGGAGGTGCCGGTCACCATGGACCCATCGAGCTTAACGTAGGTCATCGCCCGCGCTGACCGGATTTCCACGACATCCACCCAGTCAATGGTGACTTCGTCCATCTCCTCGCTGTCGAACTCGAGGGATTCGTCCCGCATCAGATCGATGGTTCCCCAGAGCCATTCTCCCGACGAAAGACGGATCCAATCCTTTTCCCCGTCCGATGGCGGGGGCGGGGTCCAGGCATCTTCCTGAGCAGCAGCAAAACCAGCGGTCAAGGCCAGGATGGCCAAGGCCATGATCAGGACTCGGTGAACGTTCTTGTACATTAAAGATCCTCCAAAGCAGTCGGGGGACATTTCGTCGATTCAATTAGGTGCGATTAAAGATGGATGATAAACCTGATCAATCCCGGATGCACTAAAAATTGAACGTGGATCATGGAGCCGAGTTGTCCTTTGGCTACAAATTTCTTACTTTCAGAACAAGCTCACAGAATCCACAACCGGGAACGACAGGGACGTGGTTCCGCTTCGCAGACGGCTTCCAGGCCGCTCCACACCAGGTGAGCATCAGTGATCCGGATACGTTCGCCCGTTTCCCTGAATAGTGGAGATCCTGTCATGAAAAAAACCCTCGCTCTTGCAGCCATCCTGTCGGTCATCGTCCTGGCCGCCGGTGTCGCTTCCGCCCTGGATGAAAACCGCTTCGGCTTGTTCTACGACCAGGCGGCCACCATTGATGAAATCGATATCACCGCGAATTCCCAGCAGTTGCTGTACCTGGTGTTGATCAATCCGGTCAGTGATTTCGGCAGCGTCCAGATAGTTGGAGGTTTCGAATGCTCCATCGTGCCGGCCACGGGAGATGTCCTGCTCGGGGTGACCTTTCCCCTCGATGCGCTCAACGTCTACGGCAGCGCCGACAACATGATGGTCGGTTATGCCCAGGGGTTGCCGGTGGCTTCGGGCGGTGGCACGACCCTGGCGACTCTCAGCGTTCTGACCATGGGCAACAATCCCGAAGGTTATTGTCTACAGCCGGCCAGCCCGGCCAGCTATCCCAACACCATGGGGTACCTGGATCTCGGTAATTCCGAAACGCTCCATGTCTATGCCTTGCCTGTTTCCGGAAGTTACGACCGGCATGTGTTCACCTTCGGGGATTACACGGTGGATGAAGTAAGAAAGTTCGGGGATGTGAAATTGCTCTACCGCTGAGGATCACCGAATGGCGCTGAGCACTACGAATTTCCTGTCGGATGCCACGACCTCACAGTTTCCGAAAAGCCTCTTGAGCTTCAAATGATAGCCCAGGTGCCGGTTGCCGACGATGCGCAATTCGCCGCCTGTCCGCAGTGATCTTTTGGCCTGTTCGAACATGCGCCAGGCCATGAGATCACCCGTGGTCCTTCCCATGTGGAATGGCGGATTGCAGATTACCAGGTCGAGGCTGCCGTGCTCCCTTTCCGCCAATCCGTCAGCCACGGTGAAGATGATGTCCCGTTCCGCGAGGTCCGTTCGCTGGATGTTTTCCCGGGCGCTGGCCACCGCCTGATGGGATTCATCCACGCCGAGTACCGACGCGGCCGGACACAACCGGGCCAGGGCCAGGGCCAGAATCCCGTTCCCGCAACCCAGATCCGCGATCCCCAGGGGCTGGTCGCTGGTCGGAAGGTGTTTCAAAAGAAGGCGGGTTCCCAGGTCGAGATGATCCCGGGAAAACACGTTGGCTCCGCTGGTCAGGGTCCACCCGAAATCCTCCAGAACGATTTCGCAATCCGCCAGGCGCTCCGGGTGTTCGAGTCCCGGATCAAAGTCGGCGGTGGCCAGTCGGGCTTTCTTCCAGCCCAGACCGGTCCGGACCGGGCCGATGATTTCCTCCATGAGTCGATAAACCCGGGCAGGTGTGTGCTTGATCATGCCGCCGGCCACTACCTGGGAGCCGGGAAGCAGGCAGTGCCGCAGCCGCAGCAGGAGATCCTCGAGATAAGCCAGGGATTTGGGGATCTTCAACAGCACCAGGTCGAAGGAACCCGGGGGCGTCTGGTCGCCGGGAATAAAGGTGATGTCGGCAACGCTCAGATCATTCGATACCAGATTATGTTCCAGAGCCAGCCGTGCCAGGTGAGAGTCGTTCCAGGTGGCCGGGCAGTGGTCGTGGATGCCGACGGTCAGGGCGCCGAAAGCGTCGTTGACCACCAGAATCGATTTTCCGGGTCCTGATTCCGATTCCTGAACGTGTTTCAGCAGGTATTTGTCGGCGGAGTCCCAGGCCTGCAGGGGGTCGTCCTTGCGCAATGGGAAACGGTGCAGACGGAGGGACATGGGGTCAGGTCCCGACCAGACCCGCGAGTGCGGCCAGGACGGCTTCGGCCAGGTTGTCGCCCTGGTCGATGCATACGATGCGAGCCTCCCGGTCCGCAACGACCACCGCGGCCTTTTCGGTGGAACCCTTCACACCGACGGCGTCGTGAACGGATCCTTCCCAGTCGGGCAGCAGGACCACAAGGTCGGCGGCGTCCGCTTCGGCGGGAAGCCGGCCGGCCGCGTTGTGGTAGGCTTTTTCCAGGGCGGGTTGAACCATGCCGCGGAACATGCTCGGAAACGAGCGCAGGTCGATGACCGAGGCGATAAAAACCTCATCCACCCCGGCATGCTGTTTTCGAACGGCTTTGTTGACCTCGATCGCCGCGTCACCGGTGTCCTGTCCGTGAAAAACCAGAATGACCGGGACGCCGAGTTGCCCGAGTTTCACTTCCCGCTCACTCCCGGCGGCGGTCAGGGTCACGTCGGGCAGTCGCGCCGCGTTGTCGGAGGTTGTGTCTGGCATCGTGCATGCTTCCAGTTCTGGGCGAAGAGTTAAAAGTAATATCCCACGCGGAGTCCGTTCCAGCTTCCTTCCGAAACAGCCCGGATATTCCAGGCCACTTCGAAGTGATCGAATCTCAAACCCAGACCGGGCAGGAAACTCGTTTCCTCGATTTTCGTGTAGTACCCCACTTCACCGCTCATGAAAAACACACCCATCCGGAATCTCATGCCACCTACGAATTCCCAGATTTCGACGGCATCGCCTTCGTTGGCATCGGGAAAGTTGTTCCAACCTATGCCGGCGGTAAGATCGAGCAGGGGAATGAAGGGGTAATCCATGAACGCCTGGATACCATAGCCGGTGTCGTGGGATTCCCCGTAGGTCGAGTTGCGGTATTTCGCCGAGAGGCCCACCCCGAAACTCGCGGATTCGCTGGCGGCATCCGGCGGGGGCGCCGCCTGTTCCTGGGCCAGGGTCCCGGTCGGGAAAATACAACAGGCCAGAAGGCAGGCCAGTGGGATGAATCGAAAGAAAGGGGCCATTAAGGGTTTCTCCTCGTATGAAGGAACCATGCAGGGTCCGAACACGGGATATTTTCGCAGACAAACCCCTATTTGAGTAGAAGCATTTTTCTGGTTTCAGAGTGGGGGCCGGCCACGATCCGATAGAAGTACACTCCGGTGCCGACGATGCGGCCCTGTCGGTTCCTCCCGTCCCAGACCAGGGAGTGCCGTCCGGCGGTTCGCGGTTCGGAGGTGAGCAATTGCCGGACGAGCCGCCCCCTTACGTCAAAGACGGCCAGATCCACCGTCCCGGCGGCGGGGAGGTCAAACGAAATCCGGGTGACGGGATTGAAGGGGTTGGGGACGTTGGCGTGCAAGCGAAACTCTGTGACTACGGGCAGTTCAACCGCTGATACCTCTGACACCGCAGCACCGGCGGAGAAGTTCCGGAACACATCTTCGGCGGTGAGGGCCCGGTCGAATATGGCCACCAGGTGATATCCGCCCAGCCAGAAACGGTCGCCGGGGGTGCCGATTTCGTTGGCGAGGGCCAGGGGAAAAGTGGTGATCCAGTTGGACATGATGCCATCCCTGAGTCCCTCGATGGTCAACTGACCGTCAATGTAAAGGCGGGCTGAACCCGATGCATCCCTGGTGTAGACCACATGGGTCAGCGCTTGGGAAAGGGTTCCCGGGTCGCTGGCGAGGGAGGGCTGGCCGTTGGTGGAGGTGGTGGAGAGGGTCAGTCGGGCGTCGATCCGGTCGCCGCCCTGATCGAAGACACCTTGTCCCAGGGTGAAATTGCGCGTGAACTGGTCTCCCGAAACCGTGACGATACGGGCCGGACCGTCCAGGGAAAGGTCCGCCGGGGTGATCCAGGTTTCGATGGTGATTTCTCCGGTGGCCCGGCAGGAGTCGTTGATCTTTCCGGCCGGACCGGAGGATTGAATGATGGTTTCGGCCACCACATCAAGCCGGCCCGGTGACCAGGACACCGCTTCCGCATCGGCGATCACCAGGTCCAGGGGCGGGTCGATTTCCGACCGATCGTGGACGACCGTCCCCTGTCCCTCGTTGAAGTCGTAAAGAACGACCAGGCCCTCGCGGTCGCGTAACCAGGATGTGTAAAGGAAAGTCACCGGTTGGTTCAGGAGTATGGGATTAGCAGGACAAGCCATGTCGAATAAACCGGTGGCGTCAAGACTGTAACTCAAATTGTCGATCAGACCGGAGGTGACCAGCAATACGCTGTCCAGAGCGGGCAGGGGTTCGGCTTCCAGGAGGGTAACTTCGGGTGATATGAGATAGTTGGCCGAAAGAGTAGTCAGAAACGAATCCATGGGTTCGGTGAAGGTGACGATGAGGTGATCAGGTGTCCCGGCGGATTCGACCTTTTGGAGCCGCGGATCGAAATAATCGATGAAAAATTCATATATGCCTTCGGCGACGGGTCCGGGCTGAAAACCGAGGGAAAAGGAACGGGCCCGAAGGGTGAGGCTCTTGTCAACGGCCAGAGGGACGGAGTAGAGAAGTGAAGTTTCCGTAGGGGTGGACCCGTCCAGAGTATAGCGGATGCCCGCCCCGGGAATTTCGGTGGTTATTTCGACTTCCAGGGGGCAAACGAATTCACCGCCGGAAGGTGTCAAGGTCACCGCCGGAGCAAACGGCAGGCCCGACCCGCCGGGGGTGGCCAGGTTTTCATAGAGGATAACCTCGGAAGTATTCCAGCCGAACGAGACGATGTCCATGTCGCCGTCATTGTCGGCGTCCAGCAGTTGGGTCCCCATGTGGTGTTCGTCCCCGAAGTGGATCAGGTGCGGTTGCCAGACCAGCGCGTCGGCGATGTTCTCGTAGACGTAGGCCGCGCTTGAGGGCTGATCCACCAGGTTGTGCTCGCCGACGACGATGTCCAGGTCGCCGTCCTTGTCCAGGTCGGCCACGTCGATACTCATGGGTCCGAAGAGAGTGGCGATGTCGTGGCGTGGCCAGGGGCCGGTGGGGTCGACGGGTTGTTCGTACCACACCAGTTCGTCGGGCCATTCCTCGAAGCCGACCAGGGCGTCCAGTCGGCCGTCCCGGTTGAGATCGACCAACATGACCCTGTCCGGTTCCTCGGTGGTGTTTTCGATGGTGAAGGTCGTCCAGTCCGGGCTGTCGTTCCGTAGCCAGATGTTGCCCAACAGCAGGTCCAGGTCGCCGTCCCTGTCGATGTCACCTGAATGAATTCCTTCGAACTGGGTCGTGGGTGAGATGTTCCGCCAGGCCCAGGGTGTCCCGGAGGGGTCCGCCGGGACGGTCAACATCTGGATGCCGCCGCCTCCGTTTTCCCAGGACAGGGCCACCTCGTCGGGATTGAATCCGAGGTTCCGGTCGACGGTGAAATTCGCCGTTGCGGTCCCCTGCAGGAAGGAACCGCTGCCGTCGGGAATGTTTTCGATGACGGTAAAATTCCCGGTGCCGTCGTTGCGGGTCCAGACGAACTGGGAACTGGAATCCCAGGGAATCCCCTGTGTTCCCAGCACGTCGAGATCTCCGTCCCGATCGAAATCGGAAACAGCAGCCATGTTTTTCAGGGGGAGACCGAGTTCGAAACGGGCCCAGTTTCCGGTGGCTTCCCCCGGGTTGCGGTACCACCAGGCGCCGTTGACCACGTCTTCAAAACCGTCCCTGTCGATGTCGCCGGTCGTGACGAAGACGGCGCGCCAGGGCCGGGCCGGATCGATCACGTGGCGCCGCCATTGGTCCAGTTCCAGTTTCGGATCCAGGGAATTCTCCCACATCTCCAGTTTCAAGCCGCCGCCTGCCGAATTCAGGTTCTTGCCGGCGATGTCCAGATCCCCGTCGCCGTCCAGGTCGGCGACCCTGGCCCGGTGTGATCCCGTCGCCGGGCCCGGTGTTTCCAACCAGACAGAGGCCGTGCCTCCACTGTTTTCGAAGATGACGATCTTGTCGGGATCCACTCCGGCGCGGTCTTCGGCGGCGAAGATATCCAGATCCCCGTCGGCGTCGAAATCACCGGCCTGGAGGCTTGCGATGCCGGAAAAATCCTTGTTGCCCACCAATGTCCGGGACCAGAAACCCGTTTTGGGGTCCAGTGGGGCGGCGAACCAGGATACGCCTTCGTTGCCCGCGGATGAAGCCAGGATGGCATCGGGCCGCCCGTCATGATTGAGGTCTTCCAGCAGAACACGGTTTCTCGCGGGCCAACCCGAATCCACGATGTGGTCGGACCAGGGGGTAAGCAGCGGGTCACTCGGGTTCTCCAGCCAGCCGTTGCCCCACAGGAGGTCCTGATCTCCGTCCCTGTCGATGTCGTCCAGGGCAAACCCTGATCGTAGCGCGATGGTTTGTCCAATGACCGCCAGGACCCACGGATCCCGTGGGTCGGCCGGAGCGAGAAGTGAGCATGCCTCCAAGTCTGAACAGAGAACGACCAGATCCACCCGGCCGTCGGCATTCAGATCGGTCGCCAAGATTTCACCGGGTTCACCCGGCAGGTCCGCATGGATCACATGCTGGGGCCAGTCCGGTCCGGTTGGATTGCCTGTATTTTCCAGCCATGCAATCGTCGGCGCGCCTGCAGCGAGTCCGACCGCGAGGTCCAGATCCCCATCTCCATCCAGATCGCTCCAGGTCCCCTGACCGAAGTTTCCGGGGTTCATGGGGAATCGTGTCCAGTGGGGTCCCTTGTACCAGTGCATCTGGTAGAGGTCGTCCAGTCCGGCGCTGCCCGGCAGCCAGATATCGGGCCAGGAGTCCCCGTCGATGTCGGCCACCTGCAGGTCCCGGATTTCACCGGTGGGAACCGGGTGGGGAGACGGATCCAGAACGACCCCGCGAAAATTCCAAAGGACGTCGGGAATACCTTCCTGCAACCAAATGTTGACGACCGGTGTCCCGTCGGAAAAAGGCTTGCCGAGGATGTCCAGATCCCCGTCGCCGTCCAGGTCCGCGACGCGGCTTTCATGGGTCCCGAAACCGGTGGCCACCGTCTTGGGCAGGAAATTGCCGGCGCCATCACCGAACAGGATGCGGATCCGCGCGGCGTCTCCCGCCCCCGGGGTGTGCATCTCGCCCACGAAGATGTCCTGGAATCCGTCAGCGTCGAGATCGGCGATCTGGAGGGAATGACCGTGGAGAACCGGATCCAGGCCGACGGTTTCGACCCAGGTTTCATCGATCCACTCGTACCAGAACATGGGGCCGTCGCTGTCGCCGGGAGCGAAAACCACCTCAGGCCGGCCGCCGGGGACCAATTGCCCGACGGCGGTTCGGGAAAAAGTCATATGAGGCGCGATGGGATGAGGTATGAAGCCACCGGCACCGTCGAACTCGAACCAATATCCGGCCCCGACGATGTCGGAATGACCGTCCAGGTCGATGTCGGCCACCTGCAGGCCCTCCGAATTGTCGGCCCCCGTGAAAATGGGAGCGAAGGACCAGGGTTCCGACTGAAGCGGATCGGCGGGAATTTCCGCCAACATGAGTTTGCCGCCGGCCAGTTGGTTCCAGAACACCAGCTCATCCCGCCCGTCCCGGTCGAAGTCGCCGAACAGCTGGTCGTGATGCTTGTTGGATCCTGAGTTCTTTATGACGCGCCGGGTCCAGGTCGAATCGGGATGGAAATCCGGCGAAGGATTGGCCCACCACCAGATCTCGTTGCTGTTGTATCCCCCGCCGAAGGACAGATCCAGGTCACCGTCGCCGTCGATGTCGGCGAAATGACCGCCGGCATCCATGTCCATGACCTGGTCCTCGATAAGGTAGAGATCCCAACCCGTGAAGGTGCGGCGATACCAGACAATCGAGGGGGATTGGGTCCTTTCGGCGATGACAAAATCGTTCAGCCCGTCACCGTCGATGTCCAGGACATGGCATCCGGTCTGCTGATCCCCAAGGCCGGGCGCGGGAAGATCGCCCGTATCAGAGGACAGATGATTCCAGACGATGGCGGAGGCCGGTGATGCGAAAAACGTCAGCACCAGGATCAGAAAAATCGCGGTTTTCACCATTAAAAGGAATGAACGCACAACGACATCACCTTTTCCCCTTGGATGCTGGGATTAAATCCTCTGGGGCGTCTGACGGCAAATTGTTGGTTCGATTAATCCCCGCTGTGAATGATACCATAAATTGGATCTTGGGTGGGAGTAAATAGAACCATATTCGTGGGAATTAGCTTGTGCCTCTGAAATTGTGTCTGGTCCGTTTGGGCCGTTCCTGGTGCTGGAGTAACCCCCCGGGGGGTTAGGTTTTTGAGGTTTGGAGGAGCTTCAGGGCGCAAATTACCCCACTGAAATAGTTATTCATCAAAAGATAAGGTCCTTTGGAGTGCGGACCTCAGCCCAAAAACAGCCAGACACAATTTCAGAGGCACAACAAAAGTTGACAAATTTGGTATTGTATTTATCTTCTAATCAATGAAACAATCTGGAATCCCAGAGAAATGACACATTCCGGCTGTCCGGCAGCCGTGGCAAGGGGTAGGGAATTGAGCAACTCCACTTTGGATGATCGCGATATCGTGTTTGCCTGCCGCAACCTGCACGTTTCGGTGCAGGACAAGGACGGGACGAAGGAATTGGTCAAGGGTGTCGACCTAACCATTCGCAAGGGCGAAAAACACGCTCTGATGGGGCCGAACGGATCGGGAAAATCGACTCTGGCAGCCGCCCTGATGGGCCACCCGAGCTACGAGGTTTCCGGTGAGATCTGGCTTGCCGGTGAGCGCATTGATGAACTGGAGCCGCACGAGCGGGCCCGCAAGGGATTGTTCATGAGCTTCCAGTACCCCGTGGCCGTGCCCGGGGTGTCGGTGGCCAACTTTCTGCGGGCATCCCTGGCCGCCCGCCGCGGCAAGGAAATCCCGGTCCGGGAATTCCGCAAGGAAATGGATGTCGCCTTCAGTGACCTTGGCATGGATCGCAGCTTCATCTCCCGCTACCTGAACGACGGTTTTTCCGGGGGCGAGAAAAAGCGTCTCGAAATCCTGCAGATGCTCATGCTCAAGCCCGTGTTCTCCCTGCTGGACGAAACGGACAGTGGTCTGGACATCGACGCATTGAAGGTTGTTTCGGCGGGCATCAACCAGGCTACCGGGCCCGACAACGGCATATTGATGGTGACCCACTACCAGCGCATCCTGGACTACGTCAAGCCCGACATCGTGCATGTCTTCATGGAGGGGCGGATCGTTCGTACCGGTGGATCTGAACTGCCTCGCGAACTGGAAACCAAGGGTTACGACTGGCTGTTGGAGTCCAGTGCCGCCGGTTCCGGAGGAACGGCATGAGCACCAGGCAAAACGTTGCGGGCATCAACCAGGACTACACCGAGAAATACGGTTTCCACGATCCCGAGGATTATTTTCTGAAGGCTCCCAAGGGGATCAACCACGAAGTCGTGGAAATGATTTCCCGCAAGAAAAAGGAGCCCGACTGGATGCGCGAGATCCGGCACCAGGCTTTGGACATCTTCAACGAGAAACCCATGCCCGGGTGGGGCAATTCGGAACTGCTCGGTGAGATTGATTTCGATAACATCCACTACTACATCAAACCCAAGGGTGAGCAGGCCCGGGACTGGGATGATGTTCCCGAGAACATCAAGAACACCTTTGAGCGCCTGGGTGTGCCCGAGGCGGAGCGCAAGTTCCTGGGGGGTGTAACCGCCCAGTATGAATCCGAGGTGGTCTATCACTCCATCAGCAAAGACCTGGAAAAGATGGGCGTGCTCTTCATGGACATGGACTCTGCCCTGCGTGAGCATCCCGATATCGTCCGGAAGTATTTCGGCAAGATCATCCCCACGAGGGACAACAAATTCTCCGCCCTGAACACTTCGGTCTGGTCCGGGGGTTCGTTCATCTACGTGCCCAAGGGTGTGAAGGTGGACATCCCCCTGCAGGCCTATTTCCGTATCAACGCCGAGAACATGGGGCAGTTCGAGCGGACATTGATCATTGCCGACGAAGGCAGCAGCGTGCACTACATCGAAGGCTGCACGGCGCCGACCTACTCATCGGATTCCCTGCATTCGGCGGTCGTGGAGCTGGTGGCGCTCAAGGGGGCCAATATCCGGTACACCACCATCCAGAACTGGTCGACCAACGTGTTCAATCTGGTGACCAAACGGGCCCACGCATATGAAGACGCCGTGGTCGAGTGGGTGGACGGCAACATCGGTTCCAAGCTGACCATGAAATATCCCGCCATCGTCCTGAAGGGAGAACGGGCTCACGGTGAGGTGTTGTCCATCGCCTTCGCTGGCCATGGTCAGCACCAGGACGCCGGCGCCAAGATGATCCACGCCGCGCCCAACACCACCAGCCGCATCGTCTCGAAGTCCATCAGCAAGGACGATGGCCGCTCCAGTTACCGGGGGCTGGTCAAGGTTGCCAAGGGTGCACACGGCTGCAAAACGAATGTGGAGTGCGACGCACTGCTCATCGGAGAGCAGGCTCGCAGCGACACCTATCCCACCATGGATGTTTCCGAAGACAACGTCAGGGTCGAACACGAGGCGCGGGTCTCCAAGGTCGGCGAAGAGCAGCTTTTCTATCTGCAGAGCCGCGGCCTGGATCCGGACAAGGCCCGCATGATGATCGTCAACGGGTTCATCGAACCTTTCGTCAAGGAATTACCCATGGAATACGCGGTCGAACTCAACCGCCTGATCGAACTGGAAATGGAGGGGTCCATTGGCTGACGCATTACGTGAGACAACCCTGGCCGACCCGCGGCCGGCCCTGAAGGAAAACGATTTGGGTGCGCTGTGTGATCAACTGGAGCAGGTTGAAACCGCCCGCCAGGCCCGGCGGGACGCGTTGTCCAGGTATGCCGAAGCCCTTCTGCCGGATCGGGTCATGCATCTGTGGCGTTTCACCAATCCTGAGCGGCTATTGCCGAACGATCTTTCGGTGGCCGCCTTGAGTGGGGCGGATGTGGATCCGACGAATCTGCCCGTTGTGGATGAAGCCGCGGTTACTGTGGATCTGTGGCCCGGCCGTTTACCTGTGGTCCAGTTGAGTAATGGACTGACCGATGGACTGCTGACCGTTGGTCCCCTGGACGGTGCCATGGCCGCCGGCACCCTGGATGAACAGGGTGCCCCGTCGGCACTGTTTCGCCATCTGAATTCCGCGGCCTGGAATGCCGGTCTGCAGATCGACGTTGCTCCCGGCGCCACGTTACCTGGTCCGGTGGTTGTCCGGGTTCACGCCCGGGGACCCGCAATGTTGCCACGCGTTCTCTTCCGGGTAGGCGGCAACGCAGAGGCCACCCTCGTCGAGCAGCACCTCGACGGCGGACCCGGGAACACCGTGATCGGCCGAAGCGATGTCGTTGTCGGTACGGCTGCCCGCGTCCGCCACGTCGTTTTGCAGACCTGGATGCCCGGTACCAATGGTCACCTGACCGTCCAGTCCCGCGTGGGGCGCGACGCGGACCTGCTGTCCGTGTTTGCCACTTTCGGAGGGGAGAGAGTCAAGGTGGAGATGATGACCGACCTGCAGGGTGAAGGCGCCCGCAGTCGGATGGTCGGCGTGGCCTTGGGCGGTAAGGATCAGCGCTTTGATCATCACACAAGGCATCGCCACCTGGCCGGCCGGACCTGGAGCGACATCGATTTCAAGTCGGTGGGGGCGGACCGGTCCCGCGGCAGTTACACGGGTCTGATCCGTATCGAGGAAGACGCCCGGATGAGTGAGGCCTACCAGGTGAACCGCAACCTGTTGTTGTCCGCCAGGAGTCACGCCGACGCCATCCCCGAGTTGGAGATCCTCAACGAGGAAGTTTCCTGCAGTCACGGCGCCACCGTCGCGCCGGTTGATCAGGATCAACTCTTCTACCTGCAGAGCCGCGGGATGAGTCCCGACGAAGCCTTGCGCCTGGTTGTCAGGGGTTTCCTGGAAAAGACCCTGCAGAGCATTCCGAAGAGCCTGCGTCCCGAAGTGGAAAAACTTGTTGAAGATCGGCTGGCAGGACTGGGGGAGGCTTCCTGATGGAATTTCGGGATCTTGCCCTGCCTGCTCCCGCGGGGATCAAGCCCTGCGACGGCCAAAATGGTGATTGCAGCCATTGCGGTCCCTTGTTTCGGGACAGGTTTCCGGTTCTGGGGCGCAATCTCGGTGGTCGGCCCCTGGTCTATCTGGACAACGGGGCGACAGCCCAGAAACCCGAGGCGGTGATCGCGGCCGAGGCGAGGTACTACCGGGAAAACAATGCCAACGTCCACCGCGGCATGCACACCCTTGCTTCCGAAGCCACCGATCTCTACGAAGGGTGTCGCTCGCGCGTGGCCCGTTTTCTCGGCGTCGCCAGGCCGGAGCAGGTGGTGATCACCCGGGGCACGACTTCCGCCCTCAACATGGTGGCCCGCGGTCTGGCCCACAGGCTGCGTCCCGGGGATGAAATCCTGGTGACGGAGATGGAACATCACGCCAACCTCGTGCCCTGGATTCGGGTGGCCAAAAACGAGGGTCTGATCCTTCGGCACCTGCCGGTGACCGATGGGGGACTTCTGGATCTGGACCGTCTCGGCGAACTGTTGACCAGTCGGACCAGGGTCGTGGCGCTGACTCATGTTTCCAATGTCCTGGGGACCATCAACCCCGTGGCGGAAATCGCCGCGGCGGCCCATCGGCGCGGCGCGCTGGTGGTCGTGGATGCCGCCCAGTCCGTGGGACATCTTCCTGTCTCCCTGGATGCCCTCGGCGCTGATCTTTTGGCCTTTTCCGCCCACAAGACATATGGTCCCATGGGATTAGGTTTCCTGGTAGGGAAACCGGAAGTCCTCGAGGATCTCGATCCTCTTGAATCCGGTGGTGAGATGATCGAGACGGTCACCATGGACGACGCCACCTGGGCCGAGGTTCCGCACCGCCTGGAGGCGGGCACTCCCAACGTGGGCGCCGCCGCGGCTTTTACCCACGCCCTGGATCTGATCGATGAGGTCACCATTGAGCGATTACGAACTCATGAGATTTCCCTGAACGCCTATGCCTGGGAACGCCTGTCCGACTTGGGCAGCCTGAAACTTTTCGGCCCCGAAGATCCTGTCGCGCGCGGTGGCCTGATCAGTTTCCATGACCCCTCGGTTCATTCCCATGACATGGCTCAACTCCTTGACGCCCGAGGCGTCGCGGTGCGGGCGGGACACCATTGCGCCCAGCCCCTGCACAGACGTTTGGGCGTGAACGCAACTACGAGGGCCTCCTTCGCGATGTACAATTCCCATGACGATATCGACGCCCTGGTCGATGCCATTTCCTATGCCAGGAGTGTTTTCGCCATATGAACGCAGGCATGGACGATCTTTACCGGGAAGTGATCCTGGATCACCATCGCAGCCCGCGCTGCAGGGAACCGTTGGCTTATCCGGATGCGGAAGCCGCGGGCAAGAACCCTTCCTGCGGCGACGAGGTGACACTGCAGTTGTCCTTCGACGGGAAGCGCATCAGCGCCGTTTCGGTTCACACCGAAGGATGTGCCATCGCCCGGGCCAGCGGTTCGATCCTCGGTGAACTGTTGGTTGGTCGCACTCGACAGGAGGCCAGTCTGCTGGCCGAGGCTTTTCGTCTGACCATGCATGATGAAGATGCCGAACTGGATGACGAACTGGAACCCGGCGATCTGGAAGTGCTGACCGGAGTGCGCAAATTTCCGGTGCGAGTCAAATGTGCCCTGCTTCCCTGGATAACCCTGCTGGAAGCGGTCAAGGCCCTCCGGGAAGGCCGTCCGGTAGGTGAAACAACTACGGAGGTCTGAATTGAGTATCCAGGTGGAAATGGCGGTCACCGAAGTATTGCGCCGGGTTATCGACCCTGAAATGAACCTGAATATCGTGGATCTGGGGCTTGTCCGGCGTATCGATTACGAGGAGGAAACCGGAGATGTCACCATCGGCCTGACCTTGACCAGCCCCATGTGCCCCATGGCGCCGGAAATCATGAACGCGGTGCGAAACAAGACGTTATCAGTACCTGGCGTGAAACATTGCCAGGTCGAGATGGTCTGGAGTCCTCCCTGGAACCCCCGAACGGATGCCTCTGAAGACGTCCGCGCCGAACTGGGAATCTGGGACTAAGGCCCGATTCCTGGCTTCGTTGTCTTTTTATACCTCACTTGGCTTCAATCCAAATCTCCGTATTGCGTGATAAATTTCCCTATGGGGCCATTTTTTAAGATTGAAAGCCTTATTTTTTTCTGGTAAGGTGTTTCTTTAGTGGGGTAGTGTTTTAAAAATTCGGGTTTTTGATCAAAAAAGAAAATTTATTCCACCCCATTTGATCATTAGATCCGGGATTTTATCCACTCTCCATCATTTGTTGTTCTTTTTTCACTCAACAGGAGGGGAATCATGAAAAGATTGTCTATCGCTGTCCTGTTCGTCATGTGCCTGGCTCTGATTGCCGGCACCACACTGGCGGCTGATCGCCAGGTCACAATCACTCCATTGATGGGGGACGCCATACCCTACAGCCAGGGGATCAACCCCAGCGGCGCGGATGGCGATTGCCAGATGGGCAACCTGAATCCCCCCTACTACGCCCTTGGGGACTACATCTGGGGTGCGGAGAAGTACAAGTACCTCTTCTATGCCGACTCGGATCAATGCCCTGTTTGCACTGAGGGGTTCACCGTGGAATCGGTCACGCTCTATGTCCAGTTCGGAGTCGAGGACGTGCCTTCCACCTTCGATGCCCGCGTCGACTTCGAGGAGGCGATCTGGGACGATGATCTTCAGTGCTGGTTCCCCGGCCCTGAAATCTGCGTTTCCTCGGCTTACACGGTGACCATCGACGCGGCCGGTTTGTACGCAATCACCCTGCCGATGGATACTGCCTGCGCCTGCGCCGAATTCGGCTACTGGTACGGTATTTCCTTCGAGTTCCTGACCGCCTTCGAAAGCGGGACCGAGCCGGATATCGTCACTGATAATATCCCGGTCGGCTGCGTGAGCTGGAACGACTACGGTGCGGGTTGGGCCGACCTGCAGGACTTCGGTTTCCCTGGTGAAATCAATATGGTCGCGGACATCATCTGCTGCAGCAACCCCGTGCCCGCCGAGAAGAGCACCTGGGGTGAGATCAAGGCCATGTTCCGGTAGAATATCAGGGGATAACGCCTGATTAAGCTTCTAACATGGAGTCTGAAGATTGCGGGGGGGCCTTGCCCCTCCGCAATTTCTCCCTCAAACCCGCATTTTTTCATAAACCCCCCCAAATCATGGCCGATAACTGCAACGAACCTACGTGATAACCCGTTCCCGAAATGGCTGATTAATGGTCAATTCGCAAGAACCCAGAATGACTGTGATCGACGAAGAGCTGTCCCAAAGCAGGGCCAGAGTCGTCATCACTGGAATCTGCCTGCTGGTGTTCTCCGTGGTTGGAGTCCATAAGGGTCTGGCCCAGAGCGACCAACTGGTCCAGGGACTGGTAGTCTGCCTTTTGTACCTGATATTTTCAGTCTCCTGGTATGTCATGGTCTACCGGTTGCCCGGTAAGTGGCCGATGAGACGTTATGTGACCATTCTTGCCGATCTCGGCATCATGACCTACTGGCTGCATTTCGGCGACAAACACGTGGCCTCGTATTATCCGATCTTCCTGTGGGTCATCATCGGCAACGGTATTCGTTTCGGCGAGCGGCACCTGAAGGTGGGTATTGTCACCGGAACCCTGGGTTTCGGATCCCTGCTGATCTTCAATGACTTTTGGAAAGCCCATATGGAGATCGGAGCCGGGATGCTGCTCGGCGTGCTGGTTCTGCCGATATTTTTCCTGAGCGTATTGCGTCGTCTGCGCACCATGTCCCAACTGGAGATCGCCTTGGCCAAGTCGCGCCTGGCGGACAAGGCCAAGGACCAGTTCCTGGCGACCATGAGCCACGAGATCCGCACTCCGATGAACGGGGTGCTGGGAATGGCCGAAACCCTGCGCGCCACCGACCTCAACGATGATCAGCAGGAACATCTGCACATCATCACGCGATCGGTCGAGTCCCTGCTCCACATCATCAATGACATCCTGGACTATTCGAAGATCACTTCCAACAGCCTGAGGCTCGAAACCACTCGCTTCGACCTGAAACAGGTTCTCGGGGATGTTCACCTGCTGATGAAGTCCACGGCCGAGGCCAAGGGAATCGATTTCGTCTTTGATTATCCGGCCGACAGTCACCGCGATTTCATGGGGGATCCCACGCGCATCCGTCAGATCGTGTTCAACCTGGTCGGCAACGCCATCAAGTTCACCCAGAAGGGCAGGGTGGAACTGAGCTGCAGGATCAACAAGACCGGTGGCAGGGAGAATGTTTCGATCCAGATCGCCGATACGGGGATCGGGATCCCGACCGACCGTCTGGCGGCGGTGTTCGATCAGTTCGAACAGGCCGACAACTCCACTACCCGACAGTTCGGCGGGACAGGCCTCGGCCTGGCCATCAGTCGCACCCTGGCCATCATGATGGGCGGGGATGTGGAAGTGAATTCAGTTCTCGGCCAGGGCTCCACCTTCACCGTGGCCATGACCCTCGATGAGTGTGAGGCCAAGGCCATCCAGGAGGAACCGGAAACGGGTGCCTTGCCGAATTTTGGTATGCGGGGACTGGTCGCCGAGGACAACAAGTTCAACCAGGTGGTCGTCAAGAGCATGCTCGAACGTATCGGAATCGCCGTGGATCTCGCCGAAAACGGCGAGGAAGCCCTGGAGCTGTTCAACCGGAATCATTACGACCTGGTGTTCATGGATGTGCGGATGCCGATCATGAACGGCTACGACTGCACCGAAGCCATTCGCGGTCGCGGAGACGACCGGGCGAACGTTCCCATTCTGGCCCTGACGGCCGAGGCCACCAAATCGGACGCGGAGAAGTGTCTTGCCGCGGGGATGGACGTGCACCTCAGCAAACCCCTGAGGATCACCGAAGTGGTCAAGGCCATCAGTTCCCTGGAAAACCTGCCGACGCTTACCGTCTGATCATTCTCTGATCAACCAAACCCTTCGAGGGTCTTGGGAGCCGCTTTCTGGATTCCGGCCCGGCGGTTCTGGGCCTGAACGAGCCTTTCGATCATCCGCAGATCCCGGCTGGTCAGTTTCAAGGCGGCGTCGACCCAGATCCTGGTGATCTGGATCAATTCCTCGTAGGTTACCGGGTTGATGCACTTCTTGATCCTGCTCATGGCCTCGTGGGCGTTTCCGCGTTTCCGGTGTTTCTGAATGAAACGCAACACGGCCTGCTCTCCCTGGCCGTCCTCGACCACCTCGTCGACCAGACCTAGGCTGTGCATCTTCTGGGCCGTGAGAAGTTCACCGCTCATGATGATCTTTTCGGCGAGATCCGGTGTCGTGCGGCGGACCAGGAAACTGTAGGCGCCCATGCCGGGGATCAGGTTGAAGAGAACCTCGGGCAGACCGAACTTCGCGCTTTTTTCGGCGATGACCACGTTGCTGGAAATGGCGGCTTCAAAGCCGCCGCCGAGCGCGTCTCCCTGGACCAGGGTAATGGTGGTCAGGGGCATGTCGAAATTGACGGCGTTGGGATAGAGAACATCAATGCAGGCCTTGGCGTAACTGAACAAACCATCCCGGTCCCCGTTCCTGATCAACTTGGAAAACAGGTGAAGATCGCCCCCGAGGTTGAACACCCCGGGCACGCTGCTGGCAATGACCGTGTAGCGGATGGGCAGGGAATCGACATCATGTTCGGATGAATAATCAGAGGAATGGTTGACCATCTTGATCTTGTGGTGGAACTGTTTCAACTCGACCAACAGGTCCAAATTGAAACAGGGACGCGACCGAGGAGCCAAGTGGTACCACAGGGTCTTCTGGTCTTCGTCGTACCGTACGAACAGCTGTTCATACGGTCCCCATTCCCGGGGGGAGCCGCTGCCTGGATTCATGGTTCCTCCTGAGGCGGTCAGTCAAGATGCATTTATTGGGCGGCCTCAGAGTCGCACACGTTTAGGAACGGAAAATCCCTCCAGATTTCCTTTTCTGGGGTAAGAATATCACATTATTCCTTCCCAGGGAAATACTTAAGTGGTGCCTTCGAGAATGTGTCCGGCCT
>JAGLCY010000167.1 GCA_023270185.1 Candidatus Krumholzibacteriia bacterium | reverse complement strand
TGGCGGTCAAAGTGCAGGGCATGGATCTGGGAGTTGTCGGAGAACTGTCGGTCGAGGATGCCCTGGGCAAGGTGGAGAAGATCCGGCTGTCCAAGACCGCCCAGGCGGTGGCCGGCGAGGTGCGGGATGAAATCCTCCACCGGTTGCGATTCCTGAACCGCGTCGGACTGGGCTATCTGACCCTGGACCGCTTGACCCGCACCCTGTCCGGGGGCGAGGCCCAGCGGATTCATCTGGCCAACGCTTTGGGCGCCCGTCTGGTGGACACACTTTATGTCCTGGACGAGCCCACCTGCGGTCTTCACTCCGGCGATGTGGAGCGGCTTATCGAGACCCTCAACGACCTCGTGGCCGGGGGCAATACCGTTGTGGTGGTCGAACACGATCTGGCTGTGCTGAAGGCCGCCGAATATTTCGTGGAACTGGGCCCTGGCGCCGGCACGAGCGGTGGATCCGTGGTCTTCCAGGGGCTCCTGGCGGATCTTTTGGAAAACGGGGACACGCTGACGGCCCGCCACCTGCGGGGGGAGGTCCCTCTGCGAAAGGCGGGTCAACGCAGGGGCAAAGCCGACCGTTGGCTTACCGTCAAGGGCGCGCGGCTGCATAACCTGAGGGATGTGGAGGTCAGGATTCCCCTGCGTCGTTTTGTCGCCTTGACGGGGATTTCGGGTTCGGGCAAGAGCAGTCTCATGAACGGATGCCTTTACGACGGGTTGACCGCGCGGGTTGCCGGTGGTATGGGCCGGGCTTTCCCCTTCACTTCGATCCACGGCAGTCATGGCGTGGGCAAGGTCGTGCGGGTGGATCAGTCTCCCATCGGCAAGACGAGCCGGTCGAACCCGGCCACCTACCTCCAGATCCTTTCCCCGATCCGGGATCTGTTCGCGGGCGTCAAGGAATCCCTCGCCCGGGGATACGCGCCGGGCCGTTTCAGTTTCAACACGGCCGGTGGCCGGTGCTCCAGTTGCCAGGGTATGGGTTACCACAGGGTTGAGATGCAGTTCATGGCCGATATCACCGTTCCCTGCGAGGAATGTCGCGGCAGCCGGTTCAATCCCAGCACCCTTGAGATCCGGTACAAGGGAGTGAACATCGCCCAGGCCCTGGAAATGACCGTGGATGACGCCCTCAAATTTTTTGGCGACGTGGCGGCCGTGAGTCAGCGTCTGTGGGTTCTGAAAAAGGTTGGGTTGGGTTATCTGACACTTGGTCAGCCGGCCCCGACACTTTCCGGCGGTGAGAGCCAGCGCCTCAAGGTGGCCCGTGAATTAGCAATGCCCTCCGGGAAACACAATCTGTATCTACTGGACGAACCCACCACCGGACTTCACGCCGAGGATGTTCGCGCGCTCGTCAAGGTCCTGCATGAACTGGTGGATCGCGAGCACTCGGTGCTGGTGATCGAGCACAATCTGGATCTCATCGGCCAGGCGGACTGGGTTCTGGACCTGGGTCCCGGCGGTGGCCGCCACGGTGGCCGCGTGGTCGCCCAGGGTACTCCCGAAGATGTCGCCCGTCACGAATCCTCTCTCACCGGCCGGTATCTGGCCCGGAAACTGGCCGGAGAAGTTTGATCCCGGCCACTGGGTCCACCAATCCGGACCGTCTTGGCATATCCCTTGCAAATTCCTCAATCGGTTTAACGCTGCATTTTCCGGGATTTTATCTAACCCTAAGTAATGTAGCGATATAGAGGGCTAGTTATCGGACCCGAGGCACCTGGAAGGGAAAAAATTGCCTGCCGATGCCAGGAATAATGATCAGAAGATAACCGGTTCGGTCACACTGGATGCCGGTCTCAATGAACCGGTCCGTTCCCTGGCCCATGATCTTGGTTCACCCCTGACTTCCATGAAATCCTGCCTGGACCTGGTGCTCAGTGGGGAGACGGGTGACCTCACGGCCGATCAGCGGCGCTTCCTGGGTATGGCGCAACGTAACATCGACCGCATGGACAGGATGGTCCAGGACATGCTGACCGTTTCCCGTATGTCGAAAGGGCCCACCCCCGCCAGGAGGCGGGAAGTGGATCTGGGCCCGATTCTCAGGGAGACCGTTCGACTGCACAAGGTCACCGCGACCAGCCGCGATCTGGATGTTGACTATACGGGATTGCCGGAGAGTTTCCCCGCCCGGGTCGACCCCGATCTGGTTGTGCGCATGCTGGATAACGTGCTGGGCAATGCCTTGAAATACACCGGCTCCGGCGGAATGGTGCGGGTCTGGTTGGAGTCGGGTCCGAGCTACCCGCCGTGTCTGGCCGGCAGATTGGCTCGTCACTGCAGTCTGCCTCTGGCCAATTTCAACCTGATCGTGGAGGACAACGGTCCGGGTCTGAGTCCCGCCGTTCAAAGCAGGATTTTCGAACCGTTCAACCGCGGCTCGGATTTAAATATCACCGGGACAGGTCTGGGACTCTCCATCACCCGCGGGTTGGCCCAGTCCCACGGAGGTCAGGTCCGGCTGATCAGTCTGCCTGGTCGGGGCACAACCGTCTGGCTCAAGTTGCCCAGGGACCCGGCGACAGAGCATCTCCAGCTTAGGATCGATCTATTGGCCGAGGGTTTAGCCCGGGGTTCGGAGCATGGAGTCAAGCCCCTGATCGGCATTCTTGATCTGCGACAGGGCCCCGGTGGGGAACCATTAATGAATATGGAGGATGTGGAGGGCTTTTTCGGCAGGGAGCCGTCGGGTTTCGCCACTGCGTGGGAAATAGCTCCCGGCCTCTGGACGACCGCCGTCCTGGATCCGGTGAACTGGAGCCGCCGCTGGACTCTCTACGCCGCCCGCGTGGGCGGGGGGCTGGAGGTGACCCGCTGGGAATATCTGGCCGGTGAACCGGGGGAAGATCCGACCGTCGCCGGGAAGTTCGGGAAACAACAGGAAACAATGGTCAACCCGGCCCCGGACGGGCCGAATAAAGGTTGAGGATTGATCTCTTCGGCCAATACCGATGCAACGGAGGACAGATGATGGACCGCGCGTTACGCATTCTCGTGGTGGATGACGAACCGGATATCCTGGAAACCCTCGAGTACAGCCTGGCGAAAAAGGGTTACGAAGTCGCCACCGCCCTGGACGGTCTGGAGGGGCTGGACAAGGCCAAACGCCTGCCTCCGGATTTCATGATCCTGGACGTCATGCTGCCCGGGTGCAACGGTTACGAAGTCAGCCGCATGCTCAAGGAATGGATGGAAAACGATCCACAAGCCAAGTCCTTTCCCATCATGCTGTTGACGGCCAGGAAAGTGGATTCCCACGATCGGGAAAAATTCATCGCCACCTGGTCCAGGGCCGATGCCTGCATCTATAAGCCCTTTGAACTTGAAGAAGTTGTCAATACCATCACCGAGTTGACCCAGAAGGCCGCCAGCTGACCCGGCGGTCTTGTTGAAAAATCCCGCCGGCGGCTTGACAATCGATTCCCGGCGGTGTTTTATTCCCCTCCCGCGCAAGCGGAGACAGTTTGGAGCCTGGGTAGCTCAGTTGGTAGAGCACATGATTGAAAATCATGGTGTCGGTGGTTCAATTCCGCCCCCAGGCACCACTGTTACAGAATTTTCAGAAAGTTTCTCCAGGAGCTGGTGTAGCTCAGCTGGTAGAGCAGCTCACTCGTAATGAGCAGGTCTGCGGTTCGAGTCCGCACACCAGCTCCATCAATTTTTCGGAGAACCCCGCGGTGACGCGGTTTTTTTTTGCTTTATTGCGGGGGATCCGGAAGCTAGGATGGCCGTTCGAATTATCGAACTTGGCAAGTTACGCACGGAAAGGATTCCCTCATGCCTCTGCGAGTAAGTATTTCCGGAATAAGGGGAGTGATCGGGGACGGTCTGGACGCCGTCACCGTCGCCCGCTGGACCTCCGCTCTGGGGGCCTGGCTTCCCGAAGGTCCGGTCGTGGTGGGGAGGGATAGCCGCGTCAGTGGCCCCATGGTCCTGGATGCGGTGACCGCGGCCCTGGCTTCGACCGGACACGACGTGTGGGACATCGGCGTCGTCACTACTCCGACCACGGAAATCGTGGTGCAGGAAAGCAATGCTGTCGGCGGTGTGATCATCACCGCCAGCCACAACCCCCAGCAGTGGAACGCCCTGAAGTTCCTGTCCGGCACCGGATTGTTTTTGACGGCGGCCGAAAACCGTGAAGTCCGCCAACGGTACGAGGATGGATCCGGCCACGTCGCGTTCGACAAACTGGGCCGGGTCAGCCCCCGTGACGGCGCCGACCAGCAGCATCTTGACGCCATCTGTGCCGTACCCTGGTTGGATGTGGACCATATCCGCAGCCGGAACCTGCACGCGGTGGTGGATGCCGTCGAGGGGGCGGGCGGCAGCATCGTGCCTGCTCTTCTGGAAACCCTCGGGGTCCGTTGCACACCCCTGTATTGCGAAATGTCCGGCAAGTTTCCCCATGATCCTGAACCGACGCCCTCGCATCTGGGGGATCTGTGCGCCGAAGTCCGCGCCCAGGGCGCCGACCTCGGCTTTGCCGTTGATCCGGATGTGGATCGCCTGGCCCTGGTCGATGGCGATGGCCGGGCGTTGAGCGAGGAGATGACCCTGGTGCTCGCGGCGGATTTCCTGTTGGGGAAATCACCCGGACCCATGGCGGTGAATCTGTCCACCACCGGTCTGGTGGAAAAGGTCGCCGCGAACCATGGTCAGACAGTGCATCGGACTCCCGTGGGGGAAGCCAACGTGGTGGAGGCGATCCTTTCCCATGACTGCATTCTCGGCGGTGAGGGAAACGGTGGGGTCATCTATCCCACCATCCATGCCGGCCGGGATGCCCTGGTGGGCATCGCGATGATCCTGCAGGCAGTCGCGGAAAGCGGCCGCCCCTTGGCGGAGATGGCCGACGCTCTGCCGCCCGTGGCCATGGTCAAGACCAAGGTGGCCAGTGACGAGTTGCCCTCCGGTGACGATCTCGCCAGCCTGCTCGGAGGGCTGGGGGAAGGCCGGATCGATGACCGCGACGGCCTGAAATGGATCGGTCCGGACGCCTGGGTGCACGTTCGCCCCTCGAATACCGAACCGGTGGTGCGTATCATTGCCGAGGCTAAAGACGAAGCTTCCGCCGTCGAACTCATCAATAGGGTCCGGGAAGCTACTTGATTGTCCCCGGTCAGATCCGACGGTGACTTTTTGCCGGGCGGGGTTTATCATGTGCTAGGAAATTTTGATTTCTCAGCGCGAATCGCCCTTGTGCGTCTTTAATACGCCTGAATGCGCCAGAAAATTTGGAGGAATAGCCGATGTGCGGAATAGTTGGAATTGTGGGAAGTCCAAACGCGGCCTCGATTCTGCTCGAAGGACTCAAGCGACTGGAGTACAGGGGGTACGACAGCGCCGGTCTGGCCATCATGGGCCCCGACGGTCAGTATGTGGTCAAGGAGAAGGGCAAGATCGTCAACCTTGAAGCCGCCCTTAACTGGGATGAGCTCAAGGGTACCTGCGGGATCGGTCACACCCGCTGGGCGACCCACGGGCCGCCCAACCAGATCAACGCCCATCCCCACGTTTCAGGGAAGGTTGCCCTGGTCCACAACGGCATCATCGAAAACCATGCAGCCTTGAAGATCCAGCTGACCAACAAGGGACACGAGTTCGAATCCCAGACCGACACCGAGGTCCTGGCCCATCTTATCGATGATTTCTACGACGGTGATCTGGTCAAGGCCGTGCAGCTGGCTTTAGCCGTTGTCGAGGGCGCCTTCGGAATCGCCGTGACCCACCTGGATGAACCCGACCTGGTCATCGGCGCGCGGCGGGGCAGCCCACTGGTCGTCGGTGTCGGCGAAGGCGTGAACTATCTGGCCAGCGACGTGGCCGCGATGATGGGGCACACTCGCCAGGTCATCTATCTCGACGACGGGGAGATGGTGACTCTGCGGCCCGAGGGTGTCCAAACCACCACCATCGACAACAAGAAAATCACCAAGGCGATCGAGGAGATCACCTGGGATCTGGACCAGATCCAAAAGGGTGGTTACGAGCACTTCATGCTCAAGGAGATTTTCGAGCAGCCGCAGACCATCCGCGACTCGTTCCGCGGCCGCATCCTGCCGGAATCGGGCGACGTCAAGTTGGGCGGCATCGAACTGACCGATTGGGAGCTTCGGAACATTCGGCGCATCATCATCCTGGCCTGCGGGACATCCTGGCACGCCGGCCTGGTGGGCGAATATCTGCTCGAGGAATACGCCCATATTCCGGTGGAAGTGGAGTACGCCTCCGAGTTCCGCTATCGCTCGCCGATCATCGAGCCCGGCACCCTGTGCCTGGTGATCAGCCAGAGCGGTGAGACCATCGACACCCTGGAGGCCATGCGCGAAGCCAAGCGCAAGGGGGCCAAGGTCCTGGGCATCACCAACGTGGTGGGATCGACCATCGCCCGGGAAAGCGAGTGCGGTGTCTTCATCCACGCCGGCCCCGAGATCGGTGTCGCTTCGACCAAGGCCTTCACCAGCCAGGTGACGATCCTGGCCCTGATGGCCATCCTGTTCGGCCGGCGCACCCACTTGAGCGCGGACCGCGGCACGCAGATGCTCAAGGAACTGGTCAAGCTGCCCGACCTTGTGCAGAAAGTGCTGGACCAGTCCGACGCCATCAAAAAAATCGCCGAGGTCTATGCCGGCCATAAGAACTGCCTGTACCTTGGGCGCGGGGTGAACTTCCCCATCGCTTTGGAAGGCGCCCTGAAGCTGAAGGAGATCAGTTACATCCATGCCGAGGGTTATCCCGCCGCGGAGATGAAGCATGGTCCCATCGCCCTGATCGATCCCGATATGCCTGTCGTGGTGATCGCCACCAAGGACGGCAGCTATGACAAGATCGTCGGCAACGTACAGGAAGTGCGCGCGCGTGACGGCAAGATCATCAGCATCGTCACCGAAGGCGACACCGAGATCGCCGCTTTGAGCGACCACGTGATCACCATTCCGGAGACCATGAATTTCTGGACGCCGTTGCTGTCCGTGATTCCGTTGCAGCTGTTGGCGTATCACATCGCGGTTATTCGCGGGGAGGATGTTGATCAGCCTCGTAATCTTGCCAAGGCGGTTACCGTCGAGTGACCGTTGGTGGGTTGGTTTGTGAGGACAAGGGGCCGTGACATCCTGTCACGGCCTCTTTCGGGTTACGGTGCCCTCCGCCATCCATGGCTACGGGTACCTCCACACGCCTCACAAACCAACCCACCAACGGTCACTGCACCGTAACCACCTTTGCCAGATTGCAGTAGTAAGAGAAGTGGGCTTGATTTATGGTGTTGGTGGGCCCTGTCAGCAGGGCTGGGTTGTATGATTTACCAATTGGATCAATGGGGTTTGGATCAAATCCAGGACCCGTAAAATGGAGCTGACATGACACGCAAGATCATTTCAACTGACCAGGCGCCCGCGGCTATCGGACCCTACAGCCAGGCCAACGCCGCCGGGGGATTTCTGTTTACCGCGGGGCAAATCCCACTGGATCCGGCCACCATGGAAATCGTGGGTGCGACCGCGGCTGAACAGGCGAGGCAGGCCTTGACCAACGCCAAGGCCGTGGTGGAAGCCGGTGGGCTGACGCTGGACGACGTGGTCAAAGTCACGGTGTTCATCCTGGACATGGGCGAGTTCGGTAATATCAACGAAGTCTACCAGACGTTTTTCAGCGCCGAACCCCCTGCCCGCAGTGTGGTTGAGGTCTCGCGTCTGCCCAAAGATGTGCTGGTGGAAATCGAAATGGTGGCCTATCGTTCCTAGAAATCGGCCCCTTGAATTTGCGGGAATGAGTGTTGTCTGGTGACGGCCGGGGACTTCAAATCCTTTTGTCGGGCGCGTTTACCGTCCGAGGTGGGTTCGATTCCCACACATTCCCGCCACTTTTTTCTTCCCGCCCTGAATGACCGGAGATGGCCTTGGTCCGCACCATTGTGATCGCCAATCCCTATTCCGGTAATTCCCGCAAACGGCTATCCGCTGACAAAGCCGTCGGGAGGTTGAGGAAGATGGATCATGAGGTCACGCTCCATCTGACAACCGGGCCCGACGACGCCGCGGTTCAGGCCGGTAAGGCGGCTGACAAATTCGATCTGGTCGTTGCCCTGGGAGGTGACGGTACGGTGCATGAAGTGGCCACCGGGCTGGTGGGAACCGGTTGCCCCATGGCGGTGTTGCCTTCGGGTAGCGGAAACGATTTTGCCGTCGGGATCGGTTGCTCCACCATGGAGGCGGGTCTGGCGGCCATCGCGAACGGACAGGACAGGAACCTGGATGTCTGCGCGCTCGACGGTGAGGTTTTCGTCAATTCCCTGGGGCTTTTGGCCAGCGGTCTGGTCTCGGGGGGAGCATCCCACCTGTGGCGCTGGTTGGGTGGCGCGCGCTACACTTTGGCGGCCATCGCGACCCTGGTCAGGTACCGGGGGCAGGATGTTGTCTGGGAGATCGAAGGGAATGGCGGCACGGAAACCATTTCCGACCGTTTTTTCTTCGCCGAGATTTGCAACGGGCCACTGACAGGTGGTGGTTTTCGTTTTGCCCCGGACGCGCGTTTTGACGATGGCCTGCTGGACGCCTGTCTGATCCGGCCGGTTGGTCCGATAACCGGATTGAAACTTTTGCCGGCGGCTTCGAGCGGCAAGCGTCTAGACCATGAAGCGATCAACGTGGTCCAGTGCCCGCGGCTTGTTTTTACCTGTGGGGAACCGGTGGCCGTGCACCTCGACGGCGAGCCGAAAGTCATGCCGGCCGGCCGCCATGTGATCGAGGTGGTGCCGGACAAGTTGACCGTGCGCATGATGGCGCCGGACCGGTGACCTCTTGAACCCAGGAATCGGAAGAAGCAGAATGAAGCACCGCTTGCCAGCAATTTCGGGATCCGCCACCGGCCTTTGGGGTCCGGGGTTTCTGGTTCTGTGCCTGTTGGTGACCCCCGGTGCGGCCGAGGGGCAGACGAAGGCCGATCTTCCCGATTCCTCGGTGACGGATGTCCTGCCGGAGGAAATTCCCCAGCCTACGCCCGGCGCCGTGCAGATAGAGGAAGTCGACCTGTGGTCCACCGGCGTCAGCCCCACCGGCGCGGTGCTTGGTACGGCCCTGTTTCCGGGTTGGGGCCAGCTGTATTCGGAAAACTTCTGGAAAGCGGGCCTGGCCTTCGGCGCGGAGATGTACTTCTGGTCCAACATCTTCAACCGGGACCGCCAGGCGGTTCGGGCGCGGGATTTCGCCAACACCTTTTCTCCTGACGATCCCAACTATACGCGCTACAACGCCATCGCGGAGGAGAGCTGGGAACAGATGCGGGATTTCGCCTGGTGGTCGGGCGGCGTGCTGCTGATCATCGCGCTGGACGCCTACGTGGGTGCACATCTTTTCAATTTCGACCAGGACCCCGTGCCTGTTCCCGACCGCTGGGATGACACCTTCGGTCCGGTCGGCGAAACAGTCGCGTTCAGCGATCCCGGACCCACCCTGGTGGTTTTCCAGTGGCGAAAGAAGTTCTGAGCCCTATCTTTCATGCCTGTCCATAGAATTTTGAACAATTCCTGTCCTAATTGTCCTGTCCTAATTGCCGGAGTTTATGAAGCAGCATGGCTTTCAATCGGGAAAAAACGCGCAATTTCTGCATCATTGCCCATATCGACCATGGCAAGAGCACTTTGGCCGATCGCCTGCTTGAAAAGACCGGTACTCTCAGCGGCAAGGCCCTGCAGGAACAGGTTCTGGATTCCATGGATCTGGAGCGCGAGCGGGGGATCACCATCAAGAGTCACCCCATTCGCATGGATTATTCCGACGCGCGGGGTGAATCCTGGACCCTCAACCTGATCGACACTCCGGGCCACGTGGATTTTCACTACGAAGTCAGCCGCAGCCTGGCCGCCTGTGAAGGCGCCCTGCTCGTCGTGGACGCGGTGCAGGGGGTGCAGGCCCAGACGATCAACAACATGTACCTGGCCCTCGAACACGATCTGGCCATCATGCCGGTCATCAACAAGATCGACCTGCCGGCCGCCCGGGTGGATTATGTCATCGAGCAGTTCATCGATCTGCTGGGCTGCGAACCCGAGGAAATTCTCCAGGTGAGCGCCAAGACCGGTGAGGGAGTCCAAGAACTGCTGGACGAGATCGTTGCCCAGGTACCGGCGCCGACCGGTGATCCGGAGGCCCAACCCAGAGCCCTGATCTTTGATTCCATCTTCGATCCCTATGTGGGCGCGGTGGCTTACGTCCGCATGTTTGCCGGCACGATCGGCAAGGGTGAGAAGATCAAGCTGTTCGGAAACGAAAAGCAGTTCGAGGTGGGGGATATCGGTTGGTTCCGTCTGGACCGGATTTCCCAGAAGTCCCTGACCGCGGGAGAGGTCGGCTATATCGCCACCGGTGCGAAGGATGTGCGTCACGTGCGGGTGGGCGATACGATCACTTTGGCGGAAAATCCCTGCGAGGAGGCGCTGCCCGGTTACGAAGAAGCCAAACCGATGGTGTTCTCGGGCATGTATCCCACGGACAACGACCAGTACGACGAGCTGTTCGACGCCCTGCAGAAGCTCCAGATGAACGACGCTTCGTTGACCTGGGAAAAAGAAACCTCGGCCGCCCTCGGTTTCGGCTTCCGTTGCGGGTTTCTGGGGTTGCTCCACATGGAGATCATCCAGGAGAGGCTCGAACGCGAGTACGGCCTGAACCTGATCGCCACTCTGCCCAACGTGGAATACGAAGTCCTGCTCAGGGACGGCTCCGTTGAACTCTGTGAGAACCCCGCCCTGTTGCCCGACGTGAAGTACATCGCCGAGATCCGAGAGCCGATCGTCACGGCGTCCGTCATCACCCCCAAGGATTACGTGGGGCCTGTGATCCAGATATCCCTGGAGAGACGGGGCGTGCAGACCAAGATGGAATATCTCGATCCCGAACGGGTGAATATCGAATTCGATCTTCCGTTGAACGAACTGGTGGTGGATTATTACGACAAGCTGAAGTCCGTCACCCGCGGTTACGCGTCCCTGGACTACGAATACATCACGCATCGCAAGGACGATCTCATCCGCCTGGACATTTTGATCAACGGCGACATGGTCGACGCGTTGACCTGTATCGTGCACCGTGACAACGCCCACAACTGGGGGTTGAAACTGTGCCAGAAACTGAAGGAACTCATTCCGCGGCAGATGTTCCCCGTGGCTATCCAGGCCGCCGTGGGTACGCGCGTGCTGGCCCGGACCTCGGTCAAGGCGTTCCGCAAGAACGTGACCGCCAAGTGCTACGGCGGGGATATCAGCCGTAAGCGCAAGCTTCTCGAGAAGCAGAAGGAAGGCAAGAAGCGTATGAAGCAGGTGGGCTCGGTGGAGATTCCGCAGGAAGCCTTCCTGGCGGTGCTCAAGGTCGAGCGCTGACCCGACACCGACACACTGCGAACGATCAGCTTGGAGTGGAAATAAATGGCCAAGAAATCGAAAAGGATAAAGCAGGACCAGACCAAAGCCTCCAAGAGCACCGGTAAGGTCACGCCGCCGAAATCCGCCAAGAATACGACGATCGAATACGCCAAGGCCATCGGCACCGCCCTGGTGATCGCCCTGATCCTGCGTCAGTTCATTTTCCAGGCTTTCCGGATTCCCACGGGGTCCATGCTGGAAACCCTGCAGATCGGCGATTTCCTTTTCGTAAACAAGTTCCTCTACGGCGCCCAGACACCCGGACGGATCAAGATCGGCAGAGCCACGCTGATCGACGGATTGCCGGTCCTGAAACTGCCCGCCGTTCGCCAACCGCGCCAGGGCGACATCATCGTGTTCGAGTATCCCAAGGATCGCAATCTGGATTACATCAAACGCTGTGTGGCCGTGGAAGGTGACACCATCCTGGTCAAGGACGGTATCCTGAGGGTCAACGGCGAAATCTACGAATCCAACTTCGGTGAACTCGACGGCGATCATTCCTGTGTGCCTTCCTGGGCCGATCCCGAAAACTGTCCCGCACCACGGACCAAACACGATCAGGCGGCCTATGTGGGCAACCCGCGCAATCATTCCTGGCCCTGGCCCGGCTCGCCCAAGGTCTATGTCGTGCCCGAGGGCCACATCTTCATGATGGGTGACAACCGATACAACAGCGCGGACAGCCGCTACTGGGGCGCGCTGGACAAGAAGCTCATCAAGGGCAAGGCCCTGTTCATCTACTGGTCCTGGAACGGGGACAAACACCTGCCCCGGTTCAACAGGATCGGGGATCTGATCCGTTAGGCCGTAATCCAACGGAGCCGCCATGGGACTCTATATCCACGTGCCATTTTGCGGCTCGATCTGTTCCTATTGTCACTTTTCCCGCACGGCGGACCACAGTCCGGAAAACCGCCGCCGTTTTGTGGACGGGGTGCTGGCGGAATTTGAAATGCGTCGCGCCGGATGCGGTGTGTTGTCCGCTGGAAAGCGTCGGCTTGCCACCTGCTACCTCGGTGGTGGAACGCCTTCGGAACTGGAGGCGGATCTGGTGGCTCGCCTTCTGGAAGGCACGGTGGGCCGTCTGCCCCTGGCCGCGGATTTCGAATTGACCGCCGAGGCCAACCCGGAATCCCTGGACGAGGAACTGGCTCGACGCTGGCGGGAGCTTGGCGTCACCCGGGTCAGCCTCGGAGTTCAGAGTCTGGACGCGGGGGTGCTGGATCTTTTGGGTCGGGCCTGCGATCCCGCGACGGCCCGTGAAGGGCTGGCCCGGGCCTGCCGGATCTTTCCCCGCGTGTCGGCCGACTGGATCATCGGACCAGGTCTGCGCAAGGAAAACCTGCTGGCCGAATTGACCGAAGCGGCGGAACTGGGTGTGGAGCACTTTTCTGTCTACATCCTGGAACTCCACCAGGGAACCAGATTGGCCGCGCTGGCTGAGCAGGGGACGTGGCAGCCCGCGCCCGATACTGAAATCGAGCGGTTGTACCTGGCGGTGATCGAGCATCTGGACGGTCTGGGAATCATTCAGTACGAGGTGGCGAATTTCTCCAGACCGGGAGCCGAATCACGGCACAATCGGAACTACTGGCTGGGGCGTCCCTGGCTTGGACTGGGTCCGAGCGCCCACGGTTTCTGGGGCCGGCGCAGATATGCCAACTTCGACGATTTCGGTGACTGGTTGGATGAGGTGGAAAGCGGGCGTCTGCCCGAAGCCTCGGTGGATCCCCTGGATCTTTCGGCCCGCCGTCTTGAAAGGCTGATCCTGAGCTTGCGCACACGTGGCGGGGTTCCCCTGGAATGGTTGCCCGGCAGGGGTTGGGACACGGAACAGGGTCGCCGGGAGGGCCTTTGGGAGATCATTGACGGACGGTTGGTCCTGACCGGCCGGGGTTTCCTGAGGATCGACACCATCGAGGAACGACTGGCCGGGTTGACACCCTGAATTCACATTGATTACCTTGGACGCGTTGCGCGACCGTCAGGGACGGTCGGTGGGTTTTTTCCAGAGTAGAGGCATGAGCGAAAACGGACGAAAAACCAGCCTGGATCCCAGGTCGCTGGACATCCTGGACGCCATCGTGCGGCTGAATATCGAAACCGGCCGGGCCGTGAGTTCCGGCCTGGTGGAGCGGTTCATGCAGCGACAGGTGTCTTCGGCGACCATCCGTTCGGTCATGAAGAACCTGGAGCGGGATGGCTTTCTCGACCAGCCCCATACTTCGGCCGGTCGACTGCCCACCGACGCGGGTTTTCGCGCCTTCGTGGATCGGTTGCTGGCAGGATGGTCCCTGCAGCGCCACGAAACACCTTTGAGCTTGCGACGGATGGCCGACCAGGGCCTGATGTCGGGTGTCGGCACACATGACCGATTCAAGGCCCTGGCCCGGCTCTTGAGCCGGTTGACGGACAATATCAGTATCATTGTGGGGCCGACCATTGAATCGCTCCGGGCTGTCCGGGTGGAATTCTATCCGCGCTCCCTGCGGCGGGTGCTGATGGTCGTGGTCCTTGATAATGCCGAAGTCAGGACCGGTCTGGTGGATCTGCCCGAGGACACGCCTGCTTCGGTGGTGGAGGAGGCTGCGCGTCTGCTCTCGGACCGGGTCCGGGGACGGACCGTGGGTGAACTGAGGAAAGGTGTCCTGGACAGGGTAGATCTTGTCGGCACACCGGTCACCCGCTGCGCGTCGAATCTGGCCCGGAGCGGTCGTGAACTGTTCACCGATTCCGGAGACGTGGAGATCGAATTCGAGGGCGTGGGAAATATTCTGGAAGAACCGGAATTCCACGACCCGGAGCCCCTGAAGGCCCTGATCCGTTTCATGGAATCGCCGCATCATATCCGGGATGCCCTGGGCCGGCTCGATTCCGTGTCGCCGAAAGGATTCAGGGTCTGGATAGGTCGGGAGAATCCTGTCGGAGAATTACGGAAGTTTTCCCTTTTGACCGGTCGGTTCGATCTGGATGGCAGGCCGGGACTTCTGGCCGTGCTCGGCCCCCGCAGGATGTCCTACCAGCGGGCCTTCCACGGCATGGAGATACTCAGGCGGGTCATCGTGGAAACCCAGGGTCCCGTCGCGAGTTGAAAATTTGTTTGAACCAAGAAGGATAGAGAGATATGACCGTACCTGGCGAACAGGAATTGGATCCACGTAGTGATGACGAGTCGGCCGAAACGCCGGAGGAAATAGAGGACCTGGAGGAAGTCGAGGAACCGGAGGAACCGGAGGAACCTTGTCTGGAGGATGTCCTTCGGGCCGAGCGTGACGCTTTCGAGGGGAAGTGGCTGCGGGTCGTGGCCGAGCTGGACAACGTCCGCAAGCGGTCCCGCCGTGAAGTGACCGAAACGCGCCGTTTCACCCAGGCGGAAATCCTGCGTTCCCTGCTTGAGGTCCAGGACAATTTTGAAAGGGCCTTGCAATCGGTCGGGGATAGCTCCGATACTGGCGAGTCCGGCGTGTTTCGCGAAGGGGTCGAGCTGATCTTTCAAAAATTCCGCGGAGTTCTGAAGGACAAGGGTGTCGAACCCATGGAGGCCCTGGGGGTCGAGTTCGATCCCAACTTTCATGAAGCGGTAGGCCAACTTCCCCGGGAAGACACCGAACCCGGCCTGGTCATCGAGGTCGTCCAGCAGGGGTTCCACTTCGGCGACATGGTGTTGCGTCCAGCCCGTGTCATCATTTCCAGTTAAGAGGAACGAATGAGTACCAAACGGGATTATTATGAAATTCTGGGCGTTGGACGCAGCGCCGACAATGGGGAGATCAAGAAGGCCTACCGCAAACTGGCCATCAAGTTCCATCCCGACAAGAATCCGGACGACCCCAGCGCCGCGGAGAATTTCCGTGAAGCCACCGAAGCCTACGAGGTTCTCAAGGATTCACAGAAAAAGGCACAATACGACCAGTACGGACACATGGACCAGGGCGCGGGATTTGGCGGGGCCGGCGGTTTCGGCGGCGCCGGATTCAACGTCGATCTGAACGATGCCCTGGAAAGCTTTCTGCGCAACTTCGGCATGGGAGGCGGAGGCGGAGGCGGCGGTTTCGGCGATGTGTTCGGCGGCGGTGGTGGCGGTGGCGGACAGCATAGGGGCCGGACCCTTCAACTGGAACTTTCCGTGTCCCTTCTCGAAGCGGCCAAGGGAGCCAACAAGACCGTCAAGATCAACAAGCAGGTTTCCTGTTCCGATTGTGGGGGCAGTGGCGCGGCCGCGGGCAGCAACCCTGTGACCTGCTCCCAATGCCGGGGCCAGGGTCGGGTGCGGCAGGTCAGGCAATCCCTGCTGGGTCAGATGATGACCGAAGGGGTGTGCCCCCAGTGCCAGGGCCAGGGCACGGTGGTGGAGGATCCATGCAAATCGTGCAATGGCACCGGCACCGTCCGTGGTGAGGAGAAACTGAACATCAAGGTCCCCGCCGGCGTGAGTTCGGGAAACTACATGGAACTGAGGGGCAAGGGTGATGCCGGTCAGGGCGGCGCTCCCGCGGGTGACCTGCGGGTGGTCTTCGAGGTTCTGGACGATGAACTGTTCCAGCGGCATGGCGATGATCTGTTGATCGACGTGCCCCTCTCGCCGGTGGACCTCATGCTCGGCACCAAGGTCAAGGTGCCCACCCTGGATGGCAAAGTTTCCCTGAAAGTTCCCGCCGGAACGCAGAGCCACAAGATTTTCCGCATGAGGAACAAGGGGATTCCCCACGTCAACCGTCCCGGGTCGGGCGACCAGCTCGTCCGGGTCCTGGCCTGGACCCCGGACAATCTCGACAAGGACCTGAAAGCCAAGCTGGAGGAACTGCGGGAAGATCTGGCGGATCGTGTGCCCGCCCCGGGTCGACACCTCTACGATTGAGACCGCCCTCTTTTTCCGGCCGGAGATGCCTTGCGCCAGTTCTATCTGGAAACCGACCCTGATCACCTGCCCTGCCCCGGGGATATGGTCCTGCTCGACCCGGACGAAAGCCATCATCTATTCACCGTCCTGCGTGGCGGACGTGATCCCCAGCTGGAACTGGTCGATGGCCGGGGTAACCGGATGACCGGGCGAGCGGCCGAACGTGATGGCAAACGGGCCCGGTTGGAAATTCTCACTGTCGAAACCGACGGTGAGGAATTCCGCGAGCCGCGACTCGTGATCGCCTGCGCCGTGGTCAAGGGCCGGCGATTCGAGTGGGGCCTGGAAAAGGCCGTGGAGTTGGGGGCGCACGAGTTCCTGCCTCTGGAGACGGATCACGGGGTCATCGACCCCCGTCAGGGGAAGCAGGAACGTTGGCGGTCCCTCATGATAGCCGCCCTCAAGCAAAGCGGGCGCTCGTGGCTTCCGATTCTCACCGAACCCATGTCCGTCCGGGAGGTCCTCGCGCGGCGCGCTTCCGATCCGGTGCTGTTCGGCGCGACGCAGGAAGATGTCAGCGACCCGGTCGCGATCCGGACCGCTTTGTTGAGTGATACCACCGGGAACCCGCCGTCCACCATGACCATGCTGATCGGACCGGAAGGGGGTTGGTCGCCCGCCGAACTTTCGCTGTTGTCCGGCAGCAGGGCCCGGCCGGTTTCCCTGGGACCCCATGTGTTGCGCACCGAGACCGCCGCCATCACCGGTCTGGCCTTTATTCAGGCTCTCCGTGAGCAATGGTTGACGGGGTGATTTTTCCCGGATCCATGTTACTATCACCATCCCCCCGCAAGGTCGGGAGGGTTTTACCAGGGAATGACACGCCAGGACCCACTGGCCGGGAAGGACAAGAGCATGGCCAAGAGTGAAATTGCCGTGAAACTGCAGCAGGAAGTCATAACCGCCATGAAGGCCAGGGAAAAGGCCCGGTTGGGTGTGCTGCGGATGCTGCAGGCGGCGGTCAAACAGGTCGAAGTGGACCAGCGTCGGGAAATGGAGGATGAAGATGTTCTGAAGATCTTCACTTCCTATGCCCGCAAGGTCAAGGATCAGATCAGCAGTTACGGGGATGCGGGTCGTGACAAATTGAAAAACGCCGCCGAGGCCGAACTGAAGATCGTGGCGGAATTCCTGCCGGTGGAAATGACCGACGAGGAACTCGCCACCATTATCGCCGCCGCAGTGGCAGAGACGGGAGCGGCCGGTCCCCAGGACATGGGCAAGGTCATGAAAGCGGTTCTGGCTCAGACCGCCGGACGCGCCGACGGGGGCCGCGTGAGCGCCCTGGTCAAGAAGAGTCTGGTGGGCTGATCATGGATGTTCCGATTCTCATAGCCCTGGCGGCGATCGTGGCTTTCGGGATCCTGGGTTTTCGGGATGGTGTCGTCAAACGCATCCTGGAGATTGCCGGCGTTTTGGTGAGCCTGATTCTCACCGCCCGCTTCGCCTCGGCGGTCCAGCCCTGGATGATGGACAAGACCGGCATGAACGAGGGAGCCTCCCTGCTGCTGACCTGGGCGGTCCTGTTTTTTGTGGGACTTGTCCTGAGCCGTATGCTGGCCACCATCATCAGCAAGGCCCTGCGTTTGACGGTTCTGGGATGGGTGGACAAATGGGGCGGCGCCTTGGTGGGAATCGCCCTGGGCACGTTGGTGACCAGTGTCATCCTGGTTGCCGCCAGCCAGGTGCCGGGCGGCAAGTCCATTCAAACAGCCTACAGCCGGACATCCGTGGGCGAGTTCATTTTCTACGCCGCTCCGGCCTTCTACGAGCAGGCGCGCCGTCTGTCCGGCGGACAGGTTGAGGAGGTCTGGGACCGGGTCCTGGACGAAGCCCAAAAGTCGGGTGAAAAGGTCAAGGAAGAAGTGGAAAAGGCCGCTCACGAGGCCAAACCTGAATGATCAATCTTCTCGATCGAATGACGGCCTTCCAGGAATCCGGCGAAACGGTCCTGGGACTTCGGGCTGGTGATCTCCTGGAGTGGGAAAGCATCACCGGCCAGGTGGCGTCTTTCTGCCTGAATGCTCCCGCGGTTGATGCCGTACTTTCCCGCCGGCCCCATGCCTCACTTGAACCGATCGTTTTGCAACAGGCGATGACCGACGAACTGCGCGTCGCCGGTGACGCGGACCAGTGGCCGCCAATGGCGGACGTGGGTTTCGCGCTGGACCTTGTCCGGCAACCTCCACCGGTCAGGCTGGAAGGGCCCGACCTTGTCCATGTCGCGGGTGTCGCCGAGCAACTCGATCTGTTGCGGGCATATTTCCTGAAGGATCGGACACGGTTCGTCCTGTGGGGTGAAGCCGCCGTGCAGATGGCTGACTTCAGCGGTTTGTCCGGCGCCATCCGCCGGGCCCTGGACCGGGACGGAAGCATTGTCGATGGTGCCAGCCCCCTGCTGGCCAGGTTGCGCCGCGCGGTGGTCGGCCAGGAGCGTGCCGTGCGCCAGGAAATCGGTCAGGCCATGAGCCTTGCCCGCGCCAAGGGTTGGACAACCGGTGACGAGGCGACCTTGCGGGGAGATCGTTTCTGCCTGCCCCTTCGTTCGGGCGACAGCCGCAGGATCGAGGGCATCGTCCACGACCGTTCGTCCACCGGCGCCACCCTTTTCGTCGAGCCTGCCGGGGTGGTCCGGCTTTCCAATGAACTGACCTCGATGCGGCTGGAAATCGCCACCGAGGAAGCACGCATCCTTTTCGAACTGAACCGCTCCGTCGAGCAGGCGGCGGCCTCCCTGGGGGAGGCCTGCGAGGTGATGATCCTCCTGGACACCGTCCGGGCGCCCATGCTGTGGAGCCGGCAGGTGCGGGGTCATCGTCCCGTCATTTCAGCCTCGGGCGAGATCCGGATCTGCGGCGGGCGCCATCCCCTGCTCATGGATGCCCTGGGTGAAGGAGACCTCGCGGCCGGCCGGGAACTGGTCGTGCCCCTGGATCTGGAGATTCCGTCCGACAAACGCGCCCTTGTCATCAGCGGGCCCAACGCCGGTGGCAAGTCCGTGGCCCTGAAATCCGTGGGTGTTTTCTGTCTGCTGGCCCAATGTGGTTGGGACGTTCCCGCCAGGGAAGACACCATCCTGCCGATGATCACCCGTCTGTTGGTGGATCTGGGTGATGAGCAGTCCATTGCCCAGTCCCTGAGCAGCTTTTCCGCCCATCTGCAACATCTGGGCAATTTCATGGCGGAAGCCGGTGCCGGTACGCTGGTTCTCTGTGATGAAATCGGCAGCGGCACCGATCCCCAGGAGGGCACCGCCCTGGCCTTCGCGGTCCTGACAAGATTGATCGACAGTGGCGCTCTGGTCCTGGCGTCCACCCATTTCGGTCTGCTCAAGGCCGCGGTGCACGATCACCCCCGCATGGTCAATGCCGCCATGGATTATGATGAACGGGACCTGCGTCCCCTGTTCACTTTTCGCGTGGGGGACCCGGGAACAAGCCATGCCTTCGACATCGCCGCGCGGATGGGATTTCCCGATGATCTGCTGGACCGGGCCCGCCGTATGGCGGGCGAAGAGAGGGTCCAGATCGAAAAACTTCTGGCGGACCTGGATCGTCGGGCGCGCGAGTTGACCTCCGCCCAGGAAGAGGTGAAACTGGCAACCGAAAGGGCCGGCACTCTCGGCCGGGATCTGGACGAACGTCTGCGCGGTCTGCGGAAGGAGCGTCGGGATCTTTTGAAGCAGGCCTCCCGGGAGGCGGAAGACCTGGTCCGTCAGGGTCGCCGGGCCATCGAACAGGCGGTGCGGGAAATCAAGGTGTCGGGGGCGGACAGGGAAGTGGTCAAGTCGGCGAGGAATCGCCTGGAAAGTCTTAAGCGGAAATTGTCAGACGATCGCGATGATGCACTGCCGCCGGCCGTGATCGAGGCGGGCCAACGAGTGCGCATTCCCCATCTCGGATTGACGGGAACCGTCGTCGAAGTGCGGGGTGACCGGATCCTGGCCACCGCCGACGGCCTGCGTCTTACCCTGGGGAGAGAGGCGGTTCGGCCGCTGGAGGATTCCCCGCCCAGGGATGAATCGGCCATCGGTGACCCCGTGACTTCCGTCTCCGGAGAGTGGGCCTGGCACAGCAACATGGCCGGCGCGGAGCCTGAAATCGACTTGCGGGGTGAGACGGGTGAAGAAGGCTGGGAGAGGTTGGACAAACTCATCGATCGCGCCATCCCGGCGGGCCTGGAAGTCATCAACGTGATTCATGGATTCGGAACCGGACGGCTGCGGGATCATCTTCACGAGCGTTTAAAGAATGATCCAAGGGTGGCCTCATTCAGGGAAGCCGGGCCGGGACAGGGCGGCGGAGGCGCGACCCTGGTGACCCTGGCCGGCTGATCCGGCTGCCGACCCGGTAAAAAACATCCTTCCGAAAAGTTGCTGTTTCAGGGTTTTTGATCCTATCTTAACTAGTTCCCGATGTCACCGTGTCCACACCGTCTCGCCCGCGGCCGGCTCGATATAATCAGGTCTGGGGCTCAAGTAATAATGACACCCGTTTTTTCTCCGGACATCATCGCCCGAGTCAAGGACGAGACCGACATCGTCGAGGTGGTGAGGCAGCACGTCAGCCTCAAACCCGCCGGTGCCGTCTACAAGGGGTTGTGCCCCTTCCATAAGGAAAAAACTCCCAGCTTCATCGTCACACCCGCCCGCCAGCGCTACCATTGTTTCGGGTGCGCCACCGGTGGCGACGTCATCTCCTTCACCATGGAAATCGAAGGTGTAACTTTTCCAGAAGCCGTGGAGATTCTCGCCCGCCCCTTGGACATAGATCTTTCCACCTGGCTGAGGGACGACGATTCCGAAGGTGAACGACGCGCTTTCCACCGTGCCAACGAGGTGGCGATGACCCTGTGGCGCGACGCATTCTGGGATCCCAAACTCGGCCGAAACGCCCTGACCTACTTGCAGGAAAGGGGGTTCGGCGACAAGGTGATGAGGGATTTCGATGTGGGCTGGGCTCCCGCGGGTTCCGAGTGGCTGGCAGCAGGTTTGAAGAATGGTGGAGTGGATGACGATCTGGCCCAACAGGCGGATCTGATGCGCCCCAGCGATCGCGGCGGCTCACCATTTGCCTATTTCCGACGCCGGATTATATTTCCCATCAAGAACATTTCCCGGCAAGTCGCCGGTTTCGGCGGCAGGGTTCTCGACCAGGGTGAACCGAAATACCTGAACTCCTCCGACAGTCCGTACTTTTCGAAAGGGAAGCTTCTCTACGGTTTTGAAGCTTCCCGGATGGCGATCGCGCGCGAAAAAACGGCCATCCTCGTGGAGGGGTACCTTGATCTTTTGGCTCTGGCCCAGGTCGGGATCGTCAACGTGGTGGCCACCTGTGGCACCGCGTTCACGCCGGATCAGGCCAAGCTTATCAGGCGCGGAGCCCAGAATGTCCTGCTGGTATTCGACGGTGACAAGGCCGGTTTGAAAGCGGCCGTGCGATCGGCTGACGTGGCTTTGCGCCACGGTCTGGAACCGAAGATCGTCAGTTTGCCGGACGGCAAGGATCCCGCGGACGTGGTGATCGGCGACGGGGTCGACGCCATGCACGGGGCCTTGAAGGAAGCCGTGGGTTATATTCCCTTCCTCAAGGGATTGGCCGATGTCCGTGGCGGCGACCGCGAAGTCCGGGAACGGGCCCTGCGCCAGTCGCTGGGAACGATCGCCGGCATCGAGGACGCTCTGCGCCGGGAGTACGTGCTGCAGGAAGCGGCCGAGGTGTTCGGCGTGCAGGAGAAACTGCTGCGCCAGGCGGTGGAAAAGGAAGTGGCCGGCGCCCGGCAGAGGAATAGAGTTTTCAGGAAACCCGGCTCCGGGGGTACCGCCCCTGGATCGGATCGGGATGGAAATATTGAGCAGGCCGGGGGCGTACCCGGCTCAGATGAGGCAACCGCACCTGTCCAGCGCCGAACCGGACCTCAGGTCAGGCGCTCCTTGGCGAAAGTCAACGCGGAACCCATCGAGGCCGATATGCTCTCACATATCCTGATGGACGACTCGGGTGAAGCCGCCCGGGTTTTTCTGGCCGAACGAAGCGAGCTGGAATTCAGCCGTACCGAGGCACGGATCCTGGCGGACGAAATATCCGCCTGGAAAGCTGACGGCGGCGCGGGACATTCTCCCCGGGAGTTTGTCCTGGACCGGTGGAACTCCACCGGCGACAGCGCGTATCGTGGGTATATCAGCCAGTTGATCAGCAAGGAGGACCGCCCGGAAAGCACCGATTTCATCAAGGTCATCAAGGATTGTCTCGGTCGGCTCGGACAGGATTCCACGCCGACGGACATTCGACGGGGTTCAGTGCACACGGGGGAATAAGGCGCATATGGATAACAAGCAGTTCAACTCCATCATCAAGAAGATCCGCAAGGCCGCCACCGCCAAGGGCGGTTACATCCTGCATGGCCAGATAAACGAGATGCTGGGTGACGAAGTCGACGTCAACCAGATCGAACGTATCTACGAAAAACTGAGTGAGCTCCAGATCGATTACTACGACACCGAGGCCGAGGCCAAGGAGAAGATGTCCCGGCGCAAGAAGAAGGAAAAGAAGAAGATCGCCGCGGCCCGCAAGGTTTCACGGACCCACGTCAAATATGACGACCCGGTCCGCATGTATCTGCGGGAAATGGGGCGCGTTCCCCTGCTGACCCGTCAGGGCGAAGTCAATCTCGCTCGGCGCATGGAGGATGGGCGCATCGCCATCATAGAGGCGACCCTGCGTTCCACCCATTCGCTGGGTGAACTCCGTCAGACAGCCAACCAGCTGCTGGCCGAGTCGGTCCATGTGGATGAGGTGGTTCAGCACGATACCAGCACGTGGAACGTGCACCTGTCGGCCAAGAAGGAAGCCAAGCGGATCCTGCGGGCACTTGATAAAATCGAGGCTTGGCAGAAGGAAATGACCGGTGAGCGCTCCGAGCTGGAGACCTGCACCAACGGGGCCCGCGTGGCCACCCTGACACGCATGATCCAGACCCGTGAAAAGAAGATTCTCGAGATATTCATGGATCTTCATCTGGCGCCCGCGCAGATCGAACAGCTTGCCAACAAGCTCATGCTCGTCCACGGGAAGGTCTGTGACCTGTACGCTCGCGTCTCCCTGGCGGAAGAGGAAGTCGGGGTGCCCTTCCCCGACATGAGTACGGTGCTGAAGAGCAAAAGCATCAAAAAGGGCAAAAAGGAAAATCTCCAGGAGGCCTACCAGGTCGTGCGCAGCCTGCGCAAGCGGGCCCAGGACATCGAGAGGGAAATCGGTCTGACCAGCGAGCAGCTCAGCCGGATCGGCACCGAGATCGTGATGGGCAAGCAACAGGTGGATACCGCCCAGCGCGAGATGATCGAAGCCAACGTCAGGCTCGTGATCAGCATCGCCAAGCGTTATACCAACCGTGGGCTGGAGTTCCTGGATCTGATCCAGGAGGGCAACAGCGGCCTGATGCGCGCCGTGGAGAAATTCGATTACCGCAAGGGCTACAAGTTCTCCACCTACGCCACCTGGTGGATTCGGCAGGCCATCACCAGGGCCATCGCCGATCAGGCGCGCACCATCCGCGTGCCCGTGCACATGATCGAGGCCATCAACAAGGTCAACCGGGCCAACCGGCACCTGCTGCAGGAGCTGGGCCGGGACCCCAAACCCGAGGAAGTGGCGGTCTTCCTGGAAATGCCTCTGGAAAAAGTCCAGGGCGTGTTGCAGGCATCCATGGAACCGGTCAGCCTGGACAGACCCATCGGGGAGGACGAGGACAGCAACCTGAGCGACTTCATCGAGGACGACAGCGCTCCCTCGCCGGCCCGCATGGCTGCCCACAGCATGCTCAAGGATCAGATGCAACGGGTGCTGAGCACCTTGACCCGGCGTGAGGAGAAGGTCATTCGTCTGCGCTTCGGACTGGGCGACGGGACACCCCGGACCCTGGAGGAGGTCGGCACCATTTTCAAGGTGACGCGCGAACGTGTGCGGCAGATCGAAGCCAAGGCCCTGCGGAAGCTGCGCCATCCGAGCCGGAGCCGCAAGCTCAAGGGTTACGGGGAAATGGTTTGACCCGATCTGGGGGATCAATTATCTTGCCTTCCCGGTTCCGGGCCTATAGCTCAGTTGGTTAGAGCAGCCGGCTCATAACCGGCCGGTCCCTGGTTCGAGTCCAGGTAGGCCCACCAGATTTCTGGAATGGTCCCCGGAAAATTGGTCAGGAAATGGATGGGCGATTAGCTCAGCTGGCTAGAGCGCTCGCCTCACACGCGAGAGGTCACTGGTTCGAGTCCAGTATCGCCCACCATCCCTTGAACTGAATTAAAGGCGCTCAGGCGCCTTTTTTTTGTCCGGGCCCGGCTTGGTTATTTGCATGGGCCGGAACCTGGTGGTAGAATCCCGTCTGCCACAAAAAGGGAGGTTCCGGTTGGATCCCGAGGTGATGCTCAATCTGATGGTGGAGTTGGCCGGGCTCGAGGAAGAGCTCGTCGATGTCCGATCTACTTTGGCCCACCACACACGGCGCGACCGGCATTTGCGCGAGTTGCAGACCGAATACGAGGACGATGCCGCCCGCACCGAGGCCCAAGGCCGTGATATGGCCGTCACCCTGAGAGGGGCCGAAGGTCGCATCCGGGAAATCGAGGCAACCCTGGCGCGCAAACGGGACCAGGTGATCGGCATAACCGATCGGCGCCAATACAAGGCCCTGCAGACGGAAATCACGGCCCTGGAAACCGAGTTGGATCATCTGGAAACCCAAGCCATCGAACTGATGGACGATGTCGGAGACAAGGATCTGCAGACAGACCAAGCCAAGGGCGACAGGGATGCCCAGGTAGATCGCGGTTCCAAAGAGATTGTCAGAATGGATGAGGAAACAGTCCGGGCCAGGGCCGCCGAGCAGGAGATCGTCAGCGAGATCGAACGGCTCACGGGTCTGTTGCCGGACAGGATTGCCCGGCACGTGATTCGTCTTCGGTCCCAATATCCCCAGGCGGTGGTCCGTGTCCAGGCGGGGGCCTGCGGGGGATGCTTCAGCGTATTTCCGGCCCAGCAGGGGCTCGACGCCCAACAGGGCAAGGCTTTGGTGCAATGTCCCGCCTGCGCCCGGTTTGTCGTTCACAAATCCTGGCAGTGAAGCTGCCATCAGTCTTTTCAACCTGAAGGAAAGAACAACAGGATGACCACACGGAAACCGGAAACACTCACGGAGCTTCTGAAGACCCTGGAGCGCAGCGGTGATCTGCGGTCCCTGGCGCGTGAATGCGGACTTTCTGTCCGGGAGTTGAGACGGCGCCTGTCGATCTGGCGCCGGGAGCTCGTCGATGACGAGGCCCAGGTCCTTGATCCCCTGCCAGTGGAGGCCAACCGGGGAAAAACCAGGTCCCGCAAGGAGGCCGCCAAAAAAAATCCGGGCATTGACGAATGGCCCGAGCTGTCTCCGGCCGCGACCCTGGCCAAATCCCCTTTGCCCGCGCGGGGCAAGCCGGTCCTCGAGATCTTCACTGATGGGGCCAGCCGCGGTAATCCCGGCCCGGCATCCATCGGGGTTGTTTTCAGAATGAAAGACGGTGAGGCACTCGCCGAACACTGCGAGACCATCGGCCGGGCCACAAACAACGTGGCGGAGTACCGCGCGGTTGTCGCGGCGCTGGAACACTGCCAGCGGTGGCAGGTCAAGCGGGTGCTTCTGAACATGGACAGTGAACTCATCGTCCGGCAATTGCACGGGACCTATAGGGTCAAGAGCCCGGATCTGCGTCCCCTGTATCAGCAGGTCGTCTTTCTGAGCAAGGGTCTCGATGAATTCCGCGTCCAACACATCAAACGAGCCCTGAACGGACACGCGGACGCTTTGGCGAACCGGGCCCTGGACGCCGACTGATTATTATTCTGTGACAAGGGTGCCTAAACAATCTATCATGGCAGGGTGAGAAGTCGGGGAGGCAGTCGCGTGCCTCCCAAATCATCGATTCGGGAGGTTCGAGGAAAGTCCGAGCTCCACAGGGCAGGGTGCTGGTTAACGGCCAGGGGGAGTGATCCCATGGAAAGTGCCACAGAAAATATACCGCCCCACCGGAGTAATCCGGATCGGGGTAAGGGTGAAATGGTGAGGTAAGAGCTCACCGCGCTCCTGGTGACAGGAGCGGCAGGGTAAACCCCACCTGGAGCAAGACCAAATAGCGGAGAATGAGGTTGCCCGCCTCGCCATACTCCCGGGTAGGTCGCTGGAGACCGTCGGTAACGACGGTCCGAGATACATGACTGTCGCCGTGGTTTCCTTCGGGATCCCCCGGTAACAGGACTCGGCTTACGACCGACTTCTCACGTCAAACCGCAGGATCCGTAATGGATCCGGATGATGCAGCCCCGGCCTCTGTGCCCGGGGGTTACGCGGAAGGCGTGTAGGTATTGGCTCAACCTGTCGACAATTCCCTTTCCTCCGGTGTTCTGTCCGGACGCCCTTGGCGTTTGACCTCCACCGTGTCCAAGGATGTCGTGACGAGGATTCGTTCCAGGGTCCCTCTCGATTTCCAGGTGTCCGACTGCCTGCTGCATGTGCTGGCGGGCCGCGGCGTGACGGAAAACCGTGAGCTGGAACAGTATTTCTATCCATCCCTGGATCATCTTCACGATCCCTTCCTACTGCTCGAAATGGACCGGGCGGTCGAACGCATGTTCCAGGCGGCCCGGGATGGGGAGAGGGTGGCTGTCCACGGGGATTTCGATGTGGACGGGATCACCGGCAGCGCCCTTCTGTTCGAGACGATCTCGGCCCTGACAATCGACGGATCCAGAGTCCTGCCTGAAACCGCTTTCATTCCTGACCGCGCCACCGACGGCTACGGGGTGGCCAGCCGCATGGTTCGCGAGTGGGCCGGCCGCGGCGTGACTCTGCTGATCACCGTCGACACCGGAGCGGCCGCGGTGGAAGAGATCTCCCTGGCCAGGGACCTGGGCATGGATGTCATCGTCCTGGATCATCACATCTTCGACGAACGCCCACCGGCCACCGCTCTTGTCAATCCGCGCCGGGAAGGCGCGACCTACCCCAACGATGAGTTGTGCGGGGTCGCGGTGGCCTTCAAATTCGCCCAGGCTCTCAAGCTGACGGATCCTTCCTGCCTGACCGACGATTTCCTTTCGAGCGTTCTGGACCTGGTGGCCCTCGGATTGGTGGCGGACCAGATGGCCCTGGTGGGGGAAAACCGGGTCCTGGTCAAGAAGGGCCTGGAGAGATTCAACGACCGTTCGAACATCCGGCCGGGGCTGGCCGCGTTGCTGGCCGTCAGCGGACTGGACCGGGGCTTTCCTGTTACCACCGGTGATTTCGCCTACCAACTGGCTCCCCGCATCAATGCCTGTGGTCGCATCGGACGCGTCATGTCGGCTCTTGAACTTTTACTGACCCGGGATCCGGACACCGCTCGCGCTCTGGCGGAAGAAGCGGACCGGACCAATACGAGGCGCAAGGAGCAGGATCTCCTGTTGAAGGGAGAGGCCATCGACATGGCCCTGCCTTATGTTCAACGGGGTGACCCGGGACTTGTGCTGGCTTCCTCCTCCTGGCACAAGGGCATCATCGGGATCGGAGCCGCCCGATTGGTGGAACAGTACCAGTTGCCGGTGATCCTGATAGCCGAGGAGGGTGGTGAGGCCCGCGGCTCGGCCCGCAGTGTGCCCAACGTGGATGTGAAACTGGTTCTGGACCGGTGCTCCGGTTTTCTGGCCCGTCACGGGGGGCATTCCCAGGCTGCCGGAATGACCTTGCGCTCCCGGGACATCGACGCCTTTCGCGCGGCTTTTCTCAATGAACTCCTGGCCGAACCCTATTCCGGCCCGGTGCCCGAGGGGTACGACTTGGATCTGCACCTGGGGAGCATGGGGTCCAATGATGTCGCCAGCCTGGTGAGCGAGTTCGAACATCTGGAGCCATTCGGTTCCGGGAATCGCAAACCTGTCTTTCGCTGCGAGGGCCTGCGTCTGCAGAAACCACCAACCTATCTGAGCGGTGGGGCCCACCTTCGATTCGCTTTCCGTGGACCTGCCCGAGCCAACGGGGGCGACACGCCGGCATTGAGCCGCGAGTTTGTTTCCTTCGGCAGTGGGGATGCCTGGCGTCGGATGCTGGCGGCCAACAGCTACCAGCCCCGGGATCTGCTGGACCGCGAGTGGGACATCCTGTTCCAGATCGGCCGCAGCACCTTCAGGCCCCGTAACGGGAACTACGATCCGGTCCAGCAACTCCTGGTCGATATCCGACCCGCGGAGAAACAATGAGTCCCGGTGGTCAGACAGTGGATGTCGACCTCAAAGCCATGATGGAAAATCTGTGGGAGAAGGTTCGCCTCTATAATCCGCAGGCCGATGAAGACAAACTCTGGTTCGGCTACCGGTTCGCCAAAACAGCTCACGAGGGGCAGAAGCGTAAAAGCGGTGAACCGTTTTTCGCCCACGCCATGACCGTGGCCTCGATTCTGGCCGACCTGCGGCTTGACGTTGACACCCTGATCGCCGCCATGGTGCACGACGTGGTCGAAGACACCGATTACGAGATGGAGGATATTCGCCAGCGCTTCGGTCAGGATGTCGCCCTCATGGTCGACGGGGTCACGAAAATCAGCGGCATCAGGGCGGTGAACAAGGAGGCCCGCAAGGCTGAAACCTATCGCAAACTGGTGTTGGCCATCGCCCAGGATCCGCGCACCGTACTGATCAAGCTGGCCGACCGGCTGCACAACATGCGGACCCTCAGTTATCTCAAGGAAGACCGGCAGCAGGACATTGCCCAGGAAACCATGGATGTCTACGCGCCCCTGGCAAACCGGTTCGGCATCGCCAGGATGAAGTGGGAACTGGAGGACCTGGCCTTCAAGATTCTCCAGCCGGAACGCTATTTCGAGATCGAAGCGGGCATCAACCAGACCCGGGCCGAACGGGAACGACTGATCCAGAAGATCGTCACCCCTCTGGACAAAGCCCTCACCGAGGCGGGTATCCGGCACGAGATCTCCGGTCGGCCCAAACATTTCTACTCCATCTACCTCAAGATGAAGGACCAGGAAATCGGCCTGGACCGTGTCTACGACCTGCTGGCCCTGCGCATCATCGTCGATACCAAGACCGACTGCTATCACGCGCTCGGAGTCCTGCACAGCCAGTTCCCGCCCCTGACCGACCGCATCAAGGACTACATCGCCACCCCCAAGTCCAACATGTACCAGAGCATCCATTCCACGGTCCGGGTGCCGGGCGGGAAAAACATCGAAGTGCAGATTCGCACCGAGGAGATGCACGACCGGTCCGAACTGGGCATCGCCGCGCACTGGCGCTACAAGGAAGGCGGCGGGGCCGACCAGACGGATCTGGCCGAGATGGTCAAGTGGCTGCGCCAGATCATGGTCTGGGAAGAGGATGTCGACGACGCCCAGGAGTTCATGGAGACCCTCAAGGTCGATTTCTTTCGGGACGAGGTGTTCGTGTTCAGTCCCGGGGGGGATGTTTTCCAGCTGCCCCGCGGCGCCACTCCGTTGGACTTCGCCTTTCGCATCCACAGCGAGGTCGGCTTCCGCTGCATCGGAGCCAAGGTCAATGGCCGGATCGTCACTCTGCGGAGCGAATTGCAGAACGGCGACACGGTGGAGATCCTCACCAGCAAGACGCCCAACCCCAGCGCCAGTTGGCTGGAGGTCGTCAAGACGAGTCGGGCCAAGCATCATATCCGGCGCTGGATCAAGTCCACCCAGTTCCAGGAAAGCGTGAAGCTGGGCGGGGACATCCTCGAGAAGGAACTGAAGCGGGCCCATCTCAAGATCAAGGTGTCCGACCTGGTGGATGTGGCCCAGCAGATGGGCTATTCCGAACTCGATAAACTGCTGGCCGCGGTGGGTCGGGGCGACATCACGCACATGAAGGTGATTGCCCGGGTCACACCCGAGCCGGAATCGGCGGCCGAAAAAGTCCTGTCCAGGGGCAAGGAGATCTATGAAACCCTGCTGCGCCGTTCGACCTCGGGTGTGCGGGTCGCGGGGGTGGATAATCTGATGGTCTCGTTCGCCCGCTGCTGTCAGCCGATTCCCGGCGACGGCATCGTGGGGATCATCACGCGCGGGCGGGGTGTGTCGGTCCACCGGGCGGGGTGTTCCAACCTCAACGACCCTAATCTGGGACCGGAAAGGCTGATCGAGGTTTCCTGGGATTCGGCGCCTGATCAGACTTTCATGGTCAAACTCATCATCCAGGCCCAGGACCGGAAAAACCTGTTGATGGACATCAGCAACACCGTGGCCAATACCAACACCAACATCGCCAGCGGGGATTTCAGCGCCGAAGACGATCTGGCCAAAATCACCCTGGTGGTCGAAGTGCGTAATCTGAACAACCTGGAAAAGCTGCTCAAGGTCATGGGCAAGGTCCGCGGCGTCCAGGGCATCGAACGCTACCAACTGGGCTCCGGCCCGGGCTGACCGACAGGAGAATCCTTGCGCTGTGTCGTCCAGAGAAGCGGGCCCGCCTCCGTCAGGATCGCGGGGGAGATTGTCGGCGGTATCGAAAAGGGACTGGTTGTCCTGGCGGCCTTCGGCCCAACGGACACATCCGCCGAATTGAGTTGGATGGCCCGCAAACTGCCCCGTCTGCGAATTTTCAATGACCCCGCCGGAAAAATGAACCTGTCGCTCCAGGATGTGGGGGGCGGGATCCTGCTGGTTTCCCAGTTCACCCTGTACGGCAATTGCCTCAAGGGCATGCGGCCGAGTTTCATCGGTTCGGCCCCACCGGATGTGGCCCGGGAGCTTTATACGGAATTCGGCAGGGTGCTCCGGCAGGAATGGTCCACCGTGGCCGAGGGGGAATTCGGGGCGATGATGCAGGTCTCGCTGGTCAATGAAGGACCGGTCACCCTGATCATCGATCGGGAAGCCACGCCGAAAGCGGGGGCCGATGCCTGACCCCAAACACCTGTCGCCCTTCCTGGCCTGGCCCGAGGATCTGGTCCTGGTCCTGGCGTCCCGTTCCCCGCGCCGAGCTGACCTGCTCACCGTGGCCGGTATTCCCTTCGAGATCTGTCCGGCCGGAGATGTCGAGTCGGAACTGGCGGCCTCACTGACCGATCTCGACGCGGATCCGGTTGCTTACACCGTGGCGCTGGCTGAGGCCAAGGCCCGTGATGTGTCCCTGAGCAAACCCGGACGCCTGGTGTTGGGCGCCGATACGGTGGTTGTCCTGGATGGGGACATCCTTGAAAAGCCCATCGACCAGGATGACGCGGTGCGGCTGTTGACCCGCCTGTCGGGCCGTCG
>JAGLCY010000166.1 GCA_023270185.1 Candidatus Krumholzibacteriia bacterium | reverse complement strand
TGTTATTTCAATGTGATGGGTTTACCCCTGGCCAGGCTGGGGGAGTTGTTGAAGGAAGTGTTGGCATGAGCTCGTTGCCTTTTCCCTTTCCGGTCGTGGGCTGGGACAACGGGGAAGTTGTCCTGATTGATCAGACTGTCCTTCCTGACCGGCTCGCTTGGCGCAGGTGTTCCGATGTTCCCGCCCTGTGCCGGGCCATCGTGGAATTGGCCGTGCGTGGTGCGCCGGCAATCGGCGTGGCCGCGGCCCACGGTCTGGCGCTGTCCTGGCATCTGGCCGCCCAGCGGGGCATGGACACCACGGCCATGCTGGAATACCTGGAAAACGATCGCCGGCTCCTGGCTGCCACCCGTCCCACGGCGGTCAACCTCTTCTGGGCGCTTGACCGAGTGGGGTCCCTGGCCCGGCGTCTGGTGGCCCAGGGTGGTGGCCCCGAGCAGATAGGGACAGCCATCCTCATGGAAGCCCGCAAGGTTTTGGAGGAGGACATCGCCATGTGCCGCGCTCTCGGACGGGCCGGGGCGGAACTGCTGCCGGATGTGGCCACGGTCCTGACGCACTGCAATGCCGGCGGTCTGGCCACCGGCGGTTACGGTACGGCTGTGGGGGTGGTGTACGGCGCCAAAGAGGCCGGCAAGACCATTAGGGTTTTCGCTGACGAAACCCGGCCCCTGTTGCAGGGCGCCAGGCTGACTGCCTGGGAACTGGCTGACCAGGGCATCGACGTGACGGTGATCTGTGATTCCGCCGCGGCAACCGTTCTGAGGCAGGGCCGGATAGACGCGGTCATCACCGGGGCGGACCGCATCGCGGCCAACGGGGACGCGGCCAACAAAATCGGCACCTATCCTCTGGCCGTGTTGGCGGCCCGTCATGCTGTACCGTTTTATGTCGCGGCTCCTGGTTCGACGTTCGACCCTGACACTCCCACGGGTGAAAAAATCATCATCGAGGAGCGCGACCCGGCCGAAGTGCACAGCTGGGGACAGACCCGGGTCACTCCGGAAACGGCCGCCGCCTGGAATCCGGCCTTCGACGTGACGCCGGCGGAGCTCATCACGGCCTTCATCACCGAACACGGTGTTTTGAAGCCCCCATTTTCCGAAAGTCTGGGGCCGGTCCTGGCGCGGTGATGGTTGACCGCTGAATCAGCGTAGAGCCTGGATAATTGGCCTTTTTACGGGTCCGGTTTCCTTGACAAAGTTCTTTCCCTTTGCTAGTTTACCCGTCCTGCAACGGGCGGATTTTTCCGATTTATCCGACCTGACCCAGTGTTGAGAATAAGCCGATATATTGTGGAAATTCGGCGTTTCTTATTGTAGTAAAACAGGTTACGCGACCGCTGAATCCGGCCGGCGCGTTTGTGCGCATTTGTGTTCAGTGGTTTTGATTCCCACGGTGTCAACCCGTGAGACCGGCATTTCGAGGAGAAAATCCGTGAAGACGTACAGTATGAAGTTGGATGAAATCGCCAAGGACTGGCTGATTGTGGATGCCGAGGACGTCGTTCTGGGCCGACTTGCCACCCAGGTGGCCGTATTTCTGAGGGGCAAACACAAGCCTACCTTCACCGCGCATCTGGACATGGGTGACAACGTCATCGTCCTGAATGCCGCCAAGGTGAAGATTACCGGCCAGAAGGTCGAACAGAAGGTCTACCTGAGCCACACCGGTTACATGGGCGGCCAGCGGGTGACCACGATGAAGAAGCTGATGGAGAAACATCCCGAGGATGTCATCATGCGGGCCGTCAAGGGCATGCTTCCCAAGACCCGCCTCGGGCGCAAGCAGCTGACGAACCTGAGAGTGTACGCGGGCGGGGAACATCCCCACGGACCGCAGCAGCCGAAGATTGTCGAACTGTAGGGACCGCTTTTCCAGCAGGTCCTGATTGACCTGAGTGTCGGCTTCGGGCCGCGCTCGCTTGGAGGAAGAAAAGTTGGAAGAAAGATATTATGCCACGGGACGCCGGAAAACCGCCGTCGCCCGCGTCTGGATCACCCAGGGCACGGGTCAGTTCAAGGTGAACGACCGGACCGTGGAGGAATACTTCGGTGAGGCGGTGCGTCAGCAGGCCCTCAGGCCGTTGACCAGCCTGGGTGTCGAAGCTGACTTCGATATCTGGTGCTCCGTCAAGGGTGGCGGGATTTCCGGACAGGCCGGCGCCTTGCGCCACGGGCTGGCCCGGGCTCTCGTGGTCGCCAATGAAGATTACCGCAAACCCCTGCGCAGGCACGGATTCCTTACTCGCGATTCCCGTATGGTGGAGCGCAAGAAGTACGGTCAGCCTGGCGCCAGGAAGCGGTTCCAGTTCTCCAAGCGCTAGGCCGGGTCGACCTGGTTCAGTGTTTGGCGTCAAACGATCCGCGGCCGATCAAACGACCGGCCGCGGATCGAAAATCACACACCCGGCCGGAGGGGCGGAACAGGTGGCACCTGGCTCTATCTTCTCTGTGGTGTTTTTCCATCTCCTGTGATGGTCGGGGAGGCTCAACCTTTGTTTCCTGGAGGAAATCATGGCTAACGTCGGTCTGAAAGACCTGTTGGAAGCGGGAGTCCATTTCGGACACCAGACCCGCAAGTGGAATCCCAAGATGAAGCCCTACATTTTCATTGCCCGGGGCGGCATCTACATCATCGATTTGCAGAGGACGATGCGGGCCCTGAACAAGGCCTGCGACTTCCTCAAGACGGTTGGGGCCAAGGGCGGAACCGTCCTGTTCGTCGGCACCAAGAAGCAGGCGAAGGTCGCCATCCGTGAGATGGCCGAAAAAGCAGGCATGCCCTACGTGACCGAGCGTTGGCTGGGTGGTATGTTGACCAACCACCAGACCATTTACAAGAGCGTCCAGAAGCTCGACGAAATCGAAGCCATGATGAACGACGGCCGCATGGAGAACTTCTCCAAGAAGGAGCAGCTTGAGTTCAGCCGTAAGTTTGCCAAGCTGAACACCAACCTGGGCGGCATCCGCAAGATGAAGGGTGTCCCGGACGCGGTTTTCATCGTGGATACTGCGGAAGAAGAAACCGCCGTGCGTGAGGCCAACAAGCTGGGTATTCCGGTTATCGGTATTGTCGACACCAATTGTGACCCCACACTCGTTACTTTCCCCATCCCCGGCAACGATGACGCCATTCGCGCCATCACCCTGTTCACCAAGGTGGTCGCCGAGTCCATCGAAGAGGGTCGCAATACCAAGGCGGAAGGCACGGATCAGGGAGTGGATATGGCCGCGGCCAAGGATGAACCCAAGGCTGCCAGCGCCACCCTGGCCGGTGACGACAGCAAGGTCGAGGCCTCAGCGACCGAATCCGCCGAGGGTTCGGAAAAAACAGCTAAACAGGACTGACACGATAATCATTGCGGACGGGCCCGGCCCCAACCGGGGTCGGGCCCCCGTTAAAATAGACGGGACCGGGAGGTCTGGAGGAGTCATGGATATCACCGCGAAGATGGTCAAGGAACTGCGTGAGGCCACGGGCGCAGGCATGATGGATTGCAAAAATGCCCTCAAGGAGAGCGATGGCGACATGGACAAGGCCGGCGATTACCTGCGCAAGAAGGGCATCGCCTCGGCTTCCAAGAAGGAAGGCCGGGCCACCGGCCAGGGCATCGTGGGCAGTTACATCCACATGGGCGGCAAGGTGGGCGTCCTGTTGGAAGTCGCTTGTGAAACCGATTTCGTGGCCAGGACCGACGATTTCCAGGATTTTGTCCACAATGTGGCCATGCACATCGCCGCGGCAAGCCCTCTGGCCGTGACCCGGGAAGAGGTCGACCCTTCCCTGATCGAAAAGGAGAAGGAGATCTACCGGGGCCAGATGGAGGAGCAGGGCAAGCCGGCCGAGATGATCGACAAGATTGTTGAAGGCAAGGTGGACAAGTATTACAGTGAAATCGTCCTGCTTGAGCAGAAGTACGTCAAGGACCCTGATGTGACGGTGGCGGACTACCTCAAGTCCATCATCGGCTCCCTGGGCGAAAACATGCAGATCAAGCGTTTCTCACGCTTCCAGATCGGCAGTTAGCCAGGAGCGCCTCATAGCCCGGGTCTTGTGCCCGGGCTTTTTTTTGCTGAAAATTTTTGGATTGGGCTGCCCCGGGAACACCACACGGAAAGGTCGCAACCTGTGAAATTCACGCGTATCCTCCTGAAGATGAGCGGCGAAGCCCTGATGTCCGATAGCGAGCAGTACAGCCACGGGAAGCTGACCGGTCTGGCCCAGGCCGTGGCCCAGGTCGTGCAGCAGGGGGTCCAGGTGGGCATCGTGGTCGGCGCCGGGAACATCTTCCGCGCCCGATCCGCCAACCTGGAGATCGTTGACCGGGTGACGGCCGACAACGTGGGCATGCTCGGAACGGTGATGAACGCGGCCATCATGCGCGATTACCTGCGGGCTGAAGGTTTGAAGGCCAAGGTCCTGAGTCCCCGGGAACAGCGGCCCCTGACCAAGTCTTTCGCGCGGGATGACGCCCTGGCCCTGATGCAGTCCGGGTATGTGCTTCTCTTTGCCGGTGGAACCGGCAATCCCTATTTCACAACCGATTCCGCCGCCGCCCTGCGCGCCCTGGAAATCAGCGCGGATGCCCTGCTCAAGGGAACCCAGGTGGATGGAGTCTACGACAAGGATCCCCATAAACACGATGACGCCAAACGCTACGAGATGCTGACCTACGGCGAGGTCATCGACCAGCGTCTTCAGGTCATGGACCTGACGGCGGTCACACTTTGCGCGGAACAGGGACTTCCCATGTTCGTATTTGATATATCGGACCCGGAAAACCTCGTCAACGCCATCGCCGGTGATCAGCCGGGAACCTGGATTAAAAAGGAGACCCAGTCATGAGTGCCGAAGCCAGGGAAACCGCCGAAATGTCCATGGAGGAAGCCATCGAAATCGTGAGGGGCCGTTTGAGCCGCATCCGCACCGGCAAGGCCTCACCGGCCATGCTCGACGGGATCAAGGTCGAATACTACGGCGCGCTCACTCCGCTGAATCAGTTGGCGACCGTGTCCGTACCCGAACCCCGCCTGCTGACCGTCAAACCCTTCGATCGCGGCTCCATCGGTGAGATCGAAAAGGCGATCCAGGCCGGTAACCTGGGTTTCAATCCCGCCAGCGACGGCATGATGATCCGGATCCAGATTCCGGAACTGACTGAAGATAGTCGCAAGGATCTCGGGAAGCAGGCCCGGGAATTCGCCGAGGAGGGGAAGATTGCCGTGCGCAAGGTGCGCCAGGAAGCCAACGACACCCTGAAAAAGGAACAGAAGGACGGCGACATTACAGAAGACGAACTCCACGGCGACCGCGACCTGGTGCAGAAGCTGACCGATCGCTTCTGCGAGGAGATCGACAAGATCGTTGTCGCCAAGCAGACCGAAATCATGGAGTTGTAGGGAAAGCGAGCCTCATGGCCTCACCGCACGACATGGAAACCTTGAACGCCCTGGGCCTTGATGACCTGGTTGCGCGGGTGACCGAACGAGGTGATCTGCCGAACCATGTCGCCATCATCATGGACGGCAACGGGAGGTGGGCCCAGAAGCGGTTTCTGCCCCGGTTGGCGGGCCACCGAGCGGGCCGTCACGCGGTTAGGCACTGCGTGGAAGCCTGCGGGCGCATCGGTATCCAGGTGTTGACCCTCTACACCTTCAGCCAGGAGAATTTCAACCGACCGGCCGCCGAGGTGAAAGCCCTCTGGCATTTTCTGCAGGAAACATTGGGCGCCGAGCGGGACGAGCTCGACCGGCGGAATGTGCGGTTGGCCGCCTGCGGTGCTCTCGACCAGTTGCCCGACAAGGCCCGTCAGACGCTGACCCAAGCGATCGACACCTTGGCCGGCAACACGGGACTGACCCTCAATCTGGCCCTGGCCTACGGTGGCAGGCAGGAAATCCTGCAGGCGGCCCTTCGTCTTTCAGAGCGCCTGGAGAGCGGCGAACTCAAGGCCGATCAGGTCACTGAAGACGATTTTGCCCAAGGGCTTTATTCGCCGGACCTGCCGGATCCCGACTTGGTCATCCGAACCAGTGGCGAGGCTCGTCTCAGTAATTTCCTGCTCTGGCAATCGGCCTACTCGGAAATCCTCATCACCCCGGTATTGTGGCCCGACTTCGGTCAGCGGGACCTTCTGCTGGCTGTGGCCGATTACCAGAATCGGGAGCGCCGTTTCGGCGCCCTGCCCGCGGACCGGACAGGCGATGGACAGGGAAAGGCAGGCTCTCTGTTGGATCCCGCCCGCTGGAAGCGCCTCCTGAAGGTCCGACCGTGAATGAGGAAACCAGACCCCGCACGCTTCGCCGATTCCTGAACGCGGATATCCTGCCCAGGGTTGCCGTCATCCTGCTTGGGGTTCCCTGTCTTTATTTCATTACCCTGCGGGGGGGGCTGTTTTTTCTGGTCCTGGTCGATTTGATCATTCTTCTGGGCCTGCGGGAGTTCTATGTCCTGATGCGGGCCAAGGGTTACCAGCCCTTCGAAGTCCTGGGCTATTTTTGCGCCCTGGCAATCAGTTGGTACGCCTGGCGCGAGGGTGTGGGGGTGCCGCTCATCGTGACCGGCAGTCTTCTGCTCATCATGGTTCGCGAGCTTTTCCGCCGGGACATGACCAAGTCCCTCGCCCACATCGCGGTGACCATCTTCGGGATCATGTACATCGGCTGGATGGGCAGCCACCTCGTGATGTTGAGGGAATTGCCCGCGGCCCTGGGCCTGGATGACTACATCGGGGTCAAGTTGGTCTTTTTTGCCGCCCTTTTGACCTGGGCTACGGACACGGGCGCGTACCTGTTCGGAGTGGCTTTCGGTAGGCACAAACTGATGCCCCGGATCAGTCCCAAGAAGACCGTCGAGGGTGCTTTGGGCGGGCTGCTTGCCGCGGGGTTCTGCGGCTGGCTCTGTTCCAAGGGTTTGACACCGTTTTTGACGCCCCTGGCCGCCACTGTGGTCGGTCTGATCGTCGGTGTCATGGCCCAACTGGGTGATCTTGTGGAATCCATGATCAAGCGGGACGCGGGAATCAAGGATTCGGCGGAGTTGATACCGGGGCATGGAGGCGTGCTGGACCGGTTCGATTCCCTGCTGTTTACCGTGCCTGTGCTTTATTATTACTTTCGTTTCTTCATCGTCTGATTCGCCAGGCCCGCAAGGAGGGGGGCGCACCGTCATGAAATCGAGTTCCACCGGACCCCATGACCAGCGTTGCCTGTATCCCTGCGGCCGGCCGTTGCTGGAGTTCCCGTCGCCTCTGCGCCTGATAGTGCTGGGGGTGACCGGGTCCATCGGAACCCAGACCATTGATCTGGTGAAACGTAACCCTGATAAACTCCAGGTAGTTGCTGTCAGTTGCCGGAATCGGGTTTCGGAAATGGTCAGTATCCTGGCTGAGTTGGCCTCGGCCTGCCCGGACCATGAAGCGCCCCTGGTGGCGGTGACCGATCCCGCGGCACATGCCATGGCTGCGGCCCTGCCGGGGGTGGGTGCGCGTTTGCTGGCCGTTGGTACAACCGGACTGTTGGAAGCGGTGACTGAGGCGGATAACGCCCATTGTCTGGTCAATGGATTGGTGGGCGCGGTGGGGCTTGAGCCGACCCTCGCCGCGGCGGAACGCGGCCTGCGGATCGCCCTGGCCAACAAGGAATCCCTGGTGGTCGGGGGCCGGTTGGTTGTCGATGCGGTAAGGGCCGGCGGGGCGGAGGTCCTGCCGGTCGATTCGGAACACGCGGCCATCGCCCAGTGTCTGTCGGGTCGCTCGGAAGAGGAAATCGGTCGCTTGATCCTGACCGCGTCCGGAGGTCCTTTTCGGGAAACCGGGACTGAAGAACTGGTTCGAGTCACCCTCGAACAGGTCCTGGATCATCCCACTTGGAACATGGGACCCAAGATCACTGTTGACTCGGCGACCCTGCTGAACAAGGGGCTCGAAATCATCGAAGCCCACCACCTGTTCGGATTGCCCTACGACAGGATCGACGTGGTGGTGCATCCGGGTTCCATCGTGCACTCCCTGGTGGAATTCGTGGACGGCGCCCTGCTGGCGCAGCTCGGAACGCCGGATATGCGCCTACCCCTGCAATATGCCGTCAGCGGGGAAAAGCATTGGCCCCTGGAGACGGGCAGAGTAGATTTGCTGGAGACAGGATCCCTGCTGTTTGAAGCTCCGGATCCGGAACGGTTCCCCTGTCTGCGTCTGGCCCGCGAGGCCGGGGTGGCCGGAGGTTCCGCGCCCATTGTTCTCAATGCGGCCAACGAGGTGGCGGTAGCCGCGCTGTTGGACGGTCGTATCCGGTACGTGGACATCGCGCACATCATCGAAGACAGTCTGGCGACCGAAGGGCCGGCTGAGGTGAAAGACCTCGCCACCGCCCTGGCCGTCGATAACCAAGCCCGCAGGACGGCCGCCGGTCACATCGACCGTCGGTCCGTCGCCGGGGAATAGAGGTCGGAATTGTCCATTAATTTTTTGATCATCTCGCTTTTCGCTTTTCTGGTGACCCTGGGGCTCGTGGTCATTGTTCACGAACTCGGCCATTTCCTGTTCTGCAAACTCTTCGGGATCTACGTGAAGACCTTTTCCATAGGCATCGGTCCCAAGTTCCTGCGCAAGCGCTGGGGGGAGACCGAATATGTCCTGTCGGCCATTCCATTCGGCGGTTATGTCAAGATGGCGGGCGAGGGGATCATGGAGGAGATCCAGGACACCGGAACATGGGAGGAAAGAAAGTATCCCCTGGGCACGGAAGAAGGGAATGCCGAGGCCGCGGGAATCAACGATCACATTCCTCCCGACCGGTTTCTGATCTCCCGGCCAGCGTGGCAGAGGTTGTTTGTTTTCATTGCCGGTCCATTGTTCAACCTGGTTCTGGCGTTTGTGCTTTACACCGGAGTGGTCCTGAGTACAGGACTGGTGAATTATCCTTTCACCACCGTAGGTGATGTGCAGGTTGATTCTCCGGCCGCGGCCGCCGGCATTCAGGTTGGAGACAAGATTCTGAAGGTGGGCGGTCTGCCTATGGGAAACTGGGGAGACATCATTGATGGACTGACCCCTGTTGAACTTCAAGAAACCGGTCCGTCCTCTCTCGTTTCCTTGGAAGTCCTGCGCGAAGGCCGGACCATGGCTCTCGAACTTCAACCGATGTTCGACGAGGAGTCAGGCTACTGGTCGACAGGTTTGGAATCCTGGAACACCACGGTCGGACGGGTGAAAAGGAACGGTCCCGCCGCGAAGCTCGGCCTACGTAAAGGGGACGTTATCGAATCCGTGAACGGTGAGACCGTCACGTCGTTCAGTAAAATCGCCGGCATCATCAACGATCGTCCGGGCCAGGAGATCGAGATCATCTGGGTCCGGGACGGAGAGTGGATGAATGGGATTGTGGTGCCCGAGCTCAAGGAAATCAGACCCGGTGTGAAGAAGGGCCGCATATTCTACGAGCCCTACTTCATCTACGAAAAGGTCGGCCTCGGCAGCGCCATAGTTTTCGGCTATAAAGGAACTCTCAACACCATCAGCCAAACCGTGAGAGGACTACGGGATCTGATTCTCGGAAAACACGGTCTGGAAGCTGTGGGAGGGCCCCTGCGGATCGGTCAGGTCGCCGGGGAAATGTTGAGCTGGAGTTTTGCGCACTTGATGAGTTTTATCGCGTTTTTCTCCATCAACCTTTTCCTGCTGAACCTGATGCCTATTCCTGTCCTGGACGGAGGACACGTGCTGTTCCTGTTGCTCGAGGTGATAAGGGGCGGAAAGCCGGTGCCTGAAAGGTTGCAGGCCATCGCCACGCAGATTGGCCTGATCATCCTGCTTCTGTTCATGACCTTTGTGGTGGTGCTCGATTTCTGGACGGTGACCGGGCACTAGATTCCAGGAGACTCTAGGTTCCCGGGAGCGCTTCCGGCTCGGGTTCAGGTAAAGGTTCCGGAAGTGGCTGGTTCATTCGATCCAGTCCGTTCGAAGTCAGCAGGGATTCCTGTTCGGCCTCGAGAACCCGTCGCAGCAGAGTGCCGACGGCCTCGGATCGGAGTGGGTTCCGTGGGGCTCCGGCCAGGGTCAGGGGGAATGAACTGTCGCCCCAGGCTACGGCCAGGGAATCAAGGAGCGCATCACCGGTTTCGCGGTCCAGGAGGGCCGCGGTCTTGGCCCGCTCCAGGATGATCATGCGCTCGACGTATACGAATTCGTCCCCGGAGAGGTCACTCAAGGCCAGTGGGGCGTCGTTCTTCTCGCACCCCACAGCCGGAATCAGAACCGGCAGCAGGAGCAGGAAGAACAAGCGGCGGGAAAGGAATCTTGTCGGCATGGTCGTGTTTCCTGGTCAGAGTTTGGGGTGAATTCACCCTGGTTGCCGGTTGAGAGCCTTGACAAGGACATAACATCAGCGTCCCGGAATTTCCACGACAATTACCGGGCAAGGGCGCCGGACGGAGCAGTGATTTGAACAAGGGCGAGTCGCCAGACAGCGGACTGCAGGGATCGGCCTTGAGCCGGCCTGCCTGTTCCCCGGCTACTGCCCGACCGGGACGGTGGCTTCGTCTGTTCATGATCCTTGCCGGCGTCCTGTGCCTGCTCGGTCCTTTCGCCCGTGTCGTCCAGGCCGATGAGGAACTGGACTACGGTCTGGAGTCCCATCGTCTGTCCCGGATCGAGATCACCGGGAACGAGACTTACTCTTCCGGTGATCTGAAGAAACTGCTGAAAATCCAGGAAGCCACCTGGACCCGTCCCCTGCACGTTGCCAAATACCGGCCCCACCTTGTGGACACCCAGGTCCATCTGTTGGAAACATACTATCGCAACCGTGGGTTCCATCAGGTTTCCGCCCGCCTGGATTCCATCTCCACCATCAGCGAAGAAGGGGATGTATTGCACATCTCCATTATGGAGGGGCAGCGCACGCTCATCGGCGGAGTGATCTTCGAGGGCAATGGTCCGATTACCGAAGAGAAGTTGAGGGAGACCATGTTCCTTCTCGAGGGCCAGCCCGCGCCCGCCGATTTGAACGCCTTCGGAGGGGATATCTACGCCATCCGGGATCTTTACCGGAACGAAACCTATCTCGATGCCTTCGTCAGACCGGAAATGTCCATCCTCGAGGATCCGGACGGTCCCGGATTTCTGGCGTTCATATCCTATCATATCAATCCGGGGCACGGTTATACCGTTGGGAAAATCAAGCTGGCGGGCAACGCGTCGACCAAGGACAACCTCTTGTACAGGGAACTGGTGATTGAAGAAGGCCAACCCCTGTTCTGGCAACTGGTCGTGGATTCGCGTCGCCGGCTGCTGGCCACCTCCCTGTTCCGGGACGTTACCATCGTACCGGTGGCTGTGGACTCCACCCTGGGCAGGGCGGATCTGTTGGTCAGGGTCATTGAACGCAAACCCGCCTTTTTCGAGTTTGGTGTGGGTGTGGGAAGTCTGGAAAGGATTCGGGTCCTGGCCTCCTGGGGCCACTACAACCTGTGGGGGACCGGGCGGCGGTTCCAGATTCGCACACGTGTGTCCTGGAACGTCGAGGACGTGGTGGGCAATCCCATCCGGTTTGACCAGGGGCAGGTCAACTACCGGGTTGACGCCGAGTATGTGAATCCCCATATCCGCAATAGTCGCTTCAGCTTCGATCTTGATCTTTATACCAAGCGTGAGACCCGCGGCGAGTCGGGTCTGAATATGGTCAGCAATGGTTTCAACGTGGGCACGACCTGGAAGGCCAGTCGGCGAGTGACCAACAACGCCTATCTGGGTCTGAAAGTTACCTCACCGACCGTCCATCCCTACGCGCCGGACAGCTTGAAGGCCAGGTTCGACGAACTGGGGGCGACATCGGACCAGACCCGTTCGATCAATTGGGCCATCTACATCGATCACCGGGACAACCTTTTCCGACCTTCCAAGGGCATGTACACTGTGGTCACGGCCAAGTTGGCCGGGGGCATCATGGGCGGCGATTTCAGCTTTTTCAAATGGTCCACCGCCTGGCATAACTACCATGCGACCCCATTGGAAGGGGTTCTTGCCCTGCGTTTCATGGTCGGCGGCACGCGGCCTTACGGCCGTTCACTGGATCAGGGTCCCGACGGTGTGCCCTACGATGACCGTTTCTTTGCCGGGGGTTCCTCGACCGTGCGTGGGTACCGCCACAATTCCCTGGGGCCGCAGGTGACCGACCAGGATGAACTGGACCGTCTCAACTACTCGTCCGATGTGTTGTTGCCCGATAATCCCGCCCGTGGCGGAAACTATTTGATGCTGACCAATGTGGAATGGCGTTTCCCCCTGCCGGTGTTGCGGCGTTGGAAGCTTTCCAGCGTATTTTTCTTCGAGGGCGGAAACGTTTGGGCCCAATTGAGCGACATGCGGATGACGGGGTTCCGGCTGAAATCCGATCCTGGCGATCCCCTGGATCCGGCGTCGACCAAGGATTGGGATTATCGTTACAGCTACGGGACCGGTGTCCGATTCGACACGCCTTTCGGACCCGTTCGCGTGGATGTGGGCTTCCCGCTGAAACGCGTTCGCTATGTGAGTGAAACCCGCGATGTCACGGACCCGAGGGTACTGTGGCACTTTTCCCTGGGGTACCCGTTCTAATGCGCTTGGTTAGACCACAGAAACTACCTCTTATCATCGCCTGGCTGGTTATTGCCGGCGTGGTTTACTGGCTGGGATCCCACCCCTGGCTCGTGGCCCCGTACGCATCGAATCTGGTCAGTCGGCATCTGTTGCGCATAGAGGAAGGGGGGCTCAGGGTTCGCGACTTTCGGGTTAGAACCTTCGAGGGGATCGATCTGTACGGCGTATCCCTGACCCTGCCTGCGAATTCCGGGGGTCTGACCCTGATGTCGGCGGACACAGTGGCGGTTGACTTCAATATCAAGGAGGTCCTCGGGACCGTTCCGCACCTGCGCCGGGTCACGGTTGCCCGCCCCGAGATCTATTCCATGGCCGGGACCGACACCACAAGCGGGGATGATTCGGGCACCATCGATCTGGGGTTGCCCGATCTGTTGATCGACCACCTTGTCGTGCGGGACGCTTTCCTCGAGTTTTCCGATTCCGGCGGGCGGCCCGTTCAGCGGATGCCCAGGATCAACATGCAGGGAGAGGTTCGAACCGGAGACGAAGTGCGGGTTCTTTTGCGTGGGTGCGACGTCGACTGGGAAACCCATGTGAGCGTATTGACCGGCTTGCGTGGTGAGGTGACCATCGGTCCCCTGGGGGTGGGGGTCGCCGGCCTGTCCGGCTCGGTGAACGGCCACCCGGTCCGTGTGAACGGCAGCCGACAGTGGGCCGGAGATCTGGACATCGATGTGGAGGCCCGGGGTGTGTCGGTGGCTGAGGTTGAAAACCTGATCGACCAGTCCCTGGGTTTTACCGCGGCAGGCGACATCACGGGCTCTTTCACCAGGAAGGACGAGACGGTTTTCTACCGGGGTGTTTTCTCGGGTGAAGTGGAAGGTTTCGAGGCGCGGGATCTGACCGGCCGCGTTGTTATCAGCGATGAAGAGGTCCAGCTCAAGGACATGGCCGGCACCATCAACGAGGCCCGCTTCGAGGGTGGCGGAAGTATCGATATCCGGGACCCGAATTCAGTCTACTTCCTGTTGGAGGGTGATGTCTGGGATGTGGACATTTCCAAGGGACTGGTGCCAGGTGAGGATGAGATGCCCCGCACCGGCGGGTCAGGTCGACTCCGCATCGAGCACACCGACCAACCGGAATGGACCCGGGTGACCGGTGTGCTGAATGACGGGTTCATCGAGATCATGCCTTTCGATACCTGTTACGTGGATGTTGTCGCGGCCGAAAATTCGGTGACATTCAATCGCATCGAGATCATGTACGCCAACCTTCACGGTATGCTGGAGGGGGCTTCGGATACAGCGGGTGTGTTCGACGGGTATGTGAGCATCAACTCGGAGGACATCAGCACGCTTCCGCCGGATTGGGATTTCCCACCCACCACCGGCCGCCTCAACGGCCAGGGCGCGGTGAAAGGTCCGTTGGACGCGCTGGCTTTCGCCGGCTGGGTCAATCTGTATCAGTTCGCTCTTGGCCCGCTGGGTGCCGGTTCCGGCGAAGTTGCCCTGGTTGTGGACGATCTGCTGGGTGAGCAGATGATCACTGCGGGTGTCGACGGTCGCGGCTTCTCCATCGGTGATGTCCCCTTCGGGGATTTTAGCCTGTGGGGAACGGCCGGCCCGACCAGCGCCCGGATCGATTCCTTCCGGACGGACCTTGGCGACACCAACCTCTTCCTCAGCTTTCAGGTCGACTACGCGGACTCGGTAAGCCGGATCCAGGTGGATCAATTCCGGGTGGATCTGGAGAGCACCAGTTGGACCATTGGTGAGACCGTGCGCTTTTCCGTGGGGAGCGGCCACTTCTCGCTGCCGGGAATGCGGCTCGTTTCGGACCAGGGCGCAATGTCTGTCAGCGGCCTTTTTGAAAAGGACGAGGTGGTGGCGGGCGTCCTGCAACTGGATAGTTTCGATCTCGCTCTGTTGAACCCCTTCGTCCGGACGGAACACGAGTTGGCCGGCCGGATGACCGCAGACATCGTTGTGGGGGGCGAACCCGCTTCACCCCAGGTCAATCTGACCGCCGATATCCTGGACGCTCCGTTCGCCCTGGCCGACATTTACTCCATGCATGTGACAGCGGGGTACGGAGAGGGCGTAATAGATTTCCAGGAACTCGACCTGCGGACAAACTTTGGACGGATCACCGGTGCCGGGACGGTGTCTGATCCGGAAGCGGGAATCGAGGATTTCTGGCCCGGGGCCGACCTGGATCTCGACCTCGAGATCACGAAGGGCAACTGGGCTTTTCTCGATCAGTTCGCCCTGCCCGCCCTGGACCGTCTGGACGGCTATTTCAACGGGAACCTGCGGGTGACCGGCAGTGTCAGGGACCCGCTGATCCTGGGCCAGGTCCACAGCGCTCCTTTTCACGTCCACTGGCTCCACTTCGACGAACTTTCCAGCGAGGTCCGGGCCGATTACCAGTCGTTGGTCCTGAGCGGCCTAAAGGGTCGCAAGAAGGACCTCGAGATGACCGGCCGGATCGAGATCCCGTTGGACCTGGACCTCATGAGCGAGCCGACCTCGCCTCTGGACGGACCTTTTTTCATGCAGGTGGATATTCCCTGGGGTTCCAATCTGGAAGCCCTGTCCCAGGCCACCAACGCGTTTATCAAATCCAGCGGCACATTTGGCGCCCATGTCATCATTTCCGGCCCGTTGGAGCATCCTCTCTACCAGGGAACCTTGGAAATCAGGGACGCCGGTTTTGTCCTGA
>JAGLCY010000165.1 GCA_023270185.1 Candidatus Krumholzibacteriia bacterium | reverse complement strand
GTCCTGGCCCGTGAGATTCCCCGGCTCCTCAAGGAGGGAGTCCGGTTCGTGACCGTTTCGGAAATGTTGGCGCTCAGGGATCTGGCGCGAACCGTGAATGAGGGGAGCTGACCGCCAAATGGCCACTGAGGTGTTTTTCCATTCCCTCGAGAATGTCCTCGAGCACGAGTTGACCCCGGTTGATTTGCGACCTGGCCTGACGGAACTCGTCGCCCGGCTTGGTCTGAGCGGGGTCGCCGGGCCTAATTCCAGGTGGGGGCTGAAGGTTCAGTTGGGGGCCCAGGGACTTCCTCCGTCCGTTGACCCGGCCTGGGCCCGGGCCGTGGCTGATGCCCTGGCCGTCCCGGGCGATGCCGATCCAGCCCGGGGTTCCTTCTGTTTTGATACCCTGTCCATCACCACCGGTGGCCTGGACAAGGCCGATACGCATCTGGGGATGGCCGAGGTCAAGGGTTACGGGGCCGCCGGCAACGGTCTGTCCTACCTGGTGGCCGACGCGCCCGGGCAGGATGACCCGCTGGCCCGCGTGGCGGGGATCTGTCTTCTTTCCCCGGTTCGTCCCCATCCTCACGCTGGTTTTCATGGCGCCTTGACCAACCTGGGAGTGGGTCTGACCGACCGTCCCGGCAAACTGTTGTTGCATGAAGATATCAGGCCTGTGGTCAACACCCCATTGTGTGCCGGCTGTGGATCCTGCATGACCGTCTGCCTTTTCGACGCCATCACTCTCAACGCCGGCCGGGCTTTCATCGACCATGAGAAATGCACCGGGTGCGGGGAATGCATGAATGTCTGCTTCATGGCGGGGATCAGTCCCGAGGAGGCGGCCTGCATCCCGGTTTTCCAAAAGAAGGTCGCCGCCGCGGCTTTGACCGCCCGGGATGCGGTGGCCGGGGCCAAGCCTGGCCGGGCGGGCTTCTTCAACCTGCTTGTTCGCCAGGACAGGCGTTCCGGCGTCGCGCGGGCTCGGGGCCGGGAGCGTCTGGGGGATGTAGGGGTGCTGGCCTCGCGGGATCCCGTCGCGCTGGACCAGGCCACCTGGGATCTGATCGTCAACAGGATGGATGGTCCGTTGGCGAACTGGAGCGGATTCATGCAGGAACCGGGTCCTTTGCTGGAGCGGGCACAGGAGTTGGAATTGGGGAGTCGGGGGTATCGGTTGGTGGAGGTTTGAGGGGGTGATGGGGCTTGCCCCGTTCTGTTGGGGCGAAAAGTCGGGTGGCGAATACACGTTGTCAAAAACTTGATAGTTCTTAAAAATTTTGGTTGTACCTCTAAAATTGTGTCTGGCTGTTTTTGGGCTGAGGTCCGCACTCCAAAGGACCTTGTCTTTTGATGAATAACTATTTCAGTGGGGTAATTTGCGCCCTGAAGCTCCTCCAAACCTCAAAAACCTAACCCCCCGGGGGGTTACTCCAGCACCAGGAACGGCCCAAACGGACCAGACACAATTTCAGAGGCACAACCAAAAATTTTTAAGTTACGACGATTATTTCTTGCTTATTTCGTCTTTTATTCGTATATTGGACGCACCTCCCAAAACCCTTTAATATGGAGGAATTCCATGTCCGCTAATTCATATATTCCCGATCAATCTGCCGCCAAAGTCCACACCTTACTCCGCAATTCATTGGCTGCCCTGGAAGAAGCCCACCAGTGCTCCGTGTTATGGTTCGGTGAGGTCATGCGACGCAAACTTTTCCGCGACCTGGGTCACTCCTCCATCAATCAGTACGCAAGCCTGGAACTGGGTTTTTCCAAATCCAAGGCTGGCGACTTCATCCGGCTGGCTCGGCAGCTGGATAAATTGCCCGCGGTTTGCGAGGCTGTGGCATCCGGCGAGCTCGGTTATACCAAAGCCCGGGAAATCGTCTCGGTGGCAACGCCCGAAACTCAAGATGAATGGCTCAAAGCAGCCAAGGGGACTCGCAAGGAACTGGTCAACGAAGTCAAGAAGGCCAAACGCGCCGCCAAAGTGGATCCGGGGCAGGGCGAATTGCTGCCTTCATCGCCGACGGTGGTGGCGCCGCGCGAACTGCCGGTTCATTTCCGGTTGGAACTGACTCCGGAACAGGAAGCGCGGCGGGCGGCAATGGTCGAGCGGTTGCATAAACTTGGTGGTGTTCCACAGGACCGCGCGGAGCTGATGCTGGAAGCTTTGGCCGCACTGTTGGAAACAAAAGAGTTACAGGGTCAAAAGTGCCCCCGGGGGCACCTCGCCAACCGGCCGCCGGTTCAGATCCATGTCCACGAAAATGCCGCCACCGGTCGGATGACCGTCCAAACCGACGCTGGCGAACGTGAGTTGAGCAAGGCCGCCGCCGAACGAATGCGTTGCGACGCCGCTGTCTGCGAACAAGGAGGCCGCAACACGACAACAATCCCTCCACGTGTGCGCCGAGAGGTACTGGCAAGGGACCAACACCGTTGCCAGGCGCCTGGTTG
>JAGLCY010000164.1 GCA_023270185.1 Candidatus Krumholzibacteriia bacterium | reverse complement strand
ACGCCCGGAGGCGTGGTTGATCGATTCGTGGAAAGCATGTGTGCACATTCCGATCGATGCCCAGCCCAAGTTGTATTTGCCGATGTTGACGGTGTTCATGGCCGTATCCCAGGCCTTGTCTCCACGGGCGATGATGTCGGCCTCGGTCACGGGATAGTCGTGCAGGGCGAACTCGGCGACAAAGTTTTGGCTGGCCACCACATTCTTGACCAGTTCGTATTTTTCGTGGTTGAAATCAGCCGCGAAGAAAACAAATTCGCCGGTGTCGGCCATTTTGCCGAGGGTTGACACCAAGGGAGCCTCGTTGCCGTTGCCGATGTAGTATTTGGAACCGTTGGCCAACCAGGTGCCGTCGTCCCGCGGGGTCAATGTCATCTCGGTGGAGTAGACATCCGCGCCGTGGTCCCGCTCGGACAAACCGAAAGCGAAGACCGCTCCTTCGCGCAGAAGCTTCGCGGCCCGTTGCTTCACACCTTCATTCGCGGACATCCAGACCGGCCCCAGGCCGAGGATCGAAACCTGCCAGGTGTACCAGTACGCCAGGCCGTAAAAGCCCAGGATTTCGTTGAACCGGGCAATCCTGTAGGTGTCCCATCGCTGCGTTTCGCTGCCGTACGGTGAGGGGGTGAGCAGTGTCGCGAACACTTGCTCTTTTTTGACGAACTCCAGGAATTCGGCATACCATATCCGCTGGCGATCGTCCTCCTTGATGCTGGCTATTCCCTTGTCCTCAAAAAACCGGATCGTCTTGCGCATGATCTCGTGGGAGAATTCATCGAGTTTTCCCGGGTCGAATTCCTGGGGATTAAACAGGAACATGGTTCTCCCTTCAGAGCCCGATCTTATATCCGACGGTCCACTCGAGGTTGTCCGCGCTGCCGATTTCGTGGAAACGCACGTTGAGGCCGGCGAACCAGTCCTGATAGAAGAACTGCTTCACACCCAACCGCTGGTAGAATTTTGGCAGACGTCCAGGCACATCCTTGCTCAGGATCTTGTAGCCGAAATGGACGATCAGGTGGGTCCGGTTGGCGACGAGTTCGTAACCGCCGAACAGCGCCAGCTCGAAATTATCGCCTGTGGTGCCGCTGGCGTTGTAGCCGTTGTTGTAGGCGTCGAGTTCGATGAGGTCACTCACCGATTCGTCGTAGCCCAGGTCCAGTCCGAAGACGTAGCGCGATTTGTAGGAGAATCGGCGGCCCATGCCCAACGTCAGATTGCCGATGAAGTAGTTGCGATTCAGGTATTTTCCCGCCAGCTCGGGATCGGTGAGTTCCAGGTTGAGATTTCGTTTGCCCGCCGAGCCGGTCACCGTCAGGTCCCAACCGCGGGGGTATTGATCGACATGACGCCTGGCCGGGGGAGTGACCGGCGCATCGGTGTCGTATTTTACGAACAGTAGAGGGCCGACCTGGTTGAGTCCGTGGTTCGGCCGTTGGGTGCCGCCGTTGGAGAAATGGGTGAAGGTGACGCCGCCGATCAGCGCCCAGCGGTCGGCCAGGCGGTACTCGACATTCGGTCCACCTTCGATGTGGACGGAGCGGCCAAGACCCATGGCCACGTTTTTCGGGTTGGTCACCGGGTCGTATGGCTTCCAGTCGTTGGTCAGGCCAAAGGCGATATCCATATTGAACCGCCAGCGCTCACCGCGAATCAGGGGCCAGACGAAAAACCCATAAAGGGATGTCGGAGTACCGAGTTCCTCATCGTTGTTGAGATCCGTTCCGTAAATCCCGATTCCGTAGGACGGAAAATTGAAGGAGTGGTGCCAGTCCCTGGAGCCATCTGTTTGCCAACCGAAATCCAGGCGGATCGACTGGAAGCTGTCGATGGCCTCGCCGGAAAGGTTGTCTCCCCTGAGAAAATCGTTGGTCTGCAGGACCTTGCCGGCCTGGTAGGCGCTCCGCAGGTAGTGGGAGGAGCCGGGGTAGGATTTATCTTCATTTTCCTGGGCCAAGGCGGGGCTCACCGTTGTCAGAAGTACCGGTAAGAAAATGAAAATCATCAAACACCGGGAAATACCAGTCGACGGGAAAAGCGGTTTCATCAATGACCTTTCTGGCTTCATTGCGTGGTGATTCTCGGAAAAAACAAATTCAACCTTGAACCATCCTAGCAATGGGAAACCTGAATTGGCAAGGGTGAACACCCGGTTGATGTCGGCTGGAAATGAAAAAGCACCCTCCCGGAAGAGGAGGGTGCTGTGCAAAATAAGGAGAGACCCGTCAACCCCCGCCGGCTGGAATCGTCAACTGATCCATGACCTGGTCGATGGTGAAACTGGCCGCTTCCTGGCGGGGTGGATATTCCTGGAAGGTGGCCAGGAAGTCGCCCACGATGCTCTGGGCCGGAATCAGCAGAAAGGCGTGATCCAGATACCAGTCCCAGTACGTATTGGAGGTCAAAGTGGCCTTTTCATAGGGGTCGGTACGCAGGTTGAACAGCCAGGGTATACGGGTGTTCACGAAGGGTTCGCCCCATACCAGCATGGTGCCGACGGCCCGTTGCTGGGCGAAGACGACTTTCCAGTTGTCGTAGCGAAGGCCGGTCAGGTCGCCGTCGTCGGAAAAGTAGAAGAAGTCCTCACGGGGGCCCTTGTCCTGTTGGCCTGTCAGGTAGGGCAGGAAATTGTACCCGTCCAGATGGACCTTGAATTCCTTGTCGCCGGCCTTGTGTCCCTTGAGCAGCTTGTCCTTGATGTCCTTGTCGCCTGCCGCGGCCACGAGTGTGGGCATCCAGTCCATGTGCGACATGATCTCGTTGGAAACCGAACCCGCTTCGATGTGACCGGGCCAACGCACCATGGCCGGCACCCGGTAGGCACCTTCCCAGTTGGTGTTCTTCTCGGACCGGAACGGGGTCATGCCGCCGTCGGGCCAGGTGTTCATGTGGGGGCCGTTGTCGGTGCTGTAGAACACGATCGTATTGTCGGCAATCCCCAATTCCTCGAGCTTGTCCAGCACCGTACCCACGTTGTTATCGTGGTTGATCATGGCGTCGTGGTAGACACTCTGCCATTTGCCCGACTGGCCGTGATCCTCTTCCGGGACGTAGGTCCGGAAATGCATATGAGTAAAATTGACCCAGACGAAAAATGGATTGCCGTCATTGTGCTGCTGTTCGATGAAAGCGGCGGAGCGGTCGGCGACATCGTCGTCTATGGTTTCCATGCGCTTTTTTGTCAGCGGTCCGGTGTCTTCGATGCGGCCGTCGGCGTAGCTGTGGATCACGCCGCGAGGTCCGAATTTCTTGTGGAATTCCGGGTCCTTGGGGTAGTCGGGGTGTTCCGGTTCTTCCTCGGCGTTCAGGTGGTACAGGTTGCCGTAGAATTCGTCGAAGCCGTGGTTGGTTGGAAGCATCTCGTCCCTGTCACCCAGGTGATTCTTGCCGAACTGGCCGGTGGCGTAACCAAGGGGTTTCAATATCTCGGCGATTGTGGGGTCCTCGTCCCGCATACCCAAATCAGCACCTGGCATCCCGACCTTGCTCAGCCCGGACCGAAACACGCTCTGGCCCATGATGAAGGCCGCGCGTCCCGCGGTGCAGCTCTGCTCGGCGTAATAATCGGTGAAGATCATGCCGTCCTCGGCGACGCTGTCGATGTTGGGGGTGCGGTAGCCCATCACGCCCTTGGTGTAGGCGCTCAGGTTGGCCTGCCCGATGTCGTCGCCCCAGATGACGACGATGTTCGGCTTATCCGCGGCCAAGGCCGATCCGGCCAGGGCCAGGACCAACAACCCGCCCAGAATGAGCATGATCAATCCGTTTTTCCGGCTCATCTTTCTCTCCCTACCATTGAGTGTTTGTTGCATTTTCCGAATGACAATGTACCATTCCGGGGAAAGAGGCGTCAATAAGTCGTCTTAAAGGATTCATGATATGGGAGGATGGAAGCCATGAGCTTCAACAAGGCGATGATGACGAAGCAACCTATTTATCGACAAACTGTTATGCTGATTGTCTTATTTTTGATGTCAGGGTGCGTCGAGGACCAACAGCCCAGTGACCCTTTGCCCTCCTGGAAAGATGGAGCTGCCAGGACGAGCATCATGGAGTTTGTCCAGGCCGTCACCGAAGAGTCAGGAACTGATTTCGTTCCCGTCCCGGAAAGAATCGCGGTGTTCGACAACGACGGCACCCTGTGGTCGGAGAAACCCGTGTATTTCCAGCTGTTCTTTGCCATTGACCGGGTGAAGGAACTCGCGGCCGACCATCCGGAATGGAAGACGACCCAACCCTTCCAGGCCGTACTGGAGAATGACATGGAGGCCTTGGCCGCGAGCGGCGAAAGGGGCATTCTGGAACTGGTGATGGCCACCCATGCCGGCGGCACCACCGACGAATTTGCCGCCATCGTCAGGGAATGGATCGGCAAGGCCCGGCACCCCCGCTTCGACCGGCTCTATAATGAACTGGTTTTTCAACCCATGCTGGAGCTCCTGGATTATCTGCGCGCCAATGGATTCAAGACCTTCATCGTATCGGGGGGCGGCATCGAATTCATGCGGCCGTGGGCGGAGGATGTTTACGGAATTCCCCCTGAGCAGGTCATCGGCAGCCGCATCAGGAAGGTTTTCGAGATGCGCGAAGACGGTCCGGTTCTCGTCCGGCTGGCCGAACTGGATTTCATCGACGACAAGGGGACCAAGCCTGTGGGTATCCACAACATGATCGGACGGCGGCCCATCGCGGCATTCGGCAACTCGGACGGCGATCTGCAGATGTTGCAGTGGACAGCCGCGGGCCACCGAAGGAGTCTGATGTTGCTGGTTCATCATACCGACGCGGAGCGGGAGTGGGCCTACGACCGTGAATCCCACGTCGGGCGGTTGGACAAGGCATTGACCGAAGCTGAGAAGAACGGGTGGACGGTCGTGGACATGAAGATCGACTGGGATGTAATCTATCCTCCGGAATCGAATCGGTGACTCCAGGACCATAGAGAGGGATAACGTTGGGCAAGCAGAAATTTTTCACGTTCCTGTTCCTGTGTCTTGTCTGGACGGGCGTGGCGGGGGCGCATTCCGAAGAAGCCGAAACCGGCATCACTCCGCCACCGGGTGAGACCCCGGTCCCGGTACAGGTGGGCATCTACCTGATCGACATCACCAACATCGATGAAACCCGCAACACCTTCGACGTCGAGTTGGACGTTCAGGTGAGATGGACCGATACCCGTATGGCCTTCGACCCCGAAGCCGCGGGAACGGACCGGCGCATCCACGTCGGTCCCGAGGCGGATAAGTTTTTCGATGGCATCTGGACCGCCCAGATCGTTTTGGCCAACCCGGTGGGACAGATGGGGACCGGGGCCAGGAAGGTGACGGTCCATGCCGATGGTCGGATGGAGATCTCCGCCCAGATCAATTCCACCCTGCGGACCAACCTGGACTACCGCCGGTTCCCTTTCGATAGCCAGGTTTTGCCGATCATCCTGGAATCATTCGCTTGGAACAACTCCGTGGTTGAATTGGTGACCGATCCGGACCGCACGGGTTTCGCGCCCGAATTCTCTCTGGCCGAATGGGATGTCGAAGCTCTCGACAGCAGTGTTGATGACGTTCTGAGGGTCCGGGATGCCACGCCATTTTCGAATATCCACCATGAGATCAGGATCCAGCGCCAGTCCGGGTATTATCTCTGGAAGATATTCCTGACGGTGATCATCATCGTCTCCTTGACCTGGGTCGTTTTCTGGATGAGCGATGAGCGGCTGGGCCGCCGGGCGGGGGTTTCCAGCAGCGGTATTCTCACGGTCATCGCCTACCAGTTCGTGACTACATCGACACTGCCGCGGGTCAGCTACCTGACGGCCGCCGACCGGGTGATGACCGTTTCGATCATCACCATCGCGGCCACCATGGTGGTGAGTGTTTTCGTTGACCGGATCGATTTCGAAAACCAAGCGGCGAAGCTCCGGGTCGACCGGGCCTGCCGGTGGATCTTCCCGCTCGCCTATCTGGGGATGCTGGGCATCGTCATCGGTCGGAACGGGGCTTTCTAGGCCTGATCCAGGAGTTCCCTTACTTTCCCCAGAAGCTCGGGGATTCCGAAGGGTTTCATCAGGAGGTCCGCTCCGTCCAGATCGCGGATTTCCTTGCCCACGCTGGTGGGGTCGTATCCTGAAGCAAAAAGGATGCGGATCTTGTCGTTTATCTGCCGGATCTGTTCCCCCGCTTCCCTGCCGCCCAGTCGGGGCATCACCAGGTCGAGCATCACCAGATCCACTTCGTCCGCGTGTTTGTTGAAAACTTCAACGGCTTCTTCACCGTCGGTTGCCACCAGGACCCTGTATCCGCCTTTTTTCAACACCCGCACGGCCAGGTTGCGGACATCCTCATTGTCCTCGGCCAGCAGGATGGTTTCGTTGCCGCCGGCAACCGATTTTCGGGGAACGGTGTCGGCCGGTTGAGTTTCTTCCATTTCCGATCCGGGCAGAAAAACCGAGAATTTCGTGCCGTGGCCGGGTTCGCTTTCCACGAGCATCAGTCCGTCGTGCTGCCGGACGATGCCGTAGATCGAAGCCAGTCCCAGTCCGGTTCCCTGGCCCACTTCCTTGGTGGTGAAGAACGGCTCGAATATTCTTTCCATCACTTCCTTGGTCATGCCTTGACCGGTATCTTCGACAGTCAGGACACCATACTTTCCGGGCATTGCTTCGGGATGGTTTTCGCAGAAGGCGGCGTCGATTTCCCGGGTTTCGGTCCTGACCGTGATGGTGCCCGTACCGGAGATGGCGTCCTGTGAATTGACACATAGGTTCATGAATATCTGTTCGACCTGCCCACGGTCGGCATGGATTCGAACCCGGCCGGTCGCGGGCAGGAAATCGATGGTGATTGAGATGTTGATCATCCGGCGCATCATCTGCAACATGTCTTCGATCACGACATTCAGGTCCTGGGAGGCGGGATTGAGCACCTGCTGTCGGCCGAAGGCGAGCAACTGCCGCGTCAGGCCCATGGCCTTGTCCACACCCTGACGCACCTGATCCAGGTCCTGGCGGGCCTGGCCCCCGGACTTGAATTCCTGGAAGACGAACTCCAGGTTGTTCAGCATGGCGTGCAGCAGATTGTTGAAGTCATGTGCGATGCCACCGGCCAACAGGCCGATCGCCTGCATTTTTTGCGATTGGAGCAATTGCTCTTCCAGCTTGCGGCGGGGTGTGATATCGCGTCCAACGGCCGTGACGGCGACCATTTTTCCGGCGGAGTCCAGCACCGCGCGGCTTGACCAGGCCAACCAGCGCCAACCGTCATTGGTCATGACACGTTGTTCATGATCGGAGCGGTGGGGTTGTTCGGTCAGGGAAGTCAGGGACCGTGCTGTGATTTCGCGGTCCTCCTCGTGCACCTGGGACAAAATGTCCCGGCCAAGCAATTCGGTTTCCTTTTTGCCGAAGATCTTGCAATAGCTGGGGCTGACGTAGAGGAATCGACCGTCCTTGTCCAACTTGACCACCAAGTCGTTCTGATTCTCCACGAGCAGGCGGTATTTGGCCTGGCTTTCACGCAGGGCTGCCTGACGCAGGAGCAGGGCACGCAAAAGAAGTGCCAGCAGGGTCACCAGGACCAGTCCGGTCACGGCCATGATTTCGTCCGCCCGGTTCCGGGAGTCCGCGATGAACCGGGCCGTGGGGGCCAGCCTGAGGATCCAGTGGCGATCCGCGATCCTGACGGAAAGATCGGATGCGAATCCCCAGTTTTCCCCGGTGTCTTCGCCCGGGTGGAGATAGACGATGGCCCCGCTTTCCTCCACGAACCGGAACTGGAATCTCTCGCGCAGATTATCCTCCGCCAGGCAGTCGTCCAGCATCATGGTGATTTGGAAAACGCCGTTGATGTAACCGAGGGCCAGGTTGTTCTTGTCCAGCAGGGTCTGGTAGGTGGCGACCCCCCTGCCGCCCTGCAACAGATCGATGACGGTCGTACTGGCGATTCTGCCCGTTTCCATCGCCCGGTTCAGCGATTCCACGACGCTCGCGTTTGGATGATGGTGGAGATCCTGATCTAGGGCGGGAAGATTGGGCGCCACCGGAGTGATGATCCTGATCACCCAATAATCGTCGATATAGTTGATGGCCAGGATACCCGGATACAAGTCAAGCAGATGCTGGGCCTGGTCGGAGAAAAGTTTATCAATGTCGGCCTGGTCGATGAACTGCTTGTTGCCCAGATGCTGCACCACCGCCACCCGGGCGTCGATCCAGGCCTCGAGTCGGATACGGATCTGCTCCGCGGTGATCTGCGTTTCGAGCTGGATCCTGTCATTCTCGTTTTTCACGACCATTGAGTGGAGCGCCAGGATACCCAGCACGCCGAGAAGGAAAAACAGGCCGGGAACCCAGGCGGCGATAAGACGTGCTTTCACGGGTGGCCTCCTGGATCGGAAAAGCGAATCGGTACCGGGTCAAGATACACACGTTTCCCCAACTTACCCCGTCCGGTTCAATCAGTTCAATGTTGATCTGAAATTCCAATGGGCGGGTCCCTTGCAATTTTGTGGATCAGCAGACTGATTGGGGGTATGAATAAGCGCACAATCCTGGTTTTTATCGATGGTTTGGGCTGGGGGAAGCCCGATCCGGCGGTCAATCCCCAGTTCGCATATGGTGGGGATGTTTTTCGTCTGCCCGCCGGCGGGGATGCCCTTCAGGGGATGCCCCACGGAGGTTGGGCGCGGCCCATCGACGCGGTGTTGGGAGTGGACGGCGTGCCTCAGAGCGCGACGGGGCAGACGACTCTTTTGGCGGGTGTCAATGCTCAACAGATTCTCGGCAAACATCTGACGGGTTTTCCCAACGAGATCCTGCGGGAAGTCCTGCTGGAAAAATCCATCCTGAAGAGGCTGACCGACCTGGGCTTGAAGGCCCGCTTTCTCAATGCCTTTCGGCCCCGGTTCTGGGAATTGACCAGGGAGCGACAGCTGACCCTTTCGGCCACGACGGTGGCCACCCTGGCCGCCAACCTGCCGTTTTTCACACTGGACGATGTTCGCGCGGGCCGATCCATCTACCAGGAATTCACCAACGCCGAATTGATGGCCCGCGGGTTCGACATGGAGCCGATGGCCCCGGCGGAGGCGGGCCGCATCCTGGGCCGGGCCGCCCGCGATCTCGATTTCACCCTGTACGAATATTTCCAGTCGGACAAGGCTGGGCACAGCGGGGACATCGACAGGTCCCGCGCGGAACTGGTCAAGCTGGATTCATTCATGACGGCATTGCTGGAGGAACTCTCCGAGGATCTGGGTGACGGCACCCTGGTCCTGGTGACCAGCGACCACGGCAACCTGGAGGACGCGACCACCAGGAGGCATACGCTCAATCCAATTCCGCTGATGGGCTGGGGAGATGGGGCGAGGGAGTTTCTAACGGCTGTTACGAGGTTGGACGGAGTCAGTCCCGCCATCGTCGCCAGGCACCAGGGTCGCGCCGACTGAAGAAAAGCCGCCGACCGATAGATTCGTAACCATATCCACCACTGCTTCGGCGACCGCTTGTGGCTGTTCCTCATATATGAAGTGTCCCGCCCCCGGGACATCCCGGAATTCCACATTGACCAGGCCCTGGCGCAGAATCTCGATATCCTCGCTGTTCAGCTCCGCCTCGTGGGGAGCAGACCCCAGGAGCACGATCACGGGAATCCGGATTTCCGGCAGCCGGGGGGTCATGGCCCAGGGCTCGGCCTGCTCGGTCATGGCCACCATGACGCCCAGCGCGGCGGAGATATCCCTGCCCGTTCCCCTGAAATAACGCCCTACGGTGCGTCGGTCGACCCAGCTGGGATCCCCGGAACTTTTCTTCAGATTTTCGGCGTAACGATCCCGCAGGAGACCTTTTCCACCCATCTTGGCCAGCACCTTGGCGACTTTAAGGGTGTTCCTGATGTTGGGTGAAATGGCTTCTTCGGCGGATCCTCCCTCGACAGACACGATTCCGGACAGCAATTCGGGTCTTTCCACGGCAAGCCGGAAGACTATCGCGCCACTGATGCCCTGAGCCACGAAAACGGCATCTTCGATCTCCAGGCTGTCCAGCACGGTTCCGAGGCGCGCGGCTTGGGCTGTCATGGTGTAGTCGACGTGGAGGGGACGGGCCGATTCACCCACTGCCAAAGGTTCGATGATGATCGTCCGCAGACCCTGTTCATGCAGCAGCGGCGTCAGCTTGCGGAAACCGTAGGAACAACCGGAAAGGCCGGGGATGAGCACAACGGGTTCACCATCCTGCGGACCCTCACTGCACACGGTGAGTTCCTCGGATGGCGCGACTTCGAGCACAGCCGGCGCGGAGCCACAGCCGATCGCCAGCCAGAGCAGGATCATCTTCATGTGGAATCACCCGCGATCAAGGAAGGCGCCCTTCCAGATAGAACACTTCGAAAACCTTTTCGTGGAAAATGGGTCCGTGGCCGAAATACCCGTCCTCGCCGAACAGTTCTCCGTGGTCGGACATGATCATGAAGTGCGTGTTTTCCGGACAACGGTCCATGAGTTTACCAACGACCTTGTCCAGATGTTCGACGCAGGCGATCTGTTTCTCGTAGAAGCCACGGAACTGTTCGGGCGTGAAGAAGTCATCCTGCTTGCGGTCCTTGAGAAAATCCGAGGGGTTCTTCAGGAAATCGTCCAGGGTTTTGAAAACGCCATGAACACCACTGATGTGGGGCAGATCCTCGCCGGATTCACCGGGCAGCAGGTAGGGATAGTGTGTTTCCCCGGTGTTGATGAAAAAGAAGCCCGGTTGGTCCTCCGATATTTCAATGCCCTTGAAATCCCCGTCGCCGTCGAGAATCGTCGCCAGGTCGTTGTGGCTGGGCGCCAGGTCGTAGCGGTCGAAATGGGCCGACATGCTGGTCATCGGATTCAGGACCGGAAGACTGACGATGCCTTCGGTGCGATAGCCCTGGTTCTTCAGGAAGTGGGGCAGGGAAAGCTGGGGAACAAATTTTCCGAACTCCACGTCCTTGATGTTCAGTCTTTGGGACCAGAGCGAAAATTCATCGCGGTAGACGTTGGACGCGAACACGCCTTTGGGACTCAAGTGGGGCACCATGCCCATCAGGAAGGTGTAGTGGCTGGGGCTGGTCCAGCTGGCGTAGCTGTATCGCTTCTCGGCCTGCCCTATCCGATCCAGGTTTGGTGTCCTGGCCGCTTTGTAGGCGTCCCAGCGACAACTGTCGAATACGATGAAGAACACGTTTGTCTTCTGGCCGCTGCCCAGAAAAATGTTTTTCATGCCGTCAATGATTCCGGCCATGGTCCATCCGTTTCTTGGTGTGATCGGTTCAGGAGTCCGCCATCGGCAATCCATCATAATATTATCGGCAGGGTGGGCCCCTGTCTTCAATCAGAATCGAACTTGCGGGTTCCATTCCAAAAAATGTGGCCGCCGGTCCAAGGGGGAAGGACCAACGGCCGGGCGAGGGATATAATTCCCTCAAAGGACTGGGCTGGATCAAAGAGCGCTGTTGATGGCGGTGGCCAGATCTTCCTTGGGCCGAACGCCCACGAAGCTGTTGAAGACCTCTCCACCCTTGAACAGCATAACGGTGGGGATGCCGCGGATGCCGAACTTGGCGGCCAGGTCCTGATTGTTGTCCACGTTGATCTTACCGATCTTCAACTTGTCGCCGAACTCGCCCGCCAACTCCTCGATGATCGGTGTGATCATTTTGCAGGGGCCGCACCAGGGGGCCCAGAAATCCACAAGAACGGGCACATCGCTTTTCACCACTTCGGTCTCGAAGTTATCACCGCTGAATTCCATAATATTCGCCATGGGATCGTACCTTTCAGTTACTTTCAAGGCCGGTTGCAACACCGACTCGTTGATTCTGCTTTCGGGGAAGCCTAAGGCAGGAGGTGTGCCATTTCGGCTAATGGTTTTATCTTTTAATTGTAATTTGTTATAGTGCAATGGAATAAAGGGTGAAAGCGCTGCTGTGACCATCAGTGGGACATCGGTTCAGGCTTGCGCGGAGTGTGGTTTGAAACGATATTGTTGCAACATAAACGTTGCTTGCAACACCGCTTTCGAAAGGAAGCCCATGAACAAGGATTTTAAGAGCGGGAGTCCGGGCCTGCCCATCGCCCGTCTGCTGAGGCAGATCGATCCCACGAGCATGTTGTCCATTATTAACGCCCTGCGGGAGGGAATCATCGCCCTGGATACCGATCTTCATATCCTGACCATGAACCCCGCGGCGGAGGAAATTCTGGGCCGAAGCCGCCTGGATTTGGCCGGCGCCCTGGTCTGCGACCTTTTTGGGAACAAGGCCTGTCCCGAGGATGTGCTCGAGGAGACGTTGATCTCGGGGGAGGCCATCATCGATTTCCAGACCACGGTGCAGTTGGCGGATGGACAGCGGGGTCATGTCCTGTTGCGGACCTCTCCGTTGCTGGATCGGGATGGGTCGTCCCTGGGCATCGCGCTGATCCTCGGTGACGTGACCGAAGTGACGACCCTGCGCCAGCAGTTGAATCCCAGTCATCGGCTCGGCAGTCTCGTGGGCCGGGATCCCAAGATGCGCGAATTATTTGACCTGGTGTCCAATGTGGCCAGTAGCGAGGCCACGGTTTTGATACAGGGCGAAAGCGGCACGGGAAAAGAGTTGGTGGCCCGCGCGGTGCACGAGGCCAGCGGCCGCGCGGACGGTCCATTTGTTCAGGTCAATTGCTCGGCCCTGTCGGAGAACCTGCTCGAAAGCGAGCTCTTCGGCCACGTCAAGGGGGCCTACACGGGGGCGGTGGGAGACCGCAAGGGTCGCTTCCAGGAGGCATCCGGTGGAACGATTTTCCTGGACGAGATCGGTGATGTCAGTCCCGTGGTGCAGGTCAAACTGCTGCGTGTCCTGCAGGAACGGGTTGTCGAAAGGGTGGGGGACAACCAGTCCATCCCCGTTAATGTGCGGGTCGTGTCCGCCACCAATCGCGACCTGGAAACCCTGCTGGCCACGGGCCGGATGCGGGAAGATTTTTTCTATCGCATCAAGGTCGTGTCCCTGACAATCCCTCCATTGCGGGATCGCCGTGAAGATATTCCTCTTCTGGTGACGCACCTGCTGGAGAAGATTGCCCTGCGGGAGGGAAATTCGGGACCACCCCCGGTTTCGGGCGAAGCGCTTCGCCTGCTGATGAACAGCGACTGGCCGGGTAACGTTCGGGAACTGGAAAACGCCCTGGAACACGCGATGGTGTTGAGCAGGGGAGAGACGATCATGGGTCCACATCTGCCGCCCGAACTTCGGCGAACCGAGGCCCGTCGCGTGAAGAATCTGCATGATGTTCCCCTGCACAGCGATCAGGAACAGAACATGTTGCGGGAGGCCCTGAGCGGCGCCGGCTGGAATCGTTCCAAGGCCGCCAGACGGCTGGGCATAGACAGGACCACTTTGTGGCGCAAGATCAAGGAATACGGTCTGGAACCCGAGGATTGATAAAGGGGAATTCGACGATGGTCATGGGCAGAAAGTGGAAATTGGGGTTGGGCATCGGTTGTGGCCTTATGCTGCTGATCGTGGTGGGATTTTTGGGTGTGGGGACCTGGTACGCAGGGCAGATCAACCAGGAATACAAGGAGGTCACCGACAGCGAAAAGGCTTTGCTTGCCGCTACCGAAGGTGATCTCGGGTTCACGCCGCCCCTTGGGGGAATACCCGGCCCGGAACGGATCGAGGTTTTCCTGGCTGTACGCGAAGACCTTGATTCCTGGCGCCGGACAATGGCCACCGCGAGCAGTCAATTTGCTGATGATCAGGAGCGCCAACGCGCTGGAGGGCTGAAGGACCTGGTGAAGTTATTGAACACCGGTTCGGACCTTATGCCCATCTACGCGGGTTTCTGGACCGCCCGCAACGAAGCCCTGCTCGCCCATGAAATGGGGCCGGGGGAATATGGGTACATCTACCGGTTGGTCTATCAAACCTGGCTGGAACTCGAGAGGCCGGATGAATCGGCGACGATATTTCCTTCCACAGCGCTTGGCGAGGCTTTCGAACCCTACCGGGACCGGCTTGTGGCTACCTTCGACGCCGCGGTCAATCCGGTGGAACTGATTTTCCAAAAAAACGGGGAATAGGAAGAATTCAGTCGCCGGAACCATTGGAGCCGGGGTTGGGATGTCATTATGATGTTGTGCCTTGGAAATTGTGTCTGGTCCGTTTGAGTTGGGAACCACACCCCAAAGAACCCTGGCCTTTGATGAATGATATTTTCGGCGGGGAAATTTGCGCCATGGAGCAGCCCTAACCCTCAAAAACATAACCCCCCGGGGGGTTGTCCAGCAGCAGACTCGAAAAAAGCCAGCCAGACACAATTTCAGAGCCACAACCTAAACAAAGAGCCCTGAAATAATCCGCGGCGCCAAAGGCATGAGGATTTTTCAGGGCTCTATTGTTTACCAGGAGAAGAACTCTCAGCTTTCCTTCTCGGTCCAAACCTCCATGATCCTCAAGATGGTCTCGGTAGCCAATTCCATATCCTTCACACAGATCCACTCGCCATACCCGTGGAAATCCTGCTCGCCGGTGAAGATGTTCGGCGTCGGCAGGCCCTTGGCTGACAGGGTTGATCCATCGGTACCGCCCCGGATCGAACCCTGGAGGGGCTTCATGCCCGCCCGCTGGACCGCTTCCAGGGCATAGGCCATGGCGCGCGGTTCTTTTTCCAGGTCGTACTTCATGTTCCGGTAGTATTCCTTGATCTCGATCTTGTAACTGGAGTTGGGCCACTTCTCGCAGGCCGCCGCGGCGTACTTGTCAATCATCTCGGCTTTGGGTCGCAGTCCTTCCTGGGCGAAATCACGGATCAGCAGGTGGACCTCGGTCTCGCTGGTGTTGCCCTTGATACTGATGGGATGGATGTAGCCCTCCATGCCCTCGGTGGTTTCCGGGGCGCCTTCACGCGCCAGGCCCGCGACGAATTCAGCGGCCACCTTGACCGAGGGGACCATCTTGTCCTTGGCGTAGCCGGGATGGATGTCGCGACCCACGAAGGTCACGATGGCGCTGTCGGCGCAGAAGGTCTCGTTTTCGACCTCGCCGCGCTGGCCGCCGTCCATGGTGTAGGCAACGATGGCGCCGAACTTTTTGACGTCGAAGTACTTGACGCCCTGGCCGATTTCTTCATCGGGGGTGAAGGCGATCTTCACCAGACCGTGTTTCCATTCGGGGTTCTCGTGGATGAGGGTCAAGGCCTCCAGGATTTCGGCGATGCCGGCCTTGTCATCGGCGCCCAGCAGGGTGGTTCCGTCGGCGGTAATGATGGTTTCACCGATGCACTTGGCCAGATACGGGTTCTCGCCTGCCAGGATTTTCCGGCCTTCCTTGGGCAGATCGATGTCGCCGCCCTGATAGTTCTCGTGGAAGGTGGGCACAACGTTTTCGCCGCTGACTTCGGGGTAAGTGTCCATGTGTGAGATGAAGGCGATTGTCGGCACTTTTTCACAGTCGGCGCTGGCTGACAGGGTGGCCGTCACGTAGCAGTTGTCGTCCACGGCGGCGTCGGACAGGCCGACTGCCTTGAGTTCGTCGATCAGCAGACGGGCAAGGTCGAATTGGCGCTCCGTGGAGGGATACGTCTCCGATTCCTCGTTGCTGGTTGTATGGATCTTGGCGTAGGTGACGAAACGGTCGATCAGGGTCGGGAACGGGGAAGCGGCATTGCGATCCAGCATTGAAGGGCCTCCGGCAGGAGAAAAGGTCGCCGCGGAATACACCGGCAAACGGGGCAGGATCCCACGGATGAAATGTGAGAGTCTAAGATAGGATCGGGGGCGGCTGGTAAGCAAGGCACTTTGCTTGCCGAAATTGCCAGTCTGATTGCTTGTCTGAAAGTTAACGGAATGTTAGGTTTACCGGCGATGGTGGCCGACAGGGGGACTCTCCCTGCATTCGGCCGCGGCCCTGGGACGTTCGTTCCCCACTCGACCCCCTGTCCGGAGGTATCCATGGAAGTCAGCGGAAACCCCAAAAAACTGCCCGATAACGCCTATCGGCGGTTGAACGAGGGTGAAAACTACGTGCCGGTGATTCCGGCGGAAACGATCGTCCCGGAACTGACAGGTTATTCCCTGTTCTGGGGGCTTTTCTACGCAATCCTGTTCACCGGTGCCAGCGCCTACCTGGGGCTGAAGATCGGGCAGGTGTTCGAGGCGGCGATTCCTATCACGATTTTGGCTATGGGTTTGAGCAGCGCCCTGAACCGTAAGAACGCCCTGCAGGAAAACGTCATCATCCAGTCCATCGGTTCGGCATCCGGCGTCATTGTCGCCGGTGCGATCTTCACCGTGCCCGGGCTGTACATCCTGGGCCTCGAAGACCAGGCGGGTTTCTTCCGCATCTTCATGGCTTCGTTGCTGGGTGGTCTGTTGGGTATCCTGTTCCTGATTCCCTTCCGCAGGTATTTCGTCAAGGACATGCACGGCGAGTTCCCCTTCCCCGAAGCCACCGCCTCGACCGAGGTGCTGATGGCCGGTGAAAAGGGCGGCGGCGCGGCTTCCACACTGCTCAAGGCCGCGGCCCTGGGCGGTGTCTACAACTTCCTTTCCGGAACTTTCGGTTTCTGGCGTGAGCTGTTCACGACCCGGGTCTTCGGCTGGGGTCAGAAGTTGGCAACCGGTACCCGGCTCGAATTCCGTCTGCTGACCGACGCGGCGGTGATCGGTCTGGGTTACATCGTCGGTCTGCGCTATGCGTTGATTATCGCCTCGGGTTCGTTCATGGCCTGGTGGGTCCTCGTGCCGATGGTCGGGTTCTTCGGCAACGAATTCCAGATCGCCGAATTGCAAAAGATGATTCCGGGCGAACTTTTCTTCAACTACGTCAGGCCGGTGGGCATCGGCGCCATCGCGATGGCCGGCATGATCGGCGTATTCAAGTCCCGCAGCATCATCTGGGGCGCCTTCAAGTTGGCGGGTAACGAGCTGACGGGCGGCCAGAAGAAGGATTCCGGACCCGTGGAACGGACACAGCGCGATATGCCCATGAAGTGGATCTCGACGCTGATCGTTCTGACCCTGATCATGGTGTTCCTGTTCTTCTGGCTCGGTGTGACAAGCAAGTTTACCTGGGCGATCGCGGGACTGTTGATCGTCACGGTAATTTCTTTCCTGTTCACGACCGTGGCCGCGCGGGCCATCGCCATCGTGGGGACCAACCCGGTGTCGGGCATGACCCTGATGACCCTGATCATCAGTTCGGTGATCCTCAACTGGGTTGGCCTCGAGGGCAATGGGGGAATCGTGGCAGCTCTGCTCATCGGCGGCGTGGTCTGCACGGCGCTGTCCATGAGTGGCGGGTTCATCAGCGATCTGAAGATCGGTTACTGGCTGGGCACCACACCTCGGGTCCAGCAGCAGTGGAAGTTTCTGGGCACGCTGTTTTCCGCGGCGGCTGTCGCGGGCGTGATCATGCTCCTGAACGACACCTACGGCTTCGGTGAAGCTACCGTCGCCAAACCCAATCCACTCGAAGCTCCCCAGGCCAGCGCCATGGCTGCGGTGATCCAGCCGCTGATGACCGGTGATCCGGCTCCCTGGCTGCTTTATCTGGGCGGCTGCTTCATGGCCCTGGTTCTGGAGTGGGTCGGCGTTCCGCCCCTGGCTTTTGCCCTGGGTATGTACCTGCCCCTGCACCTGAACACCCCCATCCTGGCCGGCGGGCTGGTTTCCTACTTCGTGGTCAAGGGTGGCAGCGACGAGACCCAGCGGGCCCGCAAGGAAAAGGGTACGCTGATGGCTTCGGGGTTCGTGGCCGGCGGCGCCATCATGGGCGTCGTGGCGGCGCTGGTGCTGTTCTTCGGCAAGATGCTCGTGGCCGACGACTGGACCCGCACCCTGGATGACGGCACGGTGATCAACGCCGACGGCTGGTCGGTGGTCCATGTGCTGAATCTGCACCATTGGGTCGAGGAGAATCCCTGGTCGGCGGTGCTGGCCCTGGTTCTCTTCTTCGGGGTGTGTTTCTATCTTTACAAGGGAGCCCGGAGCGCGGCGTCCGATTGACGTCCTTCGATCTCTTGAAACCTTCCGGGCCGCCGCTCTGGTCATCCAGATTCCGGCGGCCCTCTTTCGGTGGAGTGGGAAATGAACTGTCCGTGTGGATCCGATCGCGAGTACAACGAATGCTGTTTGCCCGTCATTCAGGGTGAGCGGACCGCCGTCACCGCCGAGGAATTGATGCGGGCCCGTTACACGGCCTATACCCAGGTGGAAATGGATTTCCTGAAGAATTCAGTTCATCCGGATCACCGCCAGGATGAGGATGGTGACGGCGCCCGGGAATGGGCAGAGAACAGCGAGTGGCACGGACTGGAGATTCTTGACTGCAAAGCCGGCGGTCCGGATGACGAAACGGGACAGGTCGAGTTCGTGGCCAGTTACACCTACGAAGGCCAGGACAAGCAGTACCACGAGGTGGCCGAGTTTACCCGGACCGAAGGGGGCTGGGGATTTACGGAAGGACGGCCGGGGGTCAAGAAGCCGGTGGTCAGGGATGAGCCCAAGATAGGCCGCAACGACCCCTGTCCCTGCGGAAGCGGCAAAAAATTCAAACGCTGCTGCGGGCGGTGATCCAATGCGGCTGCTGGTTACCGGCCTGCTGATCCTGTCCCTGCTCGGGATGGGGCTTGTGGTCGGGGCCGACGCCCAGGAAGCCGATGCTGCTCCCGATTCGGTGGTTGCAGCTGACACAGATGAGGATCAGGGCGGCTTCTGGCTGTCTCGGGTTCTGAAGAATCTCTTCGGGCGCAGCGGCAAGAAAGAAGAAGATCTGGGCGGCAAATCAGTGGAACTGGTGAGTCGCTACGCGGCCCATATCGGCAAGCCGATCGAAGTTGTCATCGTTCACCAGGTCACCCGATTCGATTCCTACCGGGATGAGGATCAGGGGTCGGGCCAAACCTTCCTCAACGCTGTCACCAAGCCAATCCATTCCTACACCAAGGACCGTCTGATTCGGGATTACCTTCTGTTTGAACAGGGTGAGCCGGTGGATCCATTCCTGTTGGCTGATACCGAACGCATGCTCCGTGAACTGGATTTCATAAACGACGTCAGAATCCGCATCGTGCCGCTCATGGGAGAGGCCGAATCGGTGGTGGTGGTCATCGAAATCCAGGACAAGTGGCCCTTCGGGGTTACGGGCAAGATCAAGGATCCCAACCGGTATGATGTGAACCTCTTTTTCTCCAACCTTGGGGGTTATGGGGTCCGCCTGGAAAACAAGATGATCTACCGCGGTGACATGGAGCCGAATCTCGGCTACCAGGGTACCTTGAGAAAACGGAACATCCGGGGATCCTTCGTCGACCTGGGGTTGGTGTACCAGGATTCGTGGGAAAAGCTGTCCCGGATGGCCGAACTCCAGCGCCCTTTGATCCACCCGGGGATCAAGTGGGTCGGCGGTACCAAGTGGGAATACACCGATGTCCGGAACAACGGAGAAGTTCCCCGCAAGTTCGAACTGACGGACTCATGGGTGGGTCACACGATTCCCTTGCGCAAGGTCCGCTCGACCGAGAAGTCGGCCCGCCCCCTGTTGGTTCCCGCGGTAAGGTTCCAGAAGGTTGATTTCAAGGAGCGACCGGTAGCCAAACCCGATTCCAATGCGGCCTATCTCAATACAAGGGATTATCTCGTCGGATTGACCTTTCAAAGGTTGAAACACTACAAGACAAACCTGTTGTTCAAGTTGGGGGAAACCGAAGATGTTCCCGCGGGCTTAACCGTCAAGCTGACCGGCGGCTACCAGGATCGCGAATTCTACGACCGCACCAGTTCCTTTTTCCAGACGGCCTATCTTACCACCCGCAACCGGGGCGATATCCTCCTGGGTTTTGTCGATGTGGGGGGCTATTTCCATGACTACGTATTCGAGGATGGTTCCTTGAATGTGGGGGCCACCTACATCACCCGCCTGTTGGGCGGTTCCCGATACAGATTCCGTTTCTATTCCTTCCTGACCTACACCTCGGCCTTCAACAGGACAGGGGAAGGGGCGCTGGTGCTTGGCAACAAGACCGGTCTGCGGGGGCTGGAAGACAACGAGGTGGTGGGCAACAAGCGACTGATCCTGAAGTTGGAATCGCGCATATTCACTCCCTGGAGAATGATGGGTTTCAAGTTCATGGTCTTCGGTTATGCGGATGTCGGAACGGTTGGTGGCGAGAGCGATCCCTTGGCGCAAAATAAGATCTATTCAAGCGTTGGTGTGGGTTTCCAGTTTGAAAATCCCGAACTGGTGCTGCCCGCGACCCAGATACGTATCGGTTTCCTCAATAGTATCGATGAAAACGGGTTGGCGCTGGGCTTCAAGCTCGGGTCCGTGGAAAACCCCGTAATCGGAATGCCGGGCACCAAGCCAGGGGGCTTTTCAATAAAATGACGCCGGTGGGAAAGGACATTTGACCATGCGCCAGATCTGGATCAACCGAAAGGGTGAGGCGGATGTCCTCGCGGTCCGTGAAGTTGCCCGGCCCGATCCCGGGCCCGGGCAGGTACGGGTCCGGGTCGAGGCCGCGGGCGTAAATTTCGCCGACGTGATGATGCGGCGCGGACTTTATCCCGACGCCCCGAAACTGCCGGCGGTGGCCGGGTACGAGGTTGCCGGCACGGTGGACGCTGTCGGACCCGGGGTGGACGAGGAACTGACCGGTGCCGCGGTGGTGGCCATGTGCAATTTCGGGGGATACAGTGAATTCGTCTGCTTGCCCAGGACACAGGTTTGGAATCGGCCCGCGGGGGTTTCGGCGAAGGCAGCGGCCGCTTTGCCGGTGAATTACCTGACTGCCTGGCAGATGGTCAGGGTCATGGCGCCGGTTTCCGCCGGCGACCTGGTGCTGGTCCATTCGGCCGCCGGGGGTGTGGGCCAGGCGGTCATCCAGTTGTGTCGGTTGGCCGGAGCCAGGGTCATCGGTTCGGCTTCCCCGGCCAAACACGATTTCCTGCGGGAACAGGGCCTTGATCACGTATTCGATTCCCGCCAGGCGGATTTTTCCGGGGAAGTGATGGCCTTCACGGAAGGCCGGGGAGTGGATGTCGCGTTGGAACCCCGCCACGGCCGTTGGATCATGGAAAGCTACGACAGTCTTGCGAAATGCGGCCGATTGGTCCTTTTCGGTTTTTCCAGTGCCGCTGTTGGCAAGCGGTCTGGTATCCTGTCGTCGTTGCGTACCCTGGCCGGGGTTCCGTGGCTCAAGCTGAACCCTGTCAGGTTGATGAACGACAACAAGTCCATCGCCGGGGTTAATCTGGGCCGGATGTGGGATCAGGGGGCACGTACCTCGTTCTGGATGACCGAACTGCTCGAACTGCTGGCGTTCAGCGCCATCGCACCGGTGATCGACACCGTTTACGGTTTTGACGACGCGGGCCAGGCCCACCGTCGTCTGGAAGATCGCTTGAACGTCGGCAAGGTGATTCTCGTGCCCGGAAAGGTGACCTCCGCGTGAAGATTTCCGCAGCCATCATTACCCTGGACGCCGCGGTCGACCTGGAGCGTTGCCTGGCGTCCCTGTCTTTTGCCGATGAAATCATCGTGTTGGACCAGGGCAGCAGCGACAACACCGCCGAGGTTTGCGCGCGCCACGGAGCGGTTCTGCACCAGACCGAGTGGCTTGGCTTCGGTCCCACCAAACAGAAGGCCGTCGATCTTTGTCGCAACCGGTGGGTGCTGAGCATCGATTCGGATGAACAGGTGACACCGGAGCTTCAGGCCGCAATTGAAGAGCTGCCGGACCAACCGGACGAGGCCGCCTTCATGGTCAACCGGTTGAGCAGGTTTCTGGGCAAGTGGATCCGGCATTGCGGCTGGCATCCCGAATACGTGACGCGTCTGTTCGATCGCCAACGGGCCGGGTTCAACGACAAACCCGTGCACGAATCGGTCATCACCGAAGGAAATGTCGGCAGGTTGGACGGTTTACTGCGGCACTACACCTACGAGACCATGGAACAGTACATCGACAA
>JAGLCY010000163.1 GCA_023270185.1 Candidatus Krumholzibacteriia bacterium | reverse complement strand
GTCAGATCGAAGGGATCGTCGCCGAAGTCCTCATCGCCTTCACCGAGAGTGCCGATGACCTGGTGAATCAGGGTACAGGTCGAGCAGGATCGCGCCTCGACCCAACCCGCTTCCGGAGCTTTCCGCCCGCTGACCAGGTGGTGGTCGATGCACAGCCGGTTGTCGAAACGGTCCAGCGTATCTTCCAGCGGTCCGGTCCGGTCGATGCGATGGCAGTCGACCAGCACCATCAATTCCGGCTTTTCCGTTCTGTAGATTTCCTCGGCCTCGTCGCTGAGAGTAACCTGTTCATAGCCCGGCAGATCCTTCAAACCGACCGGCGGCTCCGGGTAACCCATGACCCGGACTTCGCGCCCCATTTCCCGCAGGGCCTCTCCCAGCGCCAAGGCGCTGCCGATGGCGTCGGGATCGGGATTGTGGTGAGGCACCACCCAGATGGACTTCGCCTCACGCAGACCGCGGATCAATTCGTCAGGTGGAGTCAGATCGTCCAGGGTCATGTTCCTCATTTTTTCCTCATCGGTCAGGAATTCACCTTTGCTCGCCAGTTCATCCAGCAGGTCGTCCATCTCCAGACCCTTTTCCACCGAATCGTCGTAGGCAAACCGCAACTGGGGGGCCTGCCGCAGACCGAGGGTGCGCACCAACTTGCTCTGCATGAACCCACGGGCCTTCTTCAACCCCTGAAAACTCTTCTTCCGGTCCTCTTCGTCCCCCATGACCGAGTAGAACACCTGTGCCACCGAGTGGTCCCGGTTCAGCTTCACCGCGTTGAGCGTCACGAATCCCACCCGCGGATCCTTTACCGAAACATGCAAAAGCTTGCTCAGCACTTCGAGAATGGACTGGTTCAGTTTGTTTGTGCGATAGGGATCCATTTCAATCCTTCAGAGTTTTGTTGTTAACCATCGGTTTCCCAAGATAAAGCCAGGTCCCCCCCAGGTAAACCCTCAAGCCTCTTGCTGCGCAGGATCGACCGCACCGGGTTGTAAGCTCAATCGGGAGGGAGTGTCCGCCCGCTTGGCAGGGTGTCTGGAGGTGTCCGCAGCCATGGATGGCGGAGGTCACCGGAAGCCAAGCCGGCCTGGAACAGGATGTTCCAGGCCGGCGACCCTGCAAAGCGGGCGGACACTCCCTACCGATTGATCTTACAGCTCCGTGCGCTTGATCTCCTCGATCTCGTAACACTCAAGCACATCGTCCTCTTTGATCTCGTAGAAGTTCTCCAGGCCGATGCCGCATTCGTAACCCGACTGCACTTCCTTGACGTCGTCCTTGAAGCGTTTCAGTGAGTTCACCTTGCCCTCCCAGATCATGACTTCATCGCGGACCAGGCGAGCCCTGCTGTTTCGCTTGATGACGCCGTCGATGACCATCGAACCGGCCACGGACCCCACCTTGGGAATTGTGAAGACCTGGCGCACTGAAGCTTTACCGGTCGAGACCTCACGCTTGATCGAGCCCAGCAGACCGGCCATGGCCTTCTTGAGGGTGTCGACGGCCTCGTAGATAATATCGAAGACCTCGATGGTCACGTTGTTGGCCTTGGCCCTATCGAGGATGGCCGGACCCGGACGCATGTGGAAACCGATGATCATGGCGCCGGTATTGGCGGCCAAAAGGACATCGGACTCGCTGACCGCGCCCACGGCCTTGTGCACAATCTTGACCTGAACCTCTTCAGTGTTCAGTTCCATCAGCTGATCGGCGAGGGCCTCGACCGAACCGGCCACATCACCCTTGATGATGATGGGCAGTTCCTTCAACTCACCGGTTGTCATCAGTTCGGCAAGGTTGTCCAGATCGATGACAACCTTGGGACTGACGATCTGCTGCTGCCGCTGGAGGCGACTGCGCTTTTCAGCCAGATCACGGGCCTGACGCTCGTTGTCAACCACGTAGAAACGATCGCCGGCCTGAGGCACGTCACTGGCGCCCAGGATCTCGCAGGGTTCACCCGGCTTGACCTCTTCCATCTTGTTGCCTCGTTCATCCAGCAGGGCGCGAACCCTGCCGAACGTCATACCGACCAGGAAGTTGTCGCCCACCTTCATGGTGCCCTGATCCACCAGAACGGTGAACAGGACGCCCCGGCCGGGCTCCTTCTTGGCTTCGACAACCACACCTCGGGCCTGCCCGGCGGCGGAGGCTTTCAACTCCAGCACCTCGGTCTGCAGATGGATCTGCTCAAGGATCTTTTCGATACCGATCCCCTGCTTGGCCGAAATCTCGGCACAGAGAACATCGCCACCGTACTCCTCCACCACGATCTCGTGCTGAAGCAGCTCCTGCTTCACGCGGTCGGGAGTGGCGTCCTCCAGATCGATCTTGTTCACCGCGACGATGAGGGGAACCCCGGCAGCCTTGGCGTGGCTGATGGCCTCCACTGTCTGGGGCATCACGCCGTCATTGGCCGCGACGATCAGGATCACGAGATCCGTCACCTGGGCGCCGCGGGCACGCATGGCCGTAAAGGCGGCATGACCCGGAGTATCCAGGAAAGTGATCGGACCGCCATCGGTCTGAACCATGTACGCGCCGATGTGCTGGGTGATGCCGCCGGCCTCACCCGCGATGACGTTCGTCTTGCGAATGCTGTCCAGCAAAGAGGTCTTTCCGTGATCCACGTGACCCATGACCGTGACCACCGGTGGGCGGTCGGTCATGTCCTCGCTCTTGACCTCTTCGATTTCCAGCACGTCCTCACCCAGTTCGGTGAGGAACTCCACTTCGCGCTCGTATTCTGCTACCAGCAGTTCGATGTTGTCCTTTTCGAGACGCTGGTTGATGGTGGTCATCAAGCCCATCTTGAACAGGTGCCCGATCAATTCCTGGGCCTTGACCTGCAGCTTGTCGGCCAGCTCCTGCACCGTAATGAATTCGGTGAGCTTGAGCACGGCGGTTTCGACGACAACTTCCTCGTCTCCCACTTTTTCACCCTTCTTGCGCTTTTTCTTGCTGCCGGAACCATCCATCTGGGCCATGGTCTGCTTGAGGGCGCGATCGACCTCGGCCTGATCCACCTTTTTCTTCTTTTTACGGGGCCGCGTGCGGCGGGATGTGGATTCCTCGCGTGCGGCTGCCTCATCCTGCCTGCGCTTGATGGCTGCCTTGATGGAATCGCGCACCGATGAACTGCTGACCTGGGTGGTGGATCTTTCCTTCTGGGCCGGACGATGCTTTTTCACCTTGGGAGCGGGCTTGATGATGTCGCCCAACTTGAACCCGTCCTTCTTCTTGGTGCCCACCTTGTCCAGGGGGTCATCGGGGGCGGATTCTTTTTCAGGAGCAGGTTCCTCGGCCGCGGCGGAGTCGGAAGTTTCCTCCTCGACAACGACGTCCTGGTCACCTTCGGCAACGGTCTCGGAAGCCTCAACAGTTTCTGAAGTTTCAGGAGTTTCTGTTTCTTCTTGAACTTCGACGATTTCCACGTCCAGTTCGACATCCTCGGTGACCGTCTCTTCGGAATCCTCGACGTCCTTGGCCTCTTCGGCTTCACGTGCCTCGACATCGGCCTTCTTGACCAGTTTCGCTGCCGTGCTCTTGACGATGCGTGTCTTGGCGTGTTCCTCACGCTTGGCCGCGAGTTCGGCTTCCCGCTGCTCCTTTTCCTCGAGAGCGCGTTCCTTTTCCTCCGCCCGGACCTGTTTCTCCGCATCCCTGGCCGCCTGGGCCTTCTTGGCCACCTTGGTCATTTGACCGGCCTTCTTGATGACCACGACCTTGGGCTTGGCGGGAGCCTTCTTCTTCTTTGAGACCTTCTTCTTGGCCTTCTTCTTCTTGGTTTCGGGCTCCTCGACCGCCACTGGTTTTTCCAGGGGCTTCAGAGCAGCCACGTTCTTCAGCTGGTCGGGGTTGAGGTTGTGGGCCTTGGCGTAGTTTTCCCGGGCCAGTTGGCGTTTCCGTTGGAAAACGGAATGGACGCGAGCAACTTCGCCGTCCTCGACAACACTCATATGACTCTTGACCTTCACCTTCATTTTCTGAAGGAGAGTCATGATCTGTTTGCTGTCGACACCGTAATGCCGACCGAGTTCGTAAACTCTCAGCTTCCTCACCAAGATCGGTAACCTCCACCGACATCAAATCTGAATCCCCTGCCGAGGCCGTCCGCATGACGACGCGGCATCAGGATCCAACAGAACCAATCAGAATCTATCAGAACCTAACCAATCAGAGTCCCAGTTTCCGGATGCCCTTGACGAATCCGGAATCGCTCACCGCAACCACCGCGAGTTTTTCGCGGCCAAAGGCCCGGGCCATTTCCTCGCCGGTCAGAACACCGGACACGACGCCTCGAACCGGCTGCCAGCGGGACACCTTCGATTTCAGGCTGTCGCCCATGTCCGAAGTGGTGATCACCAATGGATTCTCACCCTTGACGACCATTTTCTCCACCGCGCTGAGCCCCATGCCCAATCTGCCCGCACGCCGGGCCAATCCCAACAATCCAAGCAATTTTTCCGCTTGGTCTCGATTATTTTCCTCAGTCATGGGACCGGGTCAATCTTCGAGTTCGGTGTTGGCAAAAGGATCGACTTTCTTATCCTCGTCCCCGGCGTCGGCATTATCCGAATCTTCGGAGGCGGAATCATCAGTGTCACCCTCGGCGGGAAAATCTTTGAAGATATCGCCTTTGGGCTCGGGCGGATCCTCGACAGCCTCATCGATTTTCTCGCCGCCGATATCTTCGTCCCCAAGGGCGTCATCATCGAAGAGCGGACGCTCCTCGGCCGCCTCTTTATCCATTTCCTCGACGATGGTCTTTTCAATCATTTTCCGCAACTCATTACGCGTGACCTGGGCCGTGGCCAGCAGGCTTTCCGCGGATTCCTCATCCAGGCTGGGAATTTCCCGTACCTTGTCACTGGAGGCATCCGCCAACTGCTCGATGGTGGAGATCCCGATTTCCTCCAACAGGATCAGCAATTCCTCACTGACCCCCTCCATCTCCGCAAGCTTCATGGTCATCTCATCAGTGACCCTCTGACGGGTTGCGTACTCGCGAGAGCTGACCAGGTCGATTTTCCATTCGGTGAGCTTCGCGGCCAAACGAACGTTTTTACCTTCCTTGCCGATGGCCTTGCTCAACTGGTCCTCGCCCACCACCACCGTGGCCTCGTTCCGTTCCCGGTGCAGGATGATGTTGCTGACTATGGCCGGACTCAGGGCCCGGGAAATCAGGAGACTGGGTTCGGCGCTCCAGGGCACGATGTCCACCCGTTCGCCTGCCAGTTCACGGGTGACCGCCTGCACGCGGCTCCCCTTCATGCCCACGCATGAACCCACCGGGTCGACCCGGTCGTCGTTGCTGGTCACGGCAATCTTCGACCGCGTACCCGGTTCACGGGCAACGGCCTTGATTTCCACGATCCCTTCCTGGATCTCAGGCACTTCCATGTGGAACAGGGCCTTAAGGAAACCGGGATGGCTGCGCGAGAGAATGACCTGTGGTCCCTTGGCGCTGTCCAGAACCTCGGTGATGAACGCCCGGACGGTCTTGCCCTGGTGCAGTTTTTCACCGCGGATCTGCTCCCGGTACGGCATCAGGGCCTCGGTGCGACCCAGATTGACCAGGACGTTGCCCCGATCCACCTGCTGCACGGTACCGACGATGATCTCGTTGACCCGGTCCTTGTACTCTTCGAAAATCTGGGCCCGTTCGGCCTCGCGCACCTTCTGGACCAGGATCTGCTTCGCGACCAGGATGGCGTTGCGTCCGAAATCGGCCAAGGGCAATTCCCAGCGGACCTCGTCGCCGACTTCCACTTCGTCACCGAATTCTATCTGGGCCTCTTCCAGGGCGATGTCGGTATCAGGATCGTCGATCTCGACCACCACGGTCTTGACCTGCTCGACCACCATGATTCCGGTGTCGGGGTCGACCCGCGCGTCGATATTGGCCTCGGCTCCCAGCTTCTTCCGGGCAGCCGACTGCAGACCGGCCTCGAGAGACTCGATGATCACGGCCTTTTCGATACTTTTTTCCCTGGTGATCTCACTCAGGGCGTTGAGAATATTGTGATCCATGCGGATTTAGCTCCTTGGGCCTTTGGGCCGCATTTTCCGGACTTTCTTTTTCGCTTGCCGCTTCTCGCGTTTTTCATCCTTGCGGCGGCGGCGGTCGGCGTTGATCAACGCCTGCACATCAAAATCGGGATCCAGATTGCCTTCGGCGATCCGTTTCAACTCGACGGTGACCTGCTCGGTGGTTTCGCCCTCTTCCCGGGCCACCTCCACCACCAAACGGTTCTCTTCCACTTCCCGCAGCACTCCCCGAACACGTCGAACTCCCGGCCCGGTTACCTTCAGATCCACCTTTTGTCCCACGGCGGCCTGATAGTGTTCGAGCTTGCGCAGGGGCCGGCGAATTCCAGGTGAGGAGACTTCGATGACGTACTGGCCGGGAAACGGATCGGCTTCTTCCAGAAGCATGCCGACGGTCCGGGATGCCGAGGCCACCTGGGCGAGGGAAATCTTCCCCTCGAAGAGATCCACATAGATCCGGAGCTGAAGGCGGCCTCCACCCCGAAATATCCGGATATCCAGCAAATCAATGCCACTGGTGGCCAGGTCGGATTCCACAAGGTCGATAATCCGGGCCACCATCCGCTTCAAATCAGCACGGTTGCCCTCTGCCAACCTCAATCCTCCCGGTACAAAAAGAGATGGACTTGTGCCCACCTCAAGCGGTCCACCCGTTTGGGGGGACTTCGAGTCCCGGGAAATATACCTGATACGGATACTTGTTGCAAGGGCAAAATCGTCCAAGGACGGCGGGATCAGGGGGACCCTGAAATAATCTTCCCCTTGGCAAAGTGAGGCATAGGGTGTTTTTCCAGTACAATATCCTTGTGCTGGAAGTAGACCCAGGGACTGGCCTCGAGGACGGGATCGTCTGGAAGCCGCTCATCTCTCATCAGTCTGGTGAAAAGGTGATCGAGGGGCAACATATTCCTGAAATACCCCGGCGCGATATCCGGACTCTTAACCACGAACAACGTCGAGAAACAATCCAGGTAGTCCGTCGGCAGTACTTTTTCAGCCGCGTAAGCATCCGGCACCCATTGGCAGATCCGGGCCCCATGGTCTCCGTGCAGAATGATCATGCAGTCGTCCCACAAACCTTTGTCCCTGAGAATCTGGAACATGTGTTCGAGCCGGCTCTGGAGACAGGAAACCTGGTCCAGATACAGGGGGTACCGCAGGGCCCGCGACTCCGGGGTGTTGAAGCGGGGTATCAGCTTCCGGTCGTAGTTCGAGAGCCATTTGTCGGGTCGCAGTTCGAATCCGCAGTCCGGACCGAGACCGTAGGGCGTGTGCGGAAGCAGGATATGCGCGAAAAACACCTGGCCCGGTCCCGCGCCCTGAAGCTGTTCCTCCAGGATTCCCAGAGCGTCGAGGGTTGTCTTCTGGCCCGGAAATTCAACTATTACCTCAAGGCTTGGCAGAAACCCGGAAGCCCTTTGGGAGGATTGAATATTCGAATAGGCCCCCTGGATCCGGGACAGGAAATAGGATCGCTTGAAAAAGCCTCCCAGGAGAAAGGGAACCTTCTTTGCCGGATGAACATCCAACATTTCCACAGACTTGAGGGAACGCCAGTAATAGTGAAGACGCGTATCCCCATGGGGATTGGAACCATGATCCCCCGGGTCGAAAAACCTCATGAAGTTGTTTTCCATGACGTGGATGCGGTATCCCCGGTCGTGTAGAAGATCAAACCAGGCGTTGTTCTCGAGCAGAACATTCGGGTGGAAGCCTCCATCGAAAAAATAACCCGGGTCTCCGGAGGAGGAAAAATTCAGCAGGTTGGGTACCGATTCCTGCGTTGCGAGGTATCTACTGTAGGCTCGGCCGTAAACGGCAAAGTCTTGATCAAGGTAGAATTCCCGGAGGCTGGTGGAGTATCGCCCCTCAGGATCGAATTCCGCCGGAATGCCCTCGACCCCGATATGTTCATCCAGTATCAGGTGGAGGATGAACGGCAGATCCGGGTCATCATCCGGTCGGGGACCGGGTTCACCCATCCGCACCACACCGTCTCCCCCCGGCAGGACCAGGGTCGACAGCAGCACGGCCCCGGCCACCACGATGATGAAAGAGGTCAGACGCCGACGCAGGATCCAGAACAATCCTCCGAAAAAGAGGATGTTCAGAAGTAATCGCAGACCGATGGTTGTAATCCAGTCGGTCTGGACATCCACCACGAGAACGGCCAGGGCCCCATATATGAAAACCCTTAGCGGGGCTCCGCCGGGAATCATCAGATAGGCAAATATGAACGCCTGGATCAGGATAAGCCCGTAGATGATCAGTATTTCAGGACTGACCAGGGAATATTCGGCATTCTTTAAATAGTTTACCAGGGGAATGGTTGCCACCAGGAATACCCCGAGGATATCCCGGATCGGAAAGGAAGACTTGGATTTGAACATGGTCAACATGGTGACAATCAACCTGCCTGAAGAGAAATGAACTTCCCGAAGGTGGATTTGAGACCTGCCCTTACCACAAGCCCAGGGCATCTTGCCTGCACGATCAAACAAGATCCGCCTGCTGGATTGGATTGGCAAGACGAAACCCGGGTGCCCCGTGCCGACGCACCCCCCAGGCGTCCCTTGGTCAAGGTGCCCCTTCCAGGATCCCACCGTGGGCAAACTTGGGCATCGGTTGTTTTTCCATCCTTATTTTCATGTCCTGCAGGTACACCCAGGGATTGTTTTCGAGTTCGGGATCGTCAGGAGGAAGACCGTCCCGGAACAATCGGCCAAAGAGGTGATCGAGGGGAAGGAGCTGGCGGTGGTATCCCTTCTCGATATCCGGACCCTTAACTGCAAAGAGAGTCGAAAAGCAGTCCAAGTAATCGGATGGGGCCAGCTTGTCTTTCATCGATGGAATGGGAGGCCACAGACAGATCCGCGAACCATGGTCGCCATGGATGATGACGATGGCCCGTTCCCATAACCCCTTGTCCTTGAGGATCTGGAACATGGCATCCAGATGGGACTGCAGACAGAACATTTGGTCCAGATACACGGAATAGCGAAGAGCCCGGGATTCGGGAGTATTGGTCCGGGAAACGAGCCACTTGTCGCCGGATGAGAGCCATTTGCCCGGCTGCAATTCCGGGTGACAGTCCCGGTCCAACCCGTAAGGGGAATGAGGCAGAAGGATGTGGGCAAAAAAGGCCTGTCCCGGGCCAGCTTGGCAAAGTTGGTCCGTGAAAAGGTCCATGGCTTGCAAGGTGGCCAGAGGCCCAGGATAGTTACCATGCAGGTCCCAGCGGGGCAAGCCCATGGTTCCGCCCAGATTGGAAAACGAAAGATCCGTATAGGCTGAGCCGACAAACTTCAGGAAGTAGGACCGTGTAAAATAGGTGCTCAGGATGAAAGGAATCTTCTGAGACAGGGTTAGATTGGCGGTTTCGACAGGTTTTAATGTGCCAGTGTAGGCAATGCGGGTATCCCCGTAGGGATTGACGCCGGTTTCGCCCGGGTCAAAAAACCGCAGATAATCGCACTCCATAACGTGAATCCGATAGCCCTGATCATGAAGCAGGTCGAACCAGGGGTTATTCTCAAATATTATACCTGGTTTAGAGACTCCCCCCAGAAAATGGGCCGGTACTCCGACGGAAGCGAAATTCAGCATATTAGTGAGCGATTCGCAGGTACTGTAGTATCGGCTGTACGCTCGCCCGTAGACCGCGAATGATTGATCGAGATAGAAATCCCTGAGTTCTGCCGCTGCCTCTCCCTCAGGATCAAACTCGATTGGAATACCTTCGACTCCGATGTGTTCATCGAGGACCAGATGCAGGACGAAAGGAAGGTCGGGATTGTCTCCGGCCCTGGGACCGGGTTCCCCGGTTTTTATGACTGTTTCCTCGCCCGGCAACAACACCGTCACCAGCACCATCAGTCCTACCATTATCACGACCAGACGGGTCAGACGCCGTCGCAGAAACCAGAATAAAACGCCGAAAAAGATCGAATTCAGCAGAAGACGCAGGCCCAGGGTCGTGATCCAGTCGGTCTGGACATCAACAATCAGGACTGCAAGCCAGGCAAAGATGATGATTCGCGCCGGCGTCCCCCCCGGAATCATCAGGAGTCCGCAGACCAGGGCGAAGATCAGAATCAGGCCGAAGATGATCAGGGTCTCAGGGGCATGGAGGGAATAATCCGAATGCTTGAGAAAGATAAGCAGCGGAAGAACGGCGGTCAGAAAAACCCCGACCACGTCCAGCATGCGTTCGGTTGTGACAAATTTCTTCAAATGGACCCCTCAGGCTGGTCAACCAGCCTGCAACGGCATGAATTTACCAAATGCGATTTTGAGCCCGAGTCGGACAACCCTGCCATCAGGACCGTCGAGACCGGGATCCCGTTCCAGAAGTTCCCTTGCATCGTCCTGGCAAGAACGAACCAATTTAACATCCCGCAGGGGATTGGCCAACCGGAATCCCGGAGCCCCGTGCTGACGGATTCCCCAGGCATCACCTGGTCCCCGGAGGCGTAGATCTTCCTCGGCCAAGGCGAAACCATCGGTGTTTTCCGAGAAGAAACGAATGCGCCCAAACGATTCCTCGGCCAGATACCGGTCGCACAGCAGCCAGCAGTGGGACTGGTGTTTACCGCGCCCTATCCTCCCCCGCAACTGATGCAGTTGGGCCAACCCGAACCGTTCGGGATTGTGAATGACCATCGCCGTGGCGTTGGGCACATCGACCCCCACTTCCACAACGGTCGTGGCCACAAGCACCCTGGTATCTCCATCGGAAAAGGCCGCCATGACAGCGCCCTTATCTTTTCCCTTCATACGACCGTGCAGCAGGGCCACCTTGTGTCCCGAAAAAACATCGTCGCGCAGGCGTTCGAATTCCACCGTGGCAGCCTTCAGGTCCTGCCCTTCGGTTTCTTCGATCACGGGATAGATGATGTACGCCTGCCGGCCTGCTTTCAATTCACGGCGGCAGGCATCCCAAACACCGTCCTCATCTTTTTCGCGGACGATCCTGGTGGTTATGGGCTGCCGACCGGCCGGCAACTCGTCGATAAGGGACAGATCGAGATCCCCGTACAAGGTAAGGGAAAGACTGCGGGGAATTGGTGTGGCGCTCATGACCAGAACGTGGACCGGGTCGCCGGACCCCGAGGCGGGCCGCCCCCTCTGGCGGACCCCGAAGCGGTGCTGTTCATCGACCACGGCCAAGGCCAACCGGGGAATCCTGACATTCTCCTGGATCACCGCATGGGTACCGACCAGAAGATCGATCTCCCCCGCCGCCACTCCGGCCAGGATGGCCCTCCGGTCCGCGGCACTGGTGGAACCGGTCAGGGTTTCCACGCCGATTCCCAGGGGCTCGCAGAGCCCGGTCAAGGTCTTGCCGTGCTGACGGGCCAATACCTCCGTGGGCGCCATGATCAGAGCCTGGTGCCCCTGCTCGATGACAAACAGGGCCGCGATGAGGGCCACCAGGGTCTTGCCGGAGCCCACATCTCCTTGAAGCAGGCGGTGCATCGACCGCCCTGATCGCATGTCGGCCAGAATTTCCTTCAGTACCCGGCGCTGGGCCGCGGTCAAGTTGAATGGCAAATCCCCCACGAGGCGGGTTGTCAGGTCACCCGGTTTGTTCAGGATCACCCCGGACTGGCCCCGGCGTGAGTCCCGACGCAGGGCCATCAGAATCTGGATTGTGAACAGTTCCTCGTAGACCAACCTGTCGCGGGCGGCTTCCAGGCCCGGCTTGTCGGGTGGAAAGTGGATGTTTTCAAGGGCCGCGCGCCGGTCGGGAAAACCATGGGCCGCGCGCAGATAATCAGGCAACGGATCGACGTGGAGATCCTCCATCTTCGTCAGGGCCTGATGCACCAGACCGCGCAACCAGTACTGGCCGACACCCGAAGTCAATCCGTAAACAGGCACCATCCGGCCGGTGTGCAGACCGGGGCTCGAATCGTCATCCTTGCCGCCGGTCTCGAACACTTCGAAGTCCGGATGCGCCACCTGGGCCCGGCCCCCGTGCATCTGAACCACGCCGCTGACCATCATCTTTCGGCCGGATCTGAACTGCTTCAGAAGGAACTTCTGGTTGAACCAGACACAGAACAGTACTCCTGTATCATCACCGAGGGTCACGGTCAGCAGGCTGCCACCGGTTCGGGTCCGCCGTTCGCTGGCGGTCAGGATCTCGCCGTGAACCGTCACGTCCTGTCCTGACTGCAGACCCCGAATAGGCACCGCGGAACTGCGGTCGAAATAGCGCCGGGGATAGTGGCACAGCAGGTCGCCGACCGTTTCAATCCCCAGCCGGGACAGCGCTCGCGCCCTGGCCGGACCAACGGACTTGAGGAATTGGACCGGCGTGTCCTGGTTGAATTCGGGTTTCATGGGCTTCATGCGGCTTCCCCGGTACAATTAAAGAAGATAATTCCTTGCTGACCCGAGGATCAGATGTTAAATTGCCGCTCCTGTGAATTCAACTCCTAGGAGGAATCCCATGAGCAGGAAATGCTCTATCTGCGACAAAGGGCCCCAATACGGGAATAGAGTGAGCCACGCTCACAACCTGACCCGTCACCGCTGGCTGCCCAATCTGCAGAAAATCAGGTTTGAGGTGGACGGCAAGGTGCAACGCGGTTACGTATGCACCCGCTGCATCCGCACGGGCAACGTCAAGAAGGTCGTCTGAGTCCTTGCTGACGACGGTCGCCTTTTGGCGATCCGTCCTTTGTGATGATCCCCGGCCAAACGGCTTTGCGTTGGAATCCAACTCTAGGGAATCCTCTTGAAAATGTGATACAGCCCTCCGGCTTCAACCGGGGGGCTTGTTTCGTCTACAGCCAGATCCAGAATGACCGATTTCATGGGCTCCATCATGTCGGCAGGATTGATCCAACCGATATCCCCGCCCCTGGCCGCCGCTCCTCCCGAAGAATACTGGACCACTAACGAAGTAAATGCAGTCCCTGCAGCCAGTTCCGTGGTGACTAGCTCGAGGATCTCCTCGGTTCCCAGGACCATGTGCAAGAGATGGAACTTCCCTTCCCCGACCGCGCTCAGGGAGGCGTCCCTTTGCAGACGGATCCTCTCTTCCCAAGCATTCAGCTCCGCGGTATTCGCCTCGTCGATTTCATTGAGGCCGATCACCACCGCAAGGGCTTCGTCCCACCGTCCCATCTCCTCCAGTATCTGGGCCTGCACAACCCGGGCAGTCAGCATGCTGGGATTCAATTCAACAGCCTGATTAACTTCGGCCAGTGCTTCCTCGGTCCGGCCGAGTTTGTCCAGATGGATACCATAGTTGAAGTGCCCCACCGGATCATCGGGAACCATGGCCAGGAATGCGCGGAAATGGATGTCGGCCTCCACAACCATCCCTCCAACTTCCAGCGCGTTGGCCAGGTTGAAGCGGTACCGGGGCGCCTCGGGGGCCTGTTCGACCGCCAAACGCAGATAGACCAGTGAGGAATCGATCTCCTCGATGGCGAAAAACGCCTCTCCCAGCCCGCCATAGGAGACGGGCCCCGGCTCCATAACCACCGCGCGACGACAATAATCAACGGCCCTCTGCTTGTCTCCGGCAAGAATGCTCAACTCCGAAGCCGTCATGAAATCCTGAAGACTGGGGGTTTCATGAGCCATGGCCTGCTCCAGATGAGCCAGTGACTGCCCCCACAAACCCTTGCTGGCGGCGATATCGGCCATCAAACGGTTAAGCCAAGGCTCGTTCACGCCTTGCCTCTGCAACTGGCTGAGTAGTTGGTAGGCTTTGGTGGGTTCATCCTCGGCCAGGGCCATGCGGGCCAAACCCTCGAGGATACCAGGGTGATTCACCGACAGTTCGAGACCCTTTTCCCACTGCTCCTTGGCTTCGGATACCCGTTTGCTTCGCAACAGGGCCCGGCCGTACCAATAGTAGGCCTCGGGATCTTCAGGAGCGACTTCCACCGCCCGGCTTCCATACCCGGTCCCCTCGCTGAACCTTTCCTCTCTCACGGCCATCACGACCAGCGGCAGAAGGATCTCCACGCTTTCATTCCCCTGGTCAAGGCAGGCTCGCAAAGCTACCCGGGCTTCGGTGAACTTGGCGGCCCGGTAGAGATCGGGCCCCGTTTGGCAGGGATCCTCAATGGTTGGAATCTCGGACTGGTCCTGGATCTGGGCGTGGACGATCCCAGACGGCAGGGCGATCACGGCAAGGACGGAAAGAACCAGGGCCGGAAACAAGCCTGATATCCCAACAACCGCCAGCGAGTGATCCTTTGCCCGCAAATCGAAAGTTGAATCCATGTGTGTCAGACCTCTGAATGAGTTCAAGTTGCTGCCCAAACAGCCGAAAAATGTTGCAGGCTGTTCAAATACAGGTTAACCGGCCGGGAGTTCCCGGCCCGATGATGATTTGCCGCCCGCGCGTTTGCCCGGGACACCCCCGTCTCGCGGCAGGAGGGGCGCGCACGGTGGCAATTCAATTCCGGGAAGGCTAAGATACTGCCATGACTGAAGTCGCGAAACCCCGAATCCTGGTTGTCGAGGATGACCCCGATCTGCGTCGCATCCTCAAGCTTCAATTGGAAAGTCGGGACTATGTGATCATCGAGGCCGAAAACGGCGCCGAAGGGTTCCAGTCAATCCAGGCCGAGATACCGGATTGTGTCATCCTGGATCTGATGATGCCTGTAATGGACGGTTTCGGGTTCCTCAAACGGGTCCGCAGCATCATGAGCACCCGGGAAGTACCCATCCTCATTCTCACTGCCAGCGAGGATGAAAGGAATCGCGTGCGTGGTTTCCAGTACCAGGCCAACGCGTACATGAGCAAACCGTACGATCTTGAGAAACTGACCGATGAAGTGGAAAAACTCATGGCCGAGGCGGCTGTCACCCAACCTGCCTGATCAGACCGACTGGTCAGGCGATCCAGTTCCTGACCGGATCCAACCAGAAGGCCGGACTCAGCCATGTGGCCCTGATCTGCTCCGGGTGAACCTCATTGTATTTATCAAGCACTGTTGCAGGCCGAACGCCATCGTCACTGGCGAATCCGTAGTAAACAATCCCCGGCAGGCAGGAATCGGGCAGGACAGTTGGCGGTTTCCAGCCGTCCGGAAGGGAATCCCGCACACGGGAGGCCGCTTCCACCTGGAGCTTGACCACTTTTTCAGTATTGAAACCGGCAGTGATCAGATCCTCGCAGATACGCCAAGCGCGATCATGGTTCCCCTGCAGGATTTCGGCCCGAGCCGTCAGGAAAATCCAGGCGCGCCGCCCAAGGCGCAGGGTGCCGGCTTGATCCTGGGAAACGTCATCCGCAGGGTCTGGTTCAGGCAGATCCGGAATCCTGCCCTGCTCCAGGGCGAGGTTCGCCTCCAGATACAAAGGCCGCCGATCCGGGTCCGACGATCCCGCGGGCCAGCGACCCAGAACGTCGGCCGCCTGTTCAAAGCGCCTGGATTCAAGATGATGACTGGCCAGCAGGAAAAAATAGATTGGCTCCGCGGTCCACTCTTCGGCAAGAAGTGACAGTCGCCGGCCGCATTCGGCGTTCCTGTCCAGGAGATCCTCCGCCGCGGCATGCAGTAGTTCCGCCCGGGCAAAGTTCCTGGCCAGGTCGCTCCACTCTTTTAGAAGTTCAAAGACCCGTCCGGGCTCACCGCCCAGCAGAGCCAAAACACCACGGAGATACGCACCGAAGAGCTCTTCGTGGGCACCGGCTGATTTCCCATCGACCACGGTGATGTCCGCGGCCGCCAGGAATTCACGGGCCTCCCTCAGACGTCCCTCATCGGCCAGGATAAGACCCTTCAGATTGATCGCTGTCCGGTAGGTTTCGTTCAGGGCCAAAGCGGCTTCAACCTCTGCCAGGGCCTCCTTGTTGCGGCCGAGATGGAACAGGGCCGCGGCATGCCGGGTGCGGTAATCCGGATATCTGGGCCGCTTCTTGACCAGATCTCCGAACCGTTCCAAACCCTCCTGCCAATGTCCGGCGCGACACTGGGCCACGGCCGCGGCAACTTCCTCCTTTTCGGATTGACCGCTCAGGGATCTGACCAGCAGGGCCTCCAGGTCGGACGGCAATTCGGTTGCGTCGAACTGGGTCTTTCCCTCCAGGCCGTTGATCAGCCAATGTTCCACCCGTCGGCCGGATTCGACCAGGGCGTTGAGACTGTCGGCGGCTTCGTGCAACCGCTCCTGTTTTTGAAGCGCAACTGTTTCCAGGAGTCGGGCCTCGGCATAATCGGAATTACGTCGCAGGGCATCCCGGGCCCCTGACAGGGCTGCTTCCCAATCACCCTTCAAACCCATGGCCGCGCCATGGAGACAGTGAAGATCGGGATAGGGGTCCCAGAGTTTTACCGCTTCGGAAAAACAGGAAATGGCGCCGGCATACTCGCCCGCGCGCAGATGATGACGGCCCTCGGCGACAAGAGCCTGACGAAAATGGAAGGATGCCAGGGAACCGGTAGGTTGATCGGAAGATCCCAGGGACGCCTCACGCAACAGAATCACTGCCTCGGAGTACTGTCCGTTTTCCAGAAACGCAACACCTTCGGCGCACGCCCGGTTGCGCCGGTTGCCGAGGAATCGCCCCCACAGAGACATATCAGTCCATGTACTTCCTGGTGTAGGCCGGCGCCATGAGATCATCCCTGGGATTGTCGGGACCGATTCCTGCCGCGACCGATCGGTTGACCGCAGCAGACTTGGCGGACCAGTCGGGCCTCTCCACCTCGTCGATGCTTTGCGTCCCAACCGAACGCAGGAAAGGCTTGGCTGCCTCTTCCGGAACAGCAGCCGCACGCGTCAGGAACACTCCGGGTGACTCGGCAACCTGACCGGCTTCCTTGTCTTCCATGGCTTCGGCAAGATCATCCATCAGAGCGGAAACCCGGTCATCGGTCTCGGTAACCTGCGGTCGAACAGTTTCAATCTTCGCGGCTTCTTCATTGAATTCGTCAGCCATCGAAGGCGTGGAGGCCCAGGTCTCTTCAACCCAGGTCTCTTCAACCACTGCCTCTTCAACCACGGTCTCTTCAACCACGGATCGCTCCACAGGAGCGGCGATTTCAACAACCGCGGCGGGATGCCGT
>JAGLCY010000162.1 GCA_023270185.1 Candidatus Krumholzibacteriia bacterium | reverse complement strand
CCCATGGATTCGTCGTTACCGTAACCAAAGATGACGTGAGCGTTGGGTCCGGCCGCGTCCTGGATGTACTGCATGGCCGAGGCCGTATCCTCGAGACCGACTTCCCGGCCCAGGACATTGACCAGGACGGCCTTGCTGCCGTTGATGTCGACATTTTCCAGCAGGGGCGAACTGATGGCAGCCTTGGCCGCCTCGATCGCGCGGCTCTCACCCTCGGCCCGGCCGGTGCCCATCATGGCCTCGCCCATGCCCTTCATCACCGAACGCACGTCGGCGAAATCGAGGTTCACATGGTCGTGGCGGGCAATGATTTCGTAGATTCCACGAGTCGCTTCATAAAGAACGTTGTCGGCAATACGGAAAGCTTCCTGCATGGCCGTGTTCGGCGGAACGACTTCCAGCAGGCGCTGGTTCGGAATCAGGATCAGGGTATCGACGGCATTCTTGAGCTTCTCGATGCCTTCCATGGCCTGCTTCATGCGCACGCTGCCCTCGAAACCGAACGGCTTGGTAACGATGCCGACGGTCAGGGCGCCCTGGTTGCGGGCAATTTCCGCGATGATCGGAGCCGCGCCGGTACCCGTTCCTCCACCCATGCCGGCAGTCACAAAAACCATATCGGCCCCGTCAAGGGCCGATGCGATCTGGTCACGGTCTTCTTCCGCGGCGGCTTCGCCACGGGATGGATCACCACCGGAACCGAGCCCTTTTGTGAGCAGGGCTCCGATCTGCATGGACTGGTGTGCCTGGGAATCCTTGAGAGCTTGCAGGTCGGTATTGATAGCGAGGAATTCAACGCCGGTGAGTCCGGCTTCGATCATGCGTCCGACAGCGTTTCCGCCGGCTCCTCCGACTCCCGCCACCTTGATATCCGCCAAACGTTCGATGTCGTCTGCGTATTCAAACATCATGAAACCCGCCTCCTCCTTGAGTTGGGTAAATGACCGAGCAAAAATGTGTCTTGTTACTTAACTAGCACATCAAAGCCGGGCAGCCAAGCACTATTTTCCTGATTATAACATTTATCCCCGATTTCCGGGCATTCAGAGGTGTTTCCGAGGTCATCAGGCTTCCGCTGCCATGGTGTCGTCATCGTCGGATCTCCGAAAAATGTCCCGTAACCGATTGAATAAGCCTCCGTTACCGTTTCCTTCCTCGCTTTCGTCGGAACCTTCGGCATCACGGGCCGCCCATATGCTCAAGCCCAGGACCGAGGCCCATTGGCCATCGGACAGCCTGTCAGCACCGATCAGGCGATCCGGCAGATATCGCCGTTCCACTGGCAGGTCGAAAACTTCCTCGCAAAGTTGGCGAGTACCTTGGCAGCGGCTGCCGCCTCCGGTCAAAACGACGCCGGCCCCCAGACTCGCCAGTTCACGCAGGTCCCCGAAATCATTTTTCACATGGGTGAAAATCTCTTCAACCCGGGGTTCCAGAATGGCGGCGATCAGACCCGGCGTTTCCTCGGGACGCTCCTCTTCGAACAGGACCTGAATGGAAACTTCCTCCACGATGCTGCGCAACACGACTCCCCGGGTGACCTTGACCCTTTCGGCTTCCTTGCCGGTGACCCGAAGACCGTGGGCCAGGTCCGCCGTCAGATGATCACCACCGAGTGGGACGATTCCGTTGGCGACGATCGATCCCTTGCGATAGACCGCCCAGTTGGTCGCCAAACCACCGACATCGACAAGAATGACACCCTGCTCCAGATCCGTTGGCCGCAGCAGTGCGGTGCCCGTGGCCAGGATGTCCACCTCTTCGCCGAGAGGTTTGTACTTGGCCGTTTCGATGGCGTTCTCAAGGTTGTGTATGACACTGCGCGAACCGGTGATCAAGTGCGCCTGCATCTCCAGTTGGCTGCCCATCCGGCCGAGGGGATCGACGATGCCGCGCACACGATCCACCGCGTATTCCACCGGCGTGACAGTGAGAATTTTCTGATCGAAGGGAATGGACATGGAGCGGGCGCGATTACGCGCCTCGGCGAGATCGGATTCACGAATCGGCCGTGGAGCCGGTCCTATGGGAACCTGAGCGGTCGCCCTGACGCTGTGCAGATGAGAGCCGGAAATTGTGTAGGTGAATCCCGAGACGTAGATGTCTGAATCAGCCTCGAGCCGTCGCATGGTGCGGGCGATGCAGCGGCTGCCCTTGCCCAAGTCGACGAAGTCCCCGTCCTGGAAACCCTCCGCCTTTTCCTCCGAAAATCCGATGACTTCCAGATCTCCGTTCTCGTTGGTCTCTGTGACGAGGGCGCGAAAAGTGGTCGTGCCGAAATCACAAGCGACAATCAGTCTTCCCTGACTCATGCCGGCTCCTTCATGTCTTGTCTCTTGCCTGCCCGCTCAGTCATCCAACTTCTTGACCACCAACCTGTCCTTGAAACGAAGATCGATTTCGAGTCCGAACTCGAGATGGTCGCGGGCGGTCATATAGCGATTCAGACGGTCGGTAAAGTCCTCCCTGCCGACCATCAGGATACCCCGCTTATCCTGCAGGACGATAGCGTATCCTTCGTCCCGGGTAACGATAAAATCTACCGGGCTTACCGATTCAAGACCTGCATCCTCCATGGCGGAAATCAGTTCCATGATTTGATTCATGTGATTACTGTCCACCCTCAGAACGCCTCGGTCACCCTCGCGGACGGCTGGCACCCCGACGAGCACCGGCAGACCGGCCATGACTACGTGGCCGGGAAACTCGAGGATCCGTCCGTCCTCAACCAGGACCAGAGGCCTCAGATTCCCGGCAGCACCGCCCCGGATTTCCGACACCTGCCACAGGGGACGCCATTCCCGAAAATCGACTTCGATGGTATTTGGCAGGGATCGCCGGACGCGCAGATCCCGCACCCAGGGCAGGTCGGCAAGGCGGTCGGTGATCTCGTCGGTGGACAGTGTCCAGATGTTGCGGCCAAGAAAATCGGCAAGGGCGGTTTCCAGTTCCACCCGGGAAGTGAATCTGTAGGAGCCCGACTCAACCCGTGCCACAGCGAATGTGGACGATGTCAACAACCACCAAATACCCAAACCAGCGCCGACGAGAACAGCGAGGCCTGCTCCGATTTTCAGCACCAGCCCGGTCAGGGATCGCCGTGGCGCGCGCCGGACCGCAAAACGGTTCACGGCGTCGTTCTTTGGTCTAGGTGAGCACAGATTTCGGGAACCCGGCGCCCAATGTCTCCGGCTCCGAGAACCAGGATCAGACTGCCGGAAGCAACCCGGTCGTCCAGCCAGGAGGGCACCGCTTCGGCCCCGGGCAAAAGACTCACCCTGTTCAATCCCTTGTTCGCCAGATGGCTGGCGACAAGACCGCTGTCCACCCCCGGGAGCGGCTCCTCACTCGCGGCGTAAACGGGCAACAGGCCAACGGTATCTGCCGAGGCCAGGGCGTCGGCGAACTCCCGGGCGAACATTTCCGTACGGGAATATCGGTGGGGTTGAAAGAGCACGGCAACAGGTCGGCCGAAACCGTGAGCCACCTCCATGATGGCCAGCACCTCGGTGGGATGGTGGCCGTAGTCGTCAAGAACCAACACACCCCCGTGTTCCCCGTGCTCCTCACATCGGCGGCCCACTCCCCGACTGGCCGCCAATCCGGCGGCGATCCTTTCGAAAGGCACGCCCAGTTCCAGACCGACAGCGACGGCGGCCAGGGCATTCTGGAGATTGTGCCGCCCTCGAAGACATAAACGCACCGGACCCAGTTCCTCCCCGAAAGCCCAGACCACGGCCTCCTGCCCGAAATCCCCCGTGACGATGGTGCCGGGATCGGAACGGACTTCCGCCTCTTCGCTCAAGCCGTAGGTGATGATCTTGCGATCCAGGCGCGGCAGCAGGGACCTGACTTCGGGATCATCACTGCACAGAACGCAGGCGCCGTAGAACGGCACCCGCCGCAGGAATTCATCGAAGGCGCTGCGCAGCGAGTCCATATCCGGATAGAAATCGACGTGTTCGTAGTCGATGTTGGTCACCACCGCGACAGTGGGCGTCAGGTGAAGGAAGGTGCCGTCGCTTTCGTCGGCCTCGGCCACCAGGTACTCCCCTGCTCCCAGCACCGCGTTGGATCCCATGGCCTTGACCTGACCACCGACGATGACGGTGGGATCCAGCTTGCCGGCGGCCAGGACAGCGGCCACCAGACTTGTGGTCGTCGTCTTGCCGTGGGAACCAGCCACGGTGATCCCGTATTTGAGCCGCATGAGCTCGGCCAGCATTTCAGCCCTTCGGATGACCGGAATCCTGTGGTTGCGCGCCGCGGTGACCTCGCTGTTGGCCTCGGTGACGGCCGAGGAACGGACCACCACATCGACTCCCTTGACGTTGTCCGGATCATGACCGATGAAGATTTTTGCACCCATCCCGGCCAACCGCTTGGTCACGGGGGTTTCGTGCAGGTCGCTTCCGCTGACGGTGAAACCCAGATTGATGAGGACTTCGGCGATGCCACTCATGCCGACCCCGCCGATGGCCACCAGATGGATATGCCTGGCATTGCGGAACATGCTGGTGAAATTATTGGGAAACACGAATCAGATCCTCTCTACGGCTTACTCGCGACCGCGGACAGACTCACCATCGGCCAATTGCAACAGATCCGCGGCGATGACTTCCGCGGCATCGGGACGGGCCAATCCCGTCGCTGCTTCCGACATCCTCCGCAGCCGCGTCGGATCGCCAAGAAGTTCATCCACCAGACGGACGAGTGCCGGGCCATCGCATTTGTCGTCCTTCAGAACCACCGCGGCTCCAGCCTGCTCACACTCCTCGGCGTTGCGAAGCTGGTGATCGTCCGTGGCGAAGGGAAAAGGAACCAGCACGGCGGCACGTCCCACGCATTGGAGTTCGGCCAGGGTCATGGCTCCCGATCGCGACACCACGAGATCGGCCCGCCGCAAGGCCGTCGCCATGTCATCGATATAGGGCACCACCGTGACGCGGTCCGACCCCCCGGCGTCAAAAGCCGCCGCCACCGCCGCATGTTCCCCGGGTCCCGTCTGGATCATAACCGACAGATCCGATCGTCCACACCAGGCATCCACCGCTTCACTGACCGCCTTGTTGATGGTGGCGGATCCGCGGCTGCCCCCGAAAACCAAAAGATGGTTCCCGGACCCCTCGTTCAAGGCGTTTTCGCCAAGTGTGGCCGCCAGGAATTCAGATCGGACCGGATTCCCGGTTTCCCGGCACCGGGAGGCCTTGAAAAATTGGGCCGCCCCCCCGAAACCCAGATAGATTCGGCGGGCCCAACGGCCCACCAGACGGTTGGTCGAACCGGGGACCGCGTTCTGTTCCTGGAGGGCGCAGGGAATACCCAATACCCTGGCCGCGAGCATCACCGGCGCGCTGACATATCCGCCGGTGCCGAGCACGACCCGGGGCCTCCACATGAGAAACATCAGCACACTGCGGAAAAAGCCCAGAAAAAAGTTCATCAGGAACAGGAATCTGGCCCGTCCCCCCAGACCGCGAAAACCGGAAGCGGGCAAGGTGGCGAAACGATAGCCGGCCCTGGGCACCAGGACGGATTCGATGCCCCGGGACGTACCCGCGAACCTCACCTCGGAACCCGGCGCCAGTTTTTCAAGGGCCCCCGCCACCGCCAAACCCGGATAGACGTGTCCGCCGGTTCCCCCTCCGGTGATCAGGACCCGAACCGGGGAATAAACCCTGTCCTTCCGATCCAACGAGACGGTGTCTTCCGGCGGGGTAGGGGTCATGCGGTTCCACTCCGATTCCAGCGCCGTTTCCACACCTGGTAGGAACGGCTGCCGCGTTCGATGTTCAACAGGATTCCGACCGAGGCCAGGGCGGCGATCATGGCGGTTCCCCCGAAACTGACAAAAGGCAGGGGCACGCCCACCACCGGGAATATACCGGTAACCATGGCGATGTTGACAACGCCGTAAATGGCGATGCCCATGGTCAGGCCGGTGGCGACAACCTTGCCGAAAGGATCGGCGGCGCGGGCGGCGATACTGAAACCTCGCCACGCGAAGAGGATCAACATGGACACCACGAGCAGGGTCCCCACCAGTCCCCACTCCTCTCCCAGGACCGAAAACGCGAAATCCGTGTGTGAATCCGGCAGAAAAGAGAACTTGTTGTGGCTCTGTCCAACACCGGCGCCCCTCCAACCGGGGCCGCCCAAACCGATGAGTGACTGATTGACCTGGTATCCGTAAACCCCGGAAGTGATACCATTGATGAGCTCATCCACCCGCTCGTGGACCTTCGGAATGATGAGATAGCTGAGCCAGCCGACGAAAGGAAGAGCGATAACAATCCGGGTCAGCCATTTTTCCGAAATCCCGGCAACAAAGAGCAGAACCAGGGTCAATCCCACGATCACCATGGAATTGCCGTAGTTGGGTTGCAGGATCAGGAGCACCAACAGCGGCAGGGGCCCCAGGGCCAGGGCCGTGCCCAACTGCCTCGGGGTCAGCCGACGTCCGGGTCCCGGATTGGTAAGCCGTTCAGCCAGAAAAAACATCATCGCCAATTTCGCCATCTCCACCGGTTGGATCGAATATCCCCCGAAGGTCACCCATCGGTTGATGATCTCATTACCCTCCGGGTCATAACGCTTGATGAACAGGGTCGCGAGGACCAGACCGTAGGTGACAATCAAACCACCCCAATTGAACCAGCGGTGGCGGAACCAGCGGTAATCCAGATTCATCAGACCGATCATCAGAACGGAACCTATCCCGATCATGAACAGGTGCTTCGCGATGATGTAGTGCTGACCCAACGGCGTGGTGGCGGCTTGCCGATTGTAACTGCCCGCCACGTAGACCACGAAAATGCCCATGAACAAAAGGACGCCCACCGAGCCCAGCAACAGGCTGTCTGATCGTTCGAGGCTTCCAGTGAATCCTCTCAGTCTTCTGTACATTCTGTCGACCCTCCCTGGTCCTGGTTTGGGCTCCTGTGGCGAGATCATCCGGATGGGACTTAATCCACCGGGTCGGCTCCCGCCTTGACCGCGGCGGCGGCAAAAGCCTCGCCGCGTCGGCCGTAGTTCGCGAACATGTCGAAACTGGCACAGGCCGGACTGAGCAGAACCACCGTATCCTGGTCGCCCAGGTCAGCCGCCAGCTTGCCGGCAAGGACCGAGGCGATCGACACGGCCTCATCCATGGAACCCGCTTCGCTGGTGGGCACCACGCCGGCGATGGCCCGGCCGATGGCGGGTCCCTCCTGCCCGATAAGCACAACGTGCCGGACCTGGTCCATAACTCCGGCCAAAGGTGAATAGTCCTCGCCCTTGCCGCTTCCCCCGGCGATGAGAACCACCGGATCCGGAAAACCCGCCAGCCCCGCGCAGACAGCGTGAACATTGGTGGCTTTGGTATCGTTGATGAAAGTCACCCGGCCTCGCCGAGCCACCAGCTGATGGCGGTGGGGCAACCCGGGGAAATCTTTCAATCCCGCGGCCACGGCCCGCGGATCGAGATCCAGGGCCAAACCGATCGCCGCGCCGGCCAGGGCGTTCAAAAGATTGGGCGGCGACTGGAGGGCCAGTTCCTTCGTTTCCATCAACTGCAGCACTTCATTGCCGGCCGTTATCCAGAGGCCTCCATCCCGGAAGAAAACGTCCGCCCCGCCGGAGGAACGCCCGAACAGGATCCTGCGGGCCTTGGTCTCCCATTCGCGGGCCTCGGAACACTCGGTCCAGGTGACAAAAGCGCCGTCAGCGGAAACGATGTTCGCAAGAACCCTCTTGGCTTCGTAGTAGGCAGCCAGATCCGGGTAACGGTCCAGATGATCGGGAGCCAGATTCAACACGGCCCCGACACGGGGCTGAAATTCCCGCACGGACTCCAGTTGGAAGCTGGACACTTCCAGAATCGCCAGGTCGCCGGGCTCCAACTCCTCGGCCACCAGGCACAAAGGCCTGCCGACATTTCCCAGGGCCTCGGACCGCCGGCCGGCCTTCCGTCCCAGATGAGCCACCATCTCGGTGGTTGTGGTCTTGCCGTTGGTGCCGGTGATGGCTGCCATGTCCGCCCGGCAGAAGCGGGCCCCGAGTTCGAGTTCACCGATGACCGGGACCGATTCCGGCAGACCGGCCAGGGAGGAATGATCCAATGGGACACCAGGACTGACGACCACCAGATCGGGCGGCGTGGCAGGCCGGTCACTTCCGGTCGCGAGTTCGTCGAAGGCGTCGGCAGCCTGGTTTTCAATATCCTCGGTTTTCCAGCGGAGACGTATGGCGGACTCGTCGGCATCGTCGATTCCCACGACCCGGGCCCCGTGTCGACGCAGCAGCCCGCCGGCGGCGCAACCGCTGCGGGCCAACCCCACCACCCAGCACAATTTGTCTCCGAAGATCCCCATTAAACGTTCCTACTGAAGTTTGAGAGACGACATTCCCACCAGCAGCAACAGGATGCCGATGATCCAGAACCGGACCACGACCTGGGTCTCGGACCACCCGGTCAATTCGAAATGGTGATGCAACGGCGCCATCCGGAACAACCGCTTGCCGCCGGTCCTTCGGAACCACATTACCTGCAACATCACCGAAAGGGCTTCAACCACGAATATCCCACCGATCACCACCAGCAGGAATTCCTTCTTCACCAGGATCGCCACGGTGCCCAAAGCTCCACCGAGAGCCAGACTTCCCGTATCGCCCATGAAAATCCGGGCCGGGTGGGCGTTGAACCACAGGAATCCGATGCCGGCCCCCACAACAGCCGCGCAATAGACGGTCAGTTCACCAACCTCAGGCAGGTAGAGCAGGTTCAGGTAATCGGCGAACACGCTGTGACCGCTGAGGTAGGCAATCACCGCGAAACCGGAAAAAGCCAGGGCACTCAGTCCGATGGCCAGGCCGTCAAGACCGTCGCTCAGATTCACGGCGTTGCTGGTCCCGGTCACAACCAATATGACAAGCGGAATATACAACCAACCGAAAGGTATCAGGACGTCCTTGAAAAACGGAATGCTCGTGCTGGTCAGAACCGACCCGCCGTCTCCGCCGAAAACCAGGATCGACCCCAGGATTAATCCGTAGCTTACCTGACCGACCAACTTGAAACGACCGATCATGCCCTTGGGCCGCTTCTTGACGACCTTCAGGTAATCGTCCACGAATCCTATCAAACCCATCCATACCGTGCCCACCAGGGCCAACTGAACGTACCGGTTGGTCAGGTCCGCCCACAACAGCGTGGGGATGACAATGGCGGCCAGGACCAGCACCCCGCCCATGGTGGGCGTGCCTGCTTTCTTCTGGTGATGTTCAGGCCCGTCGGAGTCGATCGTCTCGCCGATCTGGAGGGCTTCAAGTTTCCCTATCACCCAGTTGCCGAAGATGAAGCAGATCAGGAGCGCCGTGACCGTGGCGTATGCGGAACGAAAGGTGATGTACTTGAATACATTGAGAACGGACCAGTATTCACTTAGCGGATACAACAGATGATAAAGCATGGCCTCCCTGCCTTCAGTTCTTCCGGAATGCCTCGGCCAGCAACGGGAGAATATCCTCCATGGCCGCGCTGCGTGATCCCTTGATCAGCAGTCGGTCTCCCGCGCGGGTCTGAAGGGACGCCAGACGGGCGGCCTCTTCCAGATCGGTGCAATAATGACTGACTCCACCCGCCGCGTCAAAGCCTACACTGAGGGGGCGCGCATTTTTTCCCACGGCAATCAGCAGATCCACCGGCCCGGTCGTCAGTTCCCGCCCGGTCTGTTCGTGGATTTTTTCGCTGTCCGGACCCAGTTCGGCCATGGCCCCGAGTACGGCCACCGCCCTTCCGGTTCCTGGCAAACGGCCCAGGGCCCGGCCGGCGGCCTCCATGCTGACAGGATTTGCGTTGTAGCTGTCGTCCAGAACAATTCGCCCGCCCATTTCCAGCAGAATTCCCCGATGTGGTGATCCGACGAATTCCGTCAAACCGATGCGGATCAAATCATCCGTCAGGCCGAATGAAAGGGCAGCCAGCAACGCAGCCGCCAGGTTGGCACCGTTGTGTTCCCCGGGCAGTGGCACCGGCCAGACCAGCCCATCCATTTCAATTTCCGGTTGGCCGCCGTTGCCGACCTGCCTCCAGTTCCAGATGTGATCAGCTTCCGAACGCCCGAAGGAAACGACCTCGCAGGAAGCGCGCCTGCTCCAGACGGTGAACCCCGGACTGTCCGAGTTGAGAATGGCGGAACCTGATTCCGGAAGCGCGTCCAGCAGTTCCCCCTTGCCCTGGATGATGTCCTCGATCGAACCGAACTCGGCCAGGTGTGCCGGCGCCGCGTTTGTGATCACGCCTGTTCGCGGAGCCGCCAAGGGAGCCAATCGGGCGATGTCCCCCACCGCCGAGGCGCCCATCTCGATCACCGCGAACCTGTGTTCACTGGTCAAGCCAAGCAGAGTCAGGGGAAGCCCCAGACGGTTGTTGAAATTTCCCGCCGTGGCCCAGGTCGGACCGGCGGCGCGCAGCATGGCCGCCAACAGATCCTTGGTCGTGGTTTTGCCGTTGGTCCCGGTTATCCCGGCAACCCGAAGATCAAAGCGCCGACGCCACGCGCCCGCCAGGCAAGCCACCGCCGCGGTCGGATTCCTGGTCAGCAGGATTCCTGTTCCCGCCGGCATTTCCCCGGCGACCGGCAGGTCAAGCCCCGGTTCACGATCCGAGTGGTCGGCCAAAACCCAGTGGCCGGCCTTCAGGACTGCTGGAATGAAATCGCGGCCATCGGCCTGTTCACCCTTGAAAGCCACGAAGAGCTGACCGGCAGCCAGGGTTCGGGAATCCAAACCGGCGCCGGCGAATCCACCGGCCGGCGGTGGCATCAGGTCATTCGGGGCATGGCAAACCGGTCCACCAGGACCGGCCAGCACCACTCCGTCCAACAGTCCGGCCGAGGCCAGATCCGCTGCCGCCCGCTCAGAGCTGTACCACTTTTCACTCATGGGTCCGATTCCGCTTTATCCAATCAGTGATGATGATCCTGTCATCCAGATCGACAACCCGTCCACCTATCAGCTGATAGTCTTCGTGTCCTTTGCCGGCCACCACGACGATATCCCCGGGTCCGGCGCCGGCAAGGGCGGCTTCAATGGCTTCGCGCCGATCGATCACCAGTTCCCTGCCGATGGCCCGCGGTTCGTGAACCTCGTCAAAACCGGCCATGATGTCGCGGCAGATCCCCCCGGGCTCCTCGCTGCGGGGATTGTCGGAAGTGATCCAAACCAGATCACTTTCCTGGGCCGCCACCCGCCCCATGAGGGGTCGCTTGCCCCTGTCCCTGTCCCCTCCGCATCCGAAGACCACCAGCAGTCGATGATCGTTCAGTTCGTCGCAGGCTTTCAACACCGCCGTCAGGGCATCATGGGTGTGGGCGTAATCGACCACGGCCAATCCACCATTCGGCAGGACAAATCTTTCCAACCGGCCCGGCACCTGGGACACACCGCCGAGGGCGTGGGCGCAATCGGCTGGATCCAGGCCCAGCGCCACCCCCGCCGCCAGCGCGGCGGTTAGGTTTTCCACGTTGAACCGACCCACCAGTGGGCTGTCGATGGTCAACCGCTGTCCCCGCCAATCCAACACCAGGCTGGTTCCTTCAAGCTCCAGTACTGCGCTCCGGACCTGCAGATCGATGGAGCCGGAACCGGAAACGGAAGACGTCCTGGTGGAAAAACGCACCGTTTCGTGATCCGCCGTATCCAGGCTCGCCAGATTGGGGTCGTCCTGATTGAGGACCAGCACCCCCGGCTTGCCCATTCCCTCTCCCTGAACCCCAGGTCGAAGGAACTCCATGATTCGGGACTTGGCCGCCAGGTAGTCCGCGGTGTCCCGGTGGTAGTCAAGATGATCGCGACCGAGGTTCGTCATGACCGCCACGTCCAGGCCCAATCCTGAGGTCCGTTCCTGGTCCAGTCCGTGGGAAGAAAGTTCCATCGCCACGCTTCGACAACCATTGGCCACCATACGTCCGAGCCACCCATAGAAAACGTCGCCCGGAGGCGTGGTAAGCGGGGCGGTTTCGCTGGTCCGGCCGTCCTCGTAGGCGATGGTTCCCAGCAAGCCACAGGGCCCGTGCAAACGGTTCAACATCTCCCGCATCAGAAATGACACCGTGGTCTTCCCGTTGGTCCCGGTCACCCCCGCTGTCCACAGCTTACGATCGGGATCACCGTTGAGGCGGCGTCCGAGCACGGCCGGCAATGGGCGGGTGCGGTCAGCAAGCACCACCGCCCCGTTGAAATTTGTGGGAATATATTCGGCCTGGTCCACGCGGTCTTTTTGCAGAACCAATGCCCGGCATCCGGTGGCCAGGACCTCATCGACATAGGCGTGGCCATCCCGTCCCGTTCCCGGGACAGCCACGAAAAGGACATCAGGACCAGTCAGGCGTGAGTCGGCCGTGATCTTCGTAATGCCGGTTTCCGTATCCCCGGTAATTTCGATACCCGGCAGACCGGAACACAGCCTGCCAATGGTCATCACCACGATTTTTCCATTTTGATGGTGATCGACTTGCCCTCAACGGTTTTTCCCTGTCCCCGACTCTGGCGCACGGCATAACCGACACCTGTGACAATCACGGGAATCCCCAAACGAGCAGCATAGCTGGTAATCTCCCGGTTGCTCATTCCAATGAAATCCGGACATAGGGTGGATTCCGCACCAGCCCCGCCCCGGGGATCCGCGACCGCCAATTCCACCTTCTGCCCCGGGAGACATTTCGTACCCGGCGCGGGAATCTGCTGGACGACCATGCCATCCTTTTCCGCTCCCATCACTTTAAAACCGGCCGCGTTGAGCTCCTGCTCCGCCTTGGCAACCGACAGATGCATGACATCGGGAACAGCCACCATTTCCTGCTTGTCCGGGGGAGTGTAAGTGGAAGTTCGGCCGCCGGGCACGTCCGTCAACCAGGGAGTCGAGCGCCTGATCCCCTTGACGATTGAAGCAAACAACGGGACAGCGCTTTTGGATGCGTAGTGGTATTGAGATTTGGGTTCGTCCAGGACAGTGATAATGACCAGACGGGGATTATCAAGGGGAACCATTCCCGCAAAACTCGAAATGTAGGCACCTGATTTGTACAACTTCCCATCCACGCATTTCTGGGCGGTTCCGGTCTTTCCTCCGGTTGTGATCCAATCCATTCCGGCGTCCTGTCCGGTGCCTTCCAACACGACCCGCCCCATGGCTTCACGCATGAGAGCCGCCAGGGAGGGAGCCATGACCTGGCGCAAGGGCGTCGGCTCGACCTTTTCCAGAACCCGCCCCTTGTCGTCCCGGATTTCCCGAATCATTCGAGGAGCGTAAAGGGTTCCCCCGTTGGCCACGCTGCAAACAGCCAGGCCCAGCTGCAGGGATGTGACCGCAACCTCCTGTCCGATGGCGATGGTCTGCTTCGATCGCTTCGACCAATTGGTAACAGGACGCAGGATGCCCGCCGGCTGTCCGTCGTAGGCCAAAGACGTTGCCTGGCCGAAGCCCAGGTCGTACAGGTCGCGATAGAGTTCGATCTCCCGCAGATTGCCCACCGCCTTACCCACGTAGATGTTGCTCGACGCTGAAAACGCCTCCATCATCGACAGATTTCCGAGGTCATGATTACCGGAATTTGATACATAAATCCCATTTGTCTTCACGTTGTCGCAATTGAACACCGTGGCTGTATCGATGGCGCTGTGGCGCAACATGGACGCGATCGAAAATATCTTGAAGACCGAGCCGGGCTCGTACTGGCTGGTGAAATTGCTGTTGATCCAGATTCCAGGATCCCGGTGCCTGCCTCGCCGTGTTTCCAACAGCGGCCCGCTTGCCGCCGCAAGGATGTCCCCCGTGTTCGGATCCAGGATCAGGACCGAACCTCCGTCGGCACCGCATTCGGTGATACTGCGGGAGAGCTCTTCCTCACAGATGGTCTGAAGCTTGATATCCAGTGAAAGCACGATGTCCTTGCCATGGACCGCTTTTTCTATTTCCACGCGGCCCATGTCCTTGTGGGGATTTCCCGTTCGTGTTCGACTTGCCATTCCCGGCTTCCCCGCCAAGTAGTGATCCAGACTGTGTTCCAGACCGGTGGACACATCCTGGTCCTGGTCCTCTCGGAAAAAGCCGATGAGGGAGGCGCCCACCCCGTCCGTGGGATACAGACGCCCCTCAATCGGTTCCGCGGTTATGGCCTGTTGTCCCTCGGCCTCGACCCTGGATTTCTGCTCCGTTGTCAACACCACTTCCGTGGCCAGAACGACATGAGAATTCCCGGCTTTGATGATCTTATTCCTGATGCGGGCCCGGTCGCCTTCAAGGACATCCGCCAACAGGACAGCCAGTGCGTTCGAATCAGTGACACGGGACCCCGAAACCCCGATCCGCCAGGTGGTAACTGAAAGGGCCAAGGGCTGACCGTGGTGATCGTACAGGTTCCCCCGCTCCGCCGTGATGGGAACCGAACTTTTCCACTGCCGCTCCGCCTTGGCCCGTAAATCATCGTGTTTGAAAATCTGGATATGAACCAGTCGGCCGGCCAATACGACGCCGACCAGCAACATCAGGGTCCTGAGGATCCGGAACCGCCGGGCATCCCTGCTTCTGCTAGTCATTGACGTGCCCCCCCTGTGTCACTGCAGCCTGTGCGTCACGCGGTGTCAGGGAAATCATGGACCCGACAACCTGGCTCATCTGGTCCCCGGCCGCGAGTGCAGCCTCGCCTCCACCGAACCGTTTGAAAAATCTTCGCCATCCCGCGTCCCGACCATCCTGAACGGCGTCATCCTTGCAAATGAGCACCAGGCCCGGATGCTCCTGTTCCTCCAGGCCGAGTTCTGTTTTCCCCCGATGAATAATGACCTTGGCGGTAGTGGCGGCGTTCCATTGCGACAACAGTTCGCCGGACCTCGCCGAGAGGGCTTCCCGACGGGAATCCAGATCGGAAATATCCGCACGCATTCTTGTTGTCTTGTTGGAAATAAAAATTGATCCGGCCAACAACAGGCCCAGACCAAAAGTGCTGATGATACCCAGGCTGACCTTGCCCTTGAGCAATCTCCGCCTGTGGGCCATGGCCCTGCTTCCGCGCCGCGCGTTCGGTCCCGCGGGACATTTGATATTGATGTCGGGAATCTTCATGCCGCATCTCTCTTCCGGCCCGGGTTCGCCCCGCGCCCCCCACTCTGATTGATACTAGATGATTGCCGCGGCCCGAAGCCGGGCACTGCGAGCCCTGATGTTTGTTAACTCCTCTTCTGCCGAAGCCCTGACCGCCTTGCGGGTCAGGGCGTCCAGAACCTTCCGATGTTTGCATACGCATGCCGGCAGACCCGGAGGGCAGATGCAATCGCGCTTTTCCCTGGCGATGAACTGCTTGACCATCCGGTCCTCCAGTGAGTGATAGGAAATCACGACAAACACCCCCCCCGGACGCAAAAGTCCCGGCAACTTGGCCAGGACTTCGGAAAGCGCGTCGAGTTCCTCGTTGACGGCGATGCGCAGTGCCTGGAA
>JAGLCY010000161.1 GCA_023270185.1 Candidatus Krumholzibacteriia bacterium | reverse complement strand
CAGAACATGGGCGGCAGCGGCGGCAGCAGCGTCGTTCACATCCTGGAGGTGAAGTGATGATTTCTCCGCGTTACCACCGGGAAATTCCCCAGCGCTACCGTCTGGAAGCCGGTCAGTGCAATGGTTGTCAGGAAGTCCATTTTCCTCCACGCGCGGTCTGCCGCAAGTGCGGCGGCGAGGAGTTCACGACGATCACCCTGCCTTCGCATGGCAAAGTGGTCACCCACACGACGTGCTGGATTCCGCCTGCCGAGTTCGACAACCAGAAACCCTACGTGAACGCCATCGTCGAGTTGGACAACGGCACCCGGCTGACCTGCATGGTCTGCGAGGCGCCGCCCGATGAGGTGGAGGTGGGCACTGAGGTTGAGATCGTTTTCCGCAAGCTGGCGGAAGATCCCAAATGGGAAGTCATCAAGTACGGGTACAAGGCCCGGGTGATTCCCTAGTCGGGTTAGAATTGATTGGTTTGATTAATGGCCACACTTTGCGGCAGGGGTGCTGTGGGGTGTGGCCATGTTGTCGAATATTATTCCCGTTGCGGGGGTAGTTTCTTAATATGGTCCTGAGTTGGCGAATCCTTCAAGGGGGAGACGGTCATGAACAACGGCGTTACTGTTCTTGTTATCCTTATTGTTCCCTTGATGTTTCAGGTTTTCATGTTGCGCTGGGAACAGAAGAAAATTCATAGGGAGATGCAGGAACGGCTGGGGCGTATCGAGGAGAAGTTGGCGTAACGCTGGGGGTTACCCAGACAACCCTGACTCGATTTCCAGCGCGGTTTCCTCATCCATAAACCCACCGCGCTCCCTTAATTTCTCGACAAAGATCCGCCTTAATTTCTCCGGCTCGTTCTGCCCGAACTTCACTTTCCCCGTCCACGATTCCGGCACTACCCGAAAAACCCCGACCCCCTCCAACGCCTTGGCATAAACAGGTACTTCGGAGTCAATGGGATCAAACCCGCCTTCAGGCTGATGCTTATCCATCAACGCGCCCAGGGCGCGGGCCTTTTCGAAAGGATCGTCCACCGCCGAGCAGGTTCCCTTGATCTCGATCGATTTGAAAAACTGGGTCGCCGGGCACGCGTAATGCGGCGCGGACCAGTAGGAGGGGATGTAGCTGTAGGCTTTGACAATGGTGAACCCGGCGCGGGGGTTGGCGAGGATCAGCTCGAACTTTTCACCATCGAGGGCGCCGTGGAAGTAGACCGTCTCATCGATTGCCGCGAAGTTCAGGGCGATGGCGCGTGGATAACCCGTGGCCGTCACCAGCGAGAGGTAGCCCACCTCGCAGGTGACGGCCAGTTCGGAAAACAGCGCGCCGTCGACCGATTCCAGCTCCGACCTTCTCACGTAAACTATTCCTCGAGGGCCTTGATCTTCAGGCCTTTGCTCGAAAACGTGATCTCAGGTTCCATGTCCTGGCCCTGCTGGTCCATCATGTTGCCGGCGTTGATGGCCCAGATGGAGGTGGCGCCCTCCACGGTCGGGGCGTTGCTTTCGATGATCTCGCCCGGCACGGTGATCGTGAACCTTACGTCCAGTTCGGCCATGGCGCCCATCATCTTGCCCATGACTTCCATTTTCTTCTGGGCCTTTTCCTCGTCCGTCAGGGTGGATGATTCCGTGGTTTCTTCACCTTCGTCTTCAGCTTCAACTTCGGCTTCGGCCTTGGGCTCGGCATCTTCAGTCGGATCAACTTTTTCGGCCTGTTCGGCGGTAAAATCGTATTGGGTCTCTTTCAGGATGAAATTTCCATCGGCGGTTTCGAAGATGCCCATGCCGTCGCCCGGTGCTCCGCCCATGAGATTGCCCATGACGAAGGACAAACCCTTGAGGTCCTGGAAATCAATGACGACCTCGAGCTGTTCGCGACCATCGATCAGGCCTTTTTCGAACTTCGTGATCTTGACGCCGTGCCCCTTGCCGGCCTTGACCAGATCATCCTTGTTGATGTCTTCGAACTGGGGAATATCCATGTCCTGGCCTTGGTCCTGGTCCATGTCCAGGGCCTTCATGTCCTTGATGGCTTCAAGAACCGCGGGGCTCATGGACATGGTGAAATTGGTGGTGCCCGATCCGTCCTTTTCGATGACCGTGTCGCTGTGCACCTGGATGCATCCGGTCAAACCCAGGAAGGCAAGGGTGACCAGGGCAATGGCGGAAAGCTTGGCGAGTTTCTTCATGATCTCTCCGGATTCTCTTGGAATGGATGCCCGGATTCTCCCGGGTTGCCGAGTTTCGGTATTCATGCTACTCAAAGGAGACATTTTAAACAACCTTTGACCCAATCAAAAGTTCCGGTCCGGCCCGGGTCCGCCAGAAGGGAATACAACATGTCCGCAGACCGCGCCAAGCCGCCCTGTTTCAAGGCCTACGATATCAGGGGCGTCGTGCCCACCGAATTGGACACTGATCTGGCCTATCGGATCGGGCTGGCCACGGCTCGGTTTCTCGGGGCCCGTCGGATGGTCGTGGGACGTGATTGCCGCCTGAGCAGCGCGGAATTGTGTGAGTCCGTGGCCCGTGGACTGACCGACGCGGGGGTCGATGTCCTGGACATCGGTCTTTGTGGAACCGAGATGGTCTATTACACGACCTTCGCTCGTGAATTGGACGGCGGGATCATGGTCACGGCAAGCCACAACCCCATGGACCACAACGGGATGAAGCTGGTCCGGGATGAATCGAAACCCATCAGCGGGGACAGTGGGCTGGATGAAATCGGCATCGCGGCCCTCAGCGGCGACCTGGAACCGGCCGCAACCAGGGGCCAGGTTACGACCGAAAACATCATGGCCGAATACGTTGAATATCTGGTCGCGCAGGTGGATGTCGCCGCCCTCAAGCCCCTGAAAATCGTGGCCAACGCCGGCAACGGTTGCGCGGGGCCAGCGGTGGCCGCGCTCGCGAAATACCTGCCCTGTGAGATCATTCCCGTTTTCGAGGAACCCGATGGCACTTTTCCCAACGGCATTCCCAATCCCCTGCTGCCGGAAAACCGTGGCGTCACGGCCGAGACCGTGCGCGAACACGGGGCCGATCTGGGCCTGGCCTGGGACGGGGATTTCGACCGCTGCTTCTTTTTCGATGAAACCGGGGCCTTCATCGAGGGCTACTATCTGGTGGGACTGCTGGCGACGGCCAGTCTGCGGGATCATCCCGGCGGGGGCATCGTCCACGATCCCCGCCTGACCTGGAACACGATCGACATGGTGGAAAAAGCGGGCGGCCGACCCATCATGAACAAGACCGGCCACGCTTTCATGAAGGAACGCATGCGCGCCGAAGACGCCGTTTACGGCGGCGAGATGTCGGCCCATCACTACTTCCGGCAGTTTTCCTACTGCGACAGCGGAATGTTGCCCTGGTTGCTTGTCGTGCAGGAGATGTCGGTCACCGGTCGGCCCCTTTCGGATCTGGTCAAGGCCATGCAGGAGAAATACCCCGCCAGCGGGGAAATAAACCGGCGTTTGAAGGATCCCGACGCGGCCTTAGACGAAATTGAAAAGAAATATCTCGAAACCGCAAAGAGCGTGGATCGAACCGACGGGCTATCCCTGGACATGGGCCAGTGGCGCTTCAATCTTCGTAAGAGCAATACCGAGCCTGTGATACGGCTGAATGTGGAATCCCGGGGTGATCGGGCCCTCATGGATGAGAAAACGGCCGAAATCCTGGATGTCCTTGATCAATAGTTAATAATGGTTGCAACCGTAGGCACCTAACGTAAATTGATGGCAGTATTCAACGGTCTCAAGCTTTAAGGATGTAATGCCGTGAGCCATCCTCTAATAAATCCTGTCCATAAATTCTACATTCCGGTCATGGGCACCGGTTTCACCATCGACACGCCCATGAAGGTGGCGCGCTACGGAATTTCATCCGTGATATCCCTGGTGGACGACAAGCTCATCGAGCAGATGCGCAAGCGCCTGAGTGGAACCGCCGGGCGTGAGTATACAGAAATTCCCGAATCGGATGAAGATTCACGGGCCAGCCGGATCACTTCGTACCTGAACATGATGGACGAGATGATCGAAGGTCAGGTTGAAAAACTGCGCGGCTCCCTGTTCGTGGCCGGCAGTGAGATCACGCGCTATTTCGAGATGCTGCCTGATTCCCCGTTGAAGGCCATGTACCACAAGATGAAGACGGTGCGCGATCCCGCCGAAAGGGCTCGCCTCCAGAAGCATTTGCGTGACCGGATCACGTCCGGGGGCATCGACGTGAACATCATGACCAAGCTCGACCGGGATCGCATGAGCAAGGGCGAACTGTTGCCGCCCGTATTTTCCGATGCCATGAGCGCCCTGCGCGGATACGCCAACAGCAGAGTGAAATCCTCGCTCGTTCTGTCGGCCGGCATGAACCGCCGTCTGTTCAACTACCTCGCCGAATTCAAGGATTTCTTTCCCGACGACACCGGAGAGATCCGCAAGTGCATCGTCCTGAAGGTTGGGGATTTCCGTTCGGCCCTGATTCAGGGCAAGCTGTTGGCCCGTAAGGGATTGTGGGTTTCCGAGTACCGGGTCGAATCGGGCCTCAACTGCGGCGGGCATGCCTTTGGCGGCAAGGGAACGCTGCTGGGACCGGTCTTGGAGGAGTTCGCCCAGAAGCGCGAAGCTCTGGGAAATCAGTTGGGTGAGATCTGGAGCGCGTCCATGCAGGAGATGGGACGGGCCATTCCCGAAGCCAAGATGGATTTCCGCGTCACGGTGCAGGGCGGCATAGGCACGTCCGAGGAAAACCGGATGCTCGAAGATAAATACCATGTGGACGGCACGGGCTGGGGCAGTCCCTTCCTGTTGGTGCCCGAGGTGGTCAACATCGACGAGAGCCACCTGCAAAAGATTCAGGTCGCTAACGAAGAGGATGTTCTTCTCAGCGACTCGTCGCCTCTCGGGGTGCCGTTCTGGTGCCTGAAAACCTCGCTCAGTGAGGAGACCCGTCTCGAGCGCATCGCCGAAGGTCATCCTGGCAGCGAGTGTCCCAAGGGATTCCTGGTCTCGAACACCGAATTCACCGACGTGCCCATCTGCACGGCCAGCCGGGCTTATCAGCGGCGCAAGCTCATTTCCCTGGGCGGCAATCCCGATGACCTGCCCATTCTTGCCGAGGATGTGACCATCAAGGCCTGCATCTGCCACGATCTGGCCGGGTCCGCGACGGTGGTCAACGAAATCGATCCCGCCGCCAAGAGCGCGATCTGCTGCGGCCCCAACACGGTCTACTTCTCACGGGTGGCCAAGCTGCGTGAAATGGTTGATCACATCTACGGCCGGGCCAGCCTGCCGATCAATTCCGAGCGTCCGCACATGTTCCTCAAGGAAATTTCCCTGCACCTGGATCGTATGAAGAGGGACCTCGAACGCCGCGGCGCCGGTTTTCCCGACGTCAAGAACCTGTCCCTGGATGAAATCCAGACCAACCTTATGACCGGGATCCGCCAGTATCGTGACCTGGCTTCCCAGATGGCCGCCGGCTCCAAAAAAGCCTTCCTGGCCAGGCTGGAAAACCTGCGTGGAGATCTGGACGAGATCAAAGACTGATCGAGGGATCCGGCAGAGGTATTTCCGGGGGATTCAGGGGAACTTCCACCACGAAACGCGACCATTGTCCCGGTTCGCTGACCACCCGCACGGTGCCGCCCAGTCGGTAAAGGATGTCGTGCACGATGGACAGCCCCATACCCGTGCCCTGACCTGCCGGTTTGGTGGTGTGGAACAGGTTGAAGATCTTTTCCTGATCCTCCTTGGGAATTCCGACACCGTTGTCCTGGATGGTGACCAGAAGGCGCCGGGCGTCCACACTGGTCATGATCTCCAGGATGCCCGTCCGTCCCGGAACTTCCTGCATGGCGTCGATCGAATTCTTGATCAGGTTGACGAACACCTGCTGCAGCAGCATGGGGTCTGAAGTGAACTCGGGAAGGTTCGGGGTGTAGAGTCGAACAATCTCCACACGCGACCGCCTGATTTCGGTACCCAACACACCGAGACATTCCTCCAGCAACTCCTCGATGTCCACGTTCGCCATGCCCGCGTGCTGGGTGCGCACAAAGCCCAGCAGGCTGTGGGTGATGGCGGTCACGCGTTTGACCTGGTGGTGAAGCCGGTCCATGGCCTTCGTCAGCATTGTCCTGGTATCAGCCTTGAGCGCCTCGCCCTCATCTTCGAGGGTTTCCTCAACCAGACCGGCGATGGTGTCGATCACGGCCAGGGGATTGTTGATTTCATGGGCCACACCGGAGGCCAACTGTCCGACGGCAGCCAATCGTTCCGAGCGAATCAGGTCGTTCTTCAAGCGCAGGCGGGTGGTCAGATCCCGGCACAGGCAGACAACTTCCAGGGGTTTGCCGTCGGGACCGTCTATCAAGGTCAGGCTGATATTGCAGATTACCGCCCGCTGGTCCTTGCTGCGGAACTCGGCCTCGTAACTGGTGGAGTGCCCCTCGCGCATTGTTTCGGCGAAGAGGATGTCGAAATTTTCCGGGTTGGCACAGAGTTGGTGAGCGGGGGCTCCGACCACTTCATCCCGTGAATACCCCAACGAACCTTCGGCCCCGCGGTTGAAGGTCAGGATGTTGCCCGTCGGATCGGTCAGGAAGATGATGTCCCGGCTGTTTTCCAGCACCTCGCGCAGATATTTCTGGGTCTCGTTGAGCTGGTCGTCAACCTGGTGGCGCATCCTTTCACTCTCATGGAGTTCGGTCGTGTCCTCGATGAGACCGTACAGTCCCTCCACCCGACCGTTCTCGATGACGGGGAACAAGGTGACCTTAACGTGCATCATCTGGCCCCGGATCGGCAAAACTCCCGTGGCGTGCAGGGTGCGCCGACTGTTCAGGGTTTCCTGCTCCACCTTCTGCAACCACCTCGCGCCGCCGGAGGAAAAGACCGCGCTGTCCCGTTTCCCCACAACATCCGTCTCGCGGACACCCAGGACTTTCTGGGCGTGGTTGTTGATTTTCCGGTACCGCAGCTCGGTGTCCTTGATGTAGATGGAAAGGGGCGCGGTCTCGACGAAGATGTTCAGCCGCAGCCGGGTTTCCTTGAGCCGGCGACTGTCCGAGCGCAGGGCCCGGTTGTCCTCGACCAGGCGGATTGCGCTCTGGATGATGTTGTTCGCCTCGGGGCCCAGCACCGGGATGTGGGGGAACAAGCCGGTGCGCAGGGCCGCGGCCACATCGTGGTTTTCCGAGCCGAGGATCACCAGGTCGAGATCGTCGCGGGTCAGGATATCATCAATGCCGGTGGAAATGTTCTGGATGCCGGCGCCGCGGATCAGGTCGAGATTCGGGCTGTCCGGGCCGGGATCGAGGTCGACCACCGCGACGATATTCAGTCGCAGAAGAGAGGAACGGGTGGCCAGGCCGGCCAGCAGATCGGTCAGTTGGCGGCCTTCGCCGACCAGTGCGGTGTTAATCCTGTTCGTACTCACTGCGCAGTTTTTCACTCTCTTCAATCAGGTCCCGGGGGCTGGTGGTGCCGGTCATCAGTTCGTTCAGTTTTTCCTCGAACTCCTTCTGCATACGCCTTTGGCGGTGTAGCGCGGCGGTGTTGATCAAGTCGAAGAGCTCTTCAAAATCGTAGGGCTTCAGGATGTAGCGGAAAGCGTTGAGGCGCCCGGCCTCCCATGCCGAGTCATGGCTGCCGTGACCGGTGAGCATGAGCACTTCGATGAAGGGTTGAAGACTCTTGAGATTTTCGATGACCATGATGCCGTCCATGTCGGGCATCTTGAGATCGACAACGGCCACGTCGAATTTCATTTCCGTGGCCGCGGAGACCGCTTCGGATCCGCTGAGGGCCATGGTGACTTCAAGGCCGCGCTTACGCAGGCGGTGGGCCAGGAAGGTGACCAGATCCTCCTCGTCGTCGGCAAGGAGAAGTCGGATGGGCTTGGAGCTTTCCTCGGTCATGGTTCGGATCTTTCGCTGAGTGAGCGTCCCAAATCAGAATTCCCCGTTTCAGGTGAATGATCCACCTGTGGGGCGGTCCGTGTCAAGGGGCTCAAAGCCCTCGCAGGTAATCGGGCCGCAAACTGTTTTCATCTCTGGACGCCAAAACGTGATCCAGGGCGGTCAGGGCCTTGTCCCTGTCGGCCGGCAGATTGAGACTCAGGGGCAGATAATTGCTGGCGTGGTTGGAATGGAACCGACAACGGGAAAA
>JAGLCY010000160.1 GCA_023270185.1 Candidatus Krumholzibacteriia bacterium | reverse complement strand
ACCGCCCCGACCGGATAAGCCCCAACGGCTGTTTCTTCAGATAGCATGACCGCGTCGGTACCATCGAGGATGGCGTTGGCCACGTCGGTCACCTCGGCCCGTGTGGGCCGCGGATTTTCCACCATGGACCGCAACATCTGGGTAGCGGTGATCACGGGCTTGGCTGCGGCATTGGTCCTGGCGATGATCATCTTCTGGGCCCGGGGCACCTGCTCCAGGGGAATCTCCACACCCAGATCACCCCGCGCGACCATGATCCCGCCGGCGACCGCTATGATCTCGTCGATATTGTCCAGGGCCTCGAACTTTTCGATCTTTGCGATCACCGGCGTGTCCTTGCCGGCCGCGCGAATGATCTTGTTGGCCGCCTCGATGTCCCCGGCGTTCCGCACGAATGACAAGGCAATGAAATCCACGTCCTGGGCCAGTCCGAACTCCAGGTCGGAAAGGTCCTTCCTGGACAGGATGGGCGCGTCGATGGTCCTGGTGGGCAGATTGATCCCCTTGTGCGACCCCAACTCGCCGCCGGTGACCACCCGACAGTTCACGTCGGTCTCATCCGTTGACTCCACGACCAGTTCCATCAGTCCGTCGGCCAACAGCAGGGCGTCGCCGGCCTGGACGGTTCGCGGCAGATCGGGGTAGGTCAGGCCCACCTCCGAGGCGTCGCCGGGAACCTCTCGATTGGTCAACCTGAAGGCGGTACCTTCCACCAGGGTGATCGATCCGCCGGCCACCGGTCCGGTCCGGATCTTGGGTCCGGCCAGATCCTGCAGGATGGCCACGGGTTTTTTGAGGCGGGCTGAAATTTCACGTATGTCCCGGATCAGCTCGGCGTGCTCATCCTGCGTCCCATGGGAAAAATTCAGTCGGCAGACGTTCATGCCCGCGGCCATGAGCTGTTCAAGGATTTCAGGTGTTCGGCTGGCCGGTCCGATGGTGCAAATGATCTTGGTTTTTATGGAAATCCTGGTCTTGATCATGACGGAAAACCTCAATCGAGAAAGAAATCATTAATCAGCGGAGTGCCGGGTTTGACCGCGTACTTGTCGAAATCCGTTTCGCCTTCTTCGGCCAGGACCTCTTCATCGATCAGGAAACCGCCCGTGCAGGTCCGACTGTCGCGGGTCAGGATCGCCCAGGCCGCGTCGCTGACGATGGCGGGTTGGCGACTGGCGTTGATCATCTTTTCTCCGCCCAACAGGTTTCGCACCGCCGCGGTGGCGATGGCCGTTTTCGGCCACAAGGCATTGAAGGCAACCCCCTGTTCGGCGAATTCGGCGGACATGCCCAGAACCCACACGCTCATGGCGTACTTGGAAAGGGTATAGGCCGCGTGACCGGCAAACCACCTGGTCTTCATGTTCAGGGGCGGACTGATGTTCAACACGTGGGGGTTGTCAGCTTTCAACAGGTGGGGCATGGCAAGCTGGGTCACCACGTAACTGCCGCGCGCGCTGATGTCCTGCATGCGGTCGTACATTTTCATGGTCGTTTCCTGCAGGCCGGACAGGCCGAGCGCGCTGGCGTTGTTGACCACGATGTCCAGGCCGCCGAACTCGGCCACGCCTTTGGAAATGGCCTCGGCCACCTGGTCCTCGAAGCGGATGTCGGTCTTGACGGCCAGGGCGCGGCCGCCCGCCTTTTCGATCTCTTCGGCGGCGGTGAAGATGGTGCCTTCCAGTTTGGCGTGGGAGGTGGTGGTCTTGGCCGCGATGATGATGTTGGCCCCGTCACGGGCGGCCCGCAGCGCGATCGTTTTTCCGATGCCCCGGCTGGCGCCGGTGATGAAGATGGTCTTGTCCTTGAGAGAGCGCTTCTGGGCCATGCCCTTGTTCCTTTCGATATCGTGGCGGAAAGGCTGCGATTATCTTCCTGCAGTAAGCCGCACCCCGGGCCCCGGTGTCAAGAGGCGCTCGGGCCGAAGATCGGCTATTCTGGGTTTACCTGATCGAACGAATGCCCGCACGGGGAGGCACTCATGAACCCGGATTCCTACTTCATCAAACGCGTCGGCACAGCCAAGATGGTCGGCATGGCCTTCGGTATTCTTGGATTCTATCCTTATCCCCTACTTCTGGCCCGGCGAGAGCATGTGGCTACGCGTCGGCATCCTGTTTTGGTATACCACCCTCGGTGCCATGATCGGGATCATGGGGATATTCGACCATCATCCCAATGCTGAAATTTGGTATGCCCTTCTGGGTCCGCGGCCCGGTTTTCGGCGCCTGGTTCAACCTGGTTCTGGCCTTCCTGATGTACGAAAAGCTGAGTGTGCTCATGCAGGAACTGGGCGGGGCATTCAGTGGGGTAACGAGCCCGTTCTGGATCGTGCTGGAAGGAGCGGTGCTGGGGTTGGTGATCGATGCGGTCGCCACCAAAATCGCTGGCGAAGGAATGCCCGCGCCCGAATCGGCGAGCCGATAGAGCCACCCGCCTTAGCGCTCGGGCCCCTCGAAAATCCCCAGGACCTCAGCCTTCATGAAACAGGATCAGAACGTCCTCGACCGTGGGAACGCGGTTGCCGTCCACGTAATCGTCGAAAAACGGGATGGCGTCGTATGAAGTAGCCGCGTGGATCGCCTCCATGAGTTGCTCATGGGTGTATCCTCCGTGCAGGTGGCGTCGCGCCAGCAGACGCATGACGTCATCGAGGCTGTGGTTGTTGCCTGAAACCTCGCGGATGGCGACATCCAGCAACATGGCCACGGCGTGGCCCCGTGTGTAGGAAAGATGGCGCCAGTCTTCCCCATCGTATTCTTTTTGCCAGATTCTGGGATCGGTCAACGGTATGTCCCCCACCAGGGATCCGTCCTCCAGGCGAACCGCGTCTCGTTCCCAATCCAACCTGTAATCCTCGACCGTATAGAAACCCAGGCGCATGGACAGCACATTGCCGTAATAGCTGGTCACTCCCTCCTTGAACCAGGGGTCCTCCAGCGCGAACAGCGTTATGGGATTCCAGGTGTGGAAGAACTCGTGAAGGACCGTCACGGCGAAGACCCGCGAGTTGCGATCCGAAAGGCTGCTCAGGTCCACGCCTGCCGGAACGTAGGCCTGGCACGCGTAGGATCCCTCCAAACCGCCGGTGCCGCTATCCCGGAAATACAGGAAGGAACAGGTTGGGTAGGGGATCGAACCGAAGAAGGCCTTCAGGTCGGCCACCGTTGCCACCGTACGTTCACTCAGGGTTTCCCGCTCGGCCTCGTCGAACTCGTCGCCGTTCTTGTAGATCAAGCTAACAGGCACACCATCGGCCTCTGTTTCTTCCACCAGGAATCGTCCGAGCCCAAACTGTATCGACAGTAGCTCGTGCAGGTTTTCAAAGGCGAGCTCCGCAGAAGGAACACCCACCAACGGAACACTGTCAGGCAGGTCGAAGGACAAACGGATATCGACGGGGGTGCGTACCGAAGCGGGTTCAGCGACGTCGAGCCGAGGGTGACAGAACAGGTAGTTGCCGTATAGCCAGGCCTGGTCCTTGTCCATGAACGGCAGATGTATGGGGTAGTCGCGGGTTTGGCGGCTGTGGCGATAGGCTACCCGGGCCTTGAAGCGGACCACAAGCGTGTCGGGAACTGGTGTTATCTGCAGCACCAGACCGCCGGCGCTTCCGGCTTCGACGCGTCGCAGGCCGGATGGCTCTTCGCCGCTGCCGTCGGACACCTCCAACCGGCTCACGATGGCTCCATTACCTTCGGCCAGGGGATTGTCAAGGTAGACGGGAACGCCCTGCAGACTCAAGGTGTCCGGCTCCCAGCCGGTAACGGTCAGAACCAACTCGAGTTCGGATTTTTGCAGGGATTCACAGGTGATGACGTAGTCCAAATGCGGCGTCGCATCGGCGGGGACGACAAGCAGGAGCAGAGACAGTGCCGTAAGGCAGAAAAATCGGTTGGTTTCAAACATGAAGCGTACTCAGCTCACCGTTTCGATCTCGTTGTAGACCGTGTCACGCAGGACAGGCCTCAGGCCCACCCCACGAATGAAGTCCTGGATGTCCGAAACAGTCATGCCCTTGCCCGCCGCGCCCCCCGCGGCGAAGGTCACCCGTTCGTCAATCACGGTGCCGTCCAGGTCGTTGGCCCCGAACCGCAGGGCGAGTTGCGCGATTTCCCGGCCCATCATCACCCAGTAGGCCTTGACGTGCGGGATGTTGTCCAGCAGCAGGCGGCTCAAAGCGATCACCTTCAGCTTGGCGATCAGGTCCGGTCCCGGCAGGTGGGCGAATTTCGTGTTTTCGGGATGGAAGGCCAGGGGAATGAAACACTGGAAGCCCCCGGTTTTGTCCTGCTGTTCACGCAGGCGGATCAGATGGTCGACCCAGTGCCGCGGCTCTTCGATATGTCCGAACAGCATGGTGCAATTCGATTTCAGACCGTGCTCGTGGACCATGCCCGATACCTCGAGCCAGCGTTCGGCGCTCATCTTTTTCGAGGCGATCTGATGGTGGATTTCCGGATGGAAAATTTCCGCGCCGCCCCCGGGACAGCTATCCAGGCCGGCCTCGCGCAGGACGGTGATCGTTTCGGGCACCGAAAGTTTGCCCAGCTTGGCCAGAAAATCGATCTCCACCATGGTGAAGGCCTTCAGGTGTACCGTGGGGAAGGCCTGCTTCAGTTCCCTGAGGATTTCCACATAGACGTCGAACTTCCAGCGCGGGTGCAGACCGCCAACGATATGGAACTCCGTCACGTCGGGCGACCAGTCGCGGCGGGCGATCTCCACACACTCGGCGGGTGAATACGACCAGGTGCCCTCGGCGTTGGGATCGTCCGCGTAGGCACACAGCTCGCAGCCCACGTAACACACGTTGGTCGGGTTCAGGTGGCGGTTGATGTTGTAGTAGACCGCATCGCCGTGCATGCGGGTGCGCACCTGGTGGGCCAGCAGACCCAGGGCGGGCAGGTCGTCGCTCGCGGCCAGCAGAAGGCCGTCCTCGGTGGACAGGCGCTCGCCGACGGCGACTTTGGCGGCGATCTCGGCAAAAGGATGGTTGTCAAAATTCATCTGTGTTCGCATCCGACGTAGGGCGTGGTGGTTCAATGTTCATTCCGCTCAAATCTAATCGGTTTCAACCGGTTCGCCACTGGCAGCCTGCTAAAACGGCCCCGAACCTAAGCCCGGGGCCGAATTGGGCGAGAGTCAATGTTCATTTTACAAGAGCCATACGCTTGGTTTCGGAATACTCATCTGTATCAAGCCGGTAGAAGTACACCCCGGCCGCAACCTGCTTACCCATATCATCGCGTCCGTTCCATACTATTTCATGTCTACCGGTTGCCACAATTTCGCCGTCAATCAAAGTGCGCGTCAGGCGACCTGATACGTCGTAAATAACCATCCTCACGGAGGCTTGCTTTAGAAGGTCGAATGAGATTGTAGTCATTGGGTTAAATGGGTTTGGACTCGCGTTACCCAATGAGGTTGATAAGGACACCGGAGAATCGGTTTTATTGAACGGTTTTTCCGCTGAGCCGATTTCGGTACTTAGGAATTGGATTCTATCCAAAACATCCAATGAAGCCGATGAGAGGGTACCCAATTCAATTGTTCCGGCCTCACTTGGTCCCAAAATAACCAAGCTGAAAATTATCCCATCATCCGATTTATTTGAGACCAAGACTGACCGGTCGACAAAGGGCCTGGAGGGGGACCAAATAATCTCTGAAGGGTCCTTAATAGGGAGTTTGAAACGGACAATTGCCGCATCCCAAGTTACCTCAGTTTTTATGATGCAATCACGAGTGCTTTCCTCAATTCCGGATAACCAAACGTCACCCTGAAAAACAGCCAATTCACCATTCTTGTTTGGATCGGTAGAATAAATTTCAGTCAAAATCTGAAGATCCGTTAGGTTAATGCAACCGCTTGGGAAAAAATCGGCACAGGGTGAATACTCCAAATCTCCTTCGCATGTTCCCATCATTAGGCTAAATGCTACAAGGTCGGACAAATTGATAGTATTTAAAGGATCGACAACCAAGTCTGCGTTGCTGGCACCCGTAATTTTATGTGTATTTAACGGAAACCATATCGGTGATCCATATCGATTCGGGTATTGATACTCAACGCGCAGTTCCATCCCGCCGCACTCCGGAATCGGGTAAATAAAATTGGTCGTATAATAATTTTCCACTGTCAGATCGTTGGTCGCCGTAATTCCGTTTATTCGAAGGTCTTCTTTGAGCCAAAACCCGATCGCCCCGGTGAAATGCACCCCCACATTAACATTGGGGTTATTTCTTAAACGATTGTCTGGGGTTGCTGGGAAATAGCTCCAGCCGATTCCCCCTGGGTTATCCCACGTATACTCAGCAGGCACATCAACAACTGGGAGAAAATGTTGATAATTAATTACCGGATAATCGCCATCTAAATACTTTGCAGTGCAATCGTATTGAATGAGATCGCCAGTTACATCCTGCGGGTCA